>DASWVP010000336.1:0-5819 GCA_036401175.1 Azospirillum sp. | reverse complement strand
TGGGGGCGAAGTGCGGCGCGCTGAAGGGCGGGCTGGGCAGCGCGTCCATCGTGCTGGACGACGGTACGACGGTGGGCGCGCTGGTCGTGGTGAACGCCTTCGGCTCCGCCGTCATCCCGGGCACCGACACCTTCTGGGCCTGGGCGCTGGAGCAGGACGGGGAGGCCGGCGGGCAGGCGCCGCCGGTGCGGGCGCTCGGCCCCGGCGACCTGGACTATTCCTTCGATCTGTCGGTGGGCGGCAACACCACCATCGCCGTGGTCGCCACCGACGCCACCCTGAGCAAGGCGCAGGCGCGCCGCGTCGCGCTGATGGCGCACGACGGGCTGGGCCGCGCGTTGCGCCCCGTGCACACCACGGTGGACGGCGACAGCGTCTTCGCGCTGTCCACCGGCCGGCGGCCGCTGGCCGACCCGGTGGGCGGCCTGTCGCGCATCGGGATGGCGGCGGCGGACTGCCTGTCGCGCGCCATCATGCGCGGCGTGTTCGAGGCGGAGGCGCTCGGCCCCTGGCCCGCCTACCGTGACCTTCACAGAATCGAACTGGGAGAGGAACGATCATGAGAGCAGCGCTGACCGTGGTGGCCGCCGCCGCCCTCACCGCCATGGCCGGCGCGCCGGCCCTGGCCGCCAAGGACACGGTGGTGCTTGGCATGGTGCTGGAGCCGCCGCACCTCGACCCCACCGCCGGGGCCGCCGCGGCGATCGACGAGGTGACCTACCACAACGTCTTCGAGGGGCTGACGCGCATCGACCGCAACGCGGCGGTGCAGCCGGCTCTGGCCGAGAGCTGGACGGTGTCGCCGGACGGGCTGACCTACAGTTTCGCGCTGCGCAAGGCCGCGTTCCACGACGGCACGCCGTTCGACTGCTCGGTGGTCAAGTTCTCCTACGAACGCGCGCTGGCCGCCGACAGCGTCAACGCGCAGAAGCGCCTGTTCGAGCCGATCGCGTCGGTCGCCTGCCCGGACCCGGCCAAGGCGGTGGTGACGCTGAAGCGCCCGACCGCCAGCTTCCTGTTCGACATGGGCTGGGGCGACGCGGCGATGGTGGCGCCGAACTCGGCCGCCGGCAACAAGACCGCGCCGGTCGGAACCGGCCCCTTCAAGCTGAAGCGCTGGGCCAAGGGTGACCGCGTCGAGCTGGAGCGCTTTGATGCCTACTGGGGCCCGAAGGTGGCGCTGAAGGCGGCGACCTTCCGCTTCATCGCCGACCCGGCCGCCGCCACCGCCGCCGTGCTGTCCGGCGACGTCGACGGCTTCCCGCAGTTCCCGGCGGCCGAAAGCCTGCCGATGTTCCGCGCCGATCCGCGCTTCACCGTGGTGGTCGGGCAGACGGAGGGCGAGACGATCCTGGCGCTGAACAACGCGCGCAAGCCCTTCGACGATCCGCGCGTGCGCCGCGCGCTGGCGCACGCCATCGACCGCAAGGCGATCGTCGACGGCGCCATGTCCGGCTTCGGCACGCCGATCGGCACGCACTTCTCGCCGACGCACCCGGCCTATGTGGACCTCGCCGGCACCTATCCGCACGACCCGGCCAAGGCCAAGGCATTGCTGGCGGAGGCCGGGGTGGCGCAGGGGACGAAGGTGACGCTGAAGCTGCCGCCGCCACCCTACGCCCGGCGCTCGGGCGAGATCATCGCCGCGCAGCTCGCCAAGGTCGGCGTCACCGCCGAGATCATTCCCATGGAATGGGCGCAGTGGCTGGAGCAGGTGTTCCGCGGCTCCGACTTCGACATGACCATCGTCGCCCACACCGAGCCGATGGACATCGAGATCTACGCCCGCGACAAATACTATTTCAACTACCAGGATGCGGCGTTCAAGGACCTGTACAAGCAGTGGCAGGCGACACTGGACCCCGCGCAGGGCAAGGAACTGCTGGGCGCCATGCAGCGCAAGCTGGCGGCGGACGAGCCGAACGTCTTCCTTTTCCAGTTGCCCAAGCTGGGCGTGTGGAGCGCCAAGCTGAAGGGCCTGTGGGAGAACTTCCCGACGCAAGCCTACGACCTGACCGAGGTGTCGTGGGCGCCGTAAGAAGGAGCGTAGGTTGGGTTGAGCCGCAGGCGAAAACCCAACGTCCTTGCCATGCCGGGTGCGTTGGGTTTTCGCTCGCGCTCAACCCAACCTACGGACTTCGTTCGCCTGCCGCGGAGGCCGCTGCCCCCACCCTCCCAGCCTTCGGCTGGGCCCCTCCCTCCCCCGCCGGGGGCGGGGGAGGGGGCAAATCATGACTCTCTTCCTGCTGCGCCGGACGGCGGCGCTGATCGTCACGTTGCTGGTGGCGACGCTGGTCGTGTTCGTCGTGCTGGAGGTGCTGCCGGGCGACCCCGCCGCCGTCATGCTGGGCACCGGGGCCAGCGAGGAGACGCTGGCGGCGCTGCGCGCCCAGCTCGGCCTCGACCAGCCGGCGCCTGAGCGCTATGCGCGCTGGCTGGGCGGTATGCTGACCGGCGATTTCGGGCGCAGCTACACCTACGATGTGCCGGTCACCGGGCTGGTGGCGGAGCGGGCGCAGGTCAGCCTGCCGCTGGCGCTGCTGGCGATCGCGCTGTCCACCGCCGTCGCCATTCCCGTGGGCGTGTTCGCGGCGGCGCGGCGCGGGCGGCCGGCGGAGGCCGTCGTCATGGCGCTGACGCAGGTCGGCGTGGCGGTGCCGAACTTCTGGCTGGGGCTGCTGCTGATCGTGGTGTTCTCGGTGCAACTCGGCTGGCTGCCGGCGGGGGGCTTCGCGGGGTGGGAGGACGGGGTGTGGCCGGGATTGCGCTCGCTGCTGCTGCCGGCGGTGGCGCTGGCGCTGCCGCAGGCGGCGATCCTGGCGCGCGTCACCCGCTCCAGCGTGTTGGAAACCCTGAAGGAGGATTACGTCCGCACCGCGCGCGCCAAGGGGCTGGGGCCGGGCAAGGCGCTGTGGCGGCACGCGGTGCCGAACGCGCTGATCCCGGTGGTCACCATCATGGGGTTGCAGTTCTCCTTCCTGCTGGCCGGCACCATCGTCATCGAGAACGTCTTCGCGCTGCCCGGCATCGGCCGGCTGATCTTCCAGTCGATCGCCCAACGCGACCTGATCGTGGTGAAGGACGTCGTCGTGCTGCTGGCCGCCACGGTGGTGGTCGTCAACTTCGTGGTCGACATCGCCTACGCCCTGCTCGACCCGCGCCTGCGGCTGGGGGGCGGGCATGGGTAGGCTGCTACGCTCCCCCGGCCTGATCCTCGGCGCGGCGCTGACGGCGGCGCTGGTGGGCATGGCGCTGCTGTCGCTGGTGTGGACGCCGTACGCGCCGGCCGAGATGAACATCGCGCAGCGGCTGGCCGCCCCCTCGCCGGCGCATCCGCTGGGCACCGATCCGTTCGGGCGCGACGTGCTGTCGATGGTCATGGGGGGCGCGTGGAACTCCATCGTCGTGGCGCTGGTGGCGGTCGCCATCGGGGCCGGCGTCGGCGTGCCGCTGGGGGCGCTGGCGGCGGCGCAGCGGGGATGGGTGGACGAGACGGTGATGCGTTTCAACGACTTCGCCTTCGCCTTCCCGGCCCTGCTGTCGGCGGTGATGATCACGGCGCTGGCCGGGCCGGGGGCGGTCAACGCCATCATCGCCATCGGCATCTTCAACATCCCCGTCTTCGCGCGCCTGACGCGCGGCGCGGCGCTGGCGCTGTGGCGGCGCGACTTCGTGCTGGCGGCCCGCGTGGCGGCGAAGGGCGACGCGGCGATCACGGTGGAGCACATCCTGCCCAACCTCGCCGGGCTGCTGATCGTGCAGGCGACCATCCAGTTCGCGCTGGGCATCCTGGCGGAGGCCAGCCTGTCTTACCTGGGGCTGGGCGTGCAGCCGCCGGCGCCGTCCTGGGGCAAGATGCTGAACGAGGCGCAGACCTACATCTACATGGCGCCGCGTCTGGCGATCTTCCCCGGCCTCGCCATCGCGCTGTCGGTGCTGGGCCTCAACCTGCTGGGTGACGGGCTGCGCGACCTGCTCGACCCGCGTCTGCGGCGGGAGCGCTGAGATGCCGCTGCTGGAGGTGCGCGACCTGGGCGTGTCCATCGGCGGCGTGCGGCTGCTGGACGGCGTGTCCTTCGCCATGGAGCGCGGCGACAGCCTGGGCGTGGTCGGCGAGTCCGGCTGCGGCAAGTCGCTGACGGCGCTGGCGCTGATGGGCCTGCTGCCGGCCGGCGCCACCGCCGCCGGCGCCATCCGCCTGGACGGGCGGGAGATGCTGGGCGCGCCGGAGAACCAGTGGCGGCACGTGCGCGGCCGGCGCGTCGCCATGGTGTTCCAGGAGCCGATGACCGCGCTCAACCCCGTGCGTACCATCGGCGCGCAGGTGGCGGAAGGGCCGCGCCTGCACCTGGGCCTGTCGAAGGCCGAGGCCGGGCGGCGCGGGGTGGAGGCGCTGGCGCGCGTCGGCCTGCCGCCGGGCCGCTTTCCGCCCACGCTCTACCCGCACCAGCTCTCCGGCGGGCAGCGGCAGCGCGTGGTGATCGCCATCGCGCTGGCCTGCGGCCCCGACCTGCTGATCGCAGACGAGCCGACGACGGCGCTGGACGTCACCATCCAGGCGCAGATCCTCGACCTGCTGGCCGATCTGGCGGGCGAGCGTGATATGGCGCTGATGATGATCACGCACGACCTGGGCGTGGTGGCCGAGACGACGGACCGCATGCTGGTCATGTACGCCGGCCGCGTCGTGGAGCGCGGGCCGACGGCGGAGGTGTTCCGCCGCATGGCGCACCCCTACACGCGCGGCCTGCTCGCCGCCTCCCCGCACGCGGCGACCGCGCGCATGGGGGACGCCCCGCCGGGGCCGCGCCTGCCGACCATCCCCGGACAGGTGCCGGACCCGGCGCACCGGCCGCCGGGCTGCCCCTTCGCCGACCGCTGCGCCTTCGTCACCGACGCTTGCCGCGCCGCCCCACCGCCCGAGATCACGGTGGGGCCGGAACACACGGCCGCCTGCATCCACCCGCGCGGCGAGGGCGCGCCATGACGGCCCTGCTGGAGGTGGCTGACCTCGTGCGCGACTACGCGCTGCCGCGCCGCCGGCTGTTCGAACGGCCGGGCCGCATACGGGCGCTGCACGGCGTGTCGTTCGCCGTGGCGGCCGGGGAGAGCTTCGGCATCGTCGGCGAGTCCGGCTGCGGCAAGTCCACGCTGGCCCGCGCCGTGCTGGCGTTGGAGCGGCCGACGGTGGGCACCGTGCGCCTGCTGGGCCGCGACCTGTTCGCCCTGTCCGGCCGCGAGCTGAAGGCGATGCGCCGGCACATGTCGATGGTGTTCCAGGACCCCTACGGCTCGCTCGACCCGCGCCACCGCGTCGCCCGCATCGTGGCCGAGCCGATGGGCTCGCTGATGCCGGAAATCGGCCGGGCGGAACGGGCCGAGCGGGTGCGCGAGGCGCTGTCGGAGGTGGGGCTGGGCGCGGCGGCGGCCGGGCGCTACCCGCACGAATTCTCCGGCGGGCAGCGCCAGCGCGTCGCCATCGCCCGCGCGCTGATCACCCGGCCGGAACTGGTGGTGGCGGACGAGCCGGTGTCGGCGCTGGACGTGTCGGTGCAGGCGCAGGTGCTGAACCTGATGCTGGACCTGCGCGAGCGGCTGGGCCTGTCCTACCTGTTCATCAGCCACGACCTCAGCGTCGTGCGCTGCGTCACCGACCGCGTGGCGGTGATGTATCTGGGGCGGATCGTCGAGAGCGGGCCAACGGCCGAGGTCTTCGCCCGCCCGCTGCACCCCTACACGCAGGCGCTGCTGGACGCCGTGCCGCGCCCCGACCCGTCGCGCCGCACCCACCGCCACGCGCGCGCCGAGCCGGCGGCGGG
>DASWVP010000335.1:0-2950 GCA_036401175.1 Azospirillum sp. | reverse complement strand
CGGCGACGTGCAGCAGGCCAGTGGGTCCCGCCGACCCGGCGAGGGTGGCCAGGGCGCGCGCGTCCCGCTCCGCCTCCCCGCCCAAGACATCGTTTACCGGCGTGTCACGCGGCATCGGCGCGCGGCGGCATGGTGGTTCGGCGAAACAGCATGTCGGGGCTCCCCGCTGGCGGTGGCCGGGGACCAACACGCCGCCGCCCGCTTCGTTCCGCTGGGCACTACACCATGGGGCGTCCGGCTGTTACGCTGGCCTTTTGTCACGCTGGCCCCGCATTCGCCCGAGGAAGCCCGACCATGGCCACCATGAACCGCCAGATCCGCCTGCGCGCCCGTCCGGACGGCATCCCGCAGGCCGAGCATTTCGAAATCGTCGAGGCCCCGCTGGAACCACTCGCCGCCGGCCAGTTCCGCGTCCGCAACGCCTATCTGTCGGTGGACCCGGCGATGCGCGGCTGGGTGTCGGCGGTCGGCAACTATTCCACCCCGGTCGGCCTGGGGGAGGTGATGCGCTCCTTCGCCGTGGGCGAGGTGGTCGAGAGCCGGCATCCCGGATACCCGGCCGGCGCGCGGGTGATGGGCCTGTTCGGCTGGCAGCGCTTCGCCGTCTCCGACGGCCGCGACGTCATCCGCACGGTGCGGGAAACGGACCTGCCGCTGTCGGCGGCGCTGGGCATCCTCGGCCTCAACGGCATCACCGCGTATCTGGGGCTGATCGAGGTCGGCCAGCCGAAGGCCGGGCAGACGGTGGTGGTGTCCACCGCCGCCGGGTCGGTGGGCTCGGCGGTCGGGCAGATCGCCCGGCTGCTGGGCTGCCGCGCCGTGGGCATCGCCGGCGGGCCGGCCAAGGTGGACCTGTGCCGGGAGGTGTACGGCTTCGACGCCGCGCTGGACTACAAGGACGAGACCGACCTGTCGGCGGCGGTGGCGGCGGCCTGTCCGGACGGCGTGCACGTGTACTTCGACAACACCGCCGGCCCGGTCAGCGACGCCGTCTACCCGCACCTCGCCGTCGGCGCCCGCGTGGTGGTCTGCGGCACGGCGTCGGTGGCGAGCTGGGACCCGCCGCCGCTGGGGCCGCGCGTCGAGCGGCACATCCTGGTGAAGCGGGCGCGGATGCAGGGCTTCCTGTTCTTCGACCACGCCGCGCGGTTCGAGGAGGCGGCGGCGCGGCTGGCCGACTGGCTGCGCGCCGGACGCCTGCACCACCGCGAGGACATCCTGGACGGCATCGAACAGGCCCCCGGCGCCATCGCCGGGCTGTACCGCGGCGAGAACCTGGGCAAGCGCCTGATCCGCCTCGGCGAGGGCTGATGCCGTTCGCTCCGAAGCGCGCCCCCCGTTGGGCCGTCAGGCCGTCCGGGCGGCGCGGCCGGCGGCCGGGGCTGTCTCGCCGGACGCCTCGGCGAGCAGGGCCAGCAGGTCGCGCACGGCGAGCGGCTTGTGCAGGATGCGGTAGCCGCTGGCCTGCGCGTCGGCGATGCGCTCGGGCGCGGTGTCGCCGGTGAGCACGACGCAGAGCGCCGGGCGGCTCAGCCGCGCCTCGACCGCGCGCAACGCGTCCAGGCCGGTCATCCCGCCCTCCAGCCGATAGTCGGCGATGACCAGCGACGGCGCCGCCGGGCAGGAGGCCAGCCGCTGCACGGCCTCCCGCGCGCTGGCGGCGGCGAGGACGGACCAGCCGGACTGCCCGATCAGCAGCGCCAGCCCCTCGCGCACCAGCGGGTCGTCGTCGATGACCAGGGCGACGCCCGGCCGGCCGGCGTCCGCCGGCTCCCCGGCGCTTGCGGGAACGGCAAGCTCCGGCGCGGCGCCCGCCCCCAGCGGGACCTCCACCATGAAGCACGAGCCGGCGCCGGGCCGCGAGGCGACGCGGACGCGGCAATCGAGCAGGCGCGCCAGACGGTCGACGATGGCAAGCCCGAGGCCCAGCCCCTTGCCACGGTCGCGGGCCGGGTTGGACACCTGATAGAACTCCAGGAAGATGCGCTCCAGATGCTCGGCCGGGATGCCGACGCCGGTGTCGTGGACCTGGATCAGCACCCGGTCGCCGCGCCGCCGGCAGCCCAGCAGGATGCCGCCCCGGTCGGTGTAGCGCAGCGCGTTCTCCAGCAGGTTGCGCAGGATGCGTTCCAGCAGCGCCGGATCGGTGCGCAGCGTCAGCGAGGAGGGGACGGCGCGGAACGCCAGCCCCTTTTCCTCGGCACGCATCCGGTACTCCGCCTCCAGGCCGGCCAGGATGGTGGACAGCGGCACCGGCCGCAGGTTGGCCGGCACCGTGCCGGCGTCCAGCTTGGAGACGTCGAGCAGCGCCTCCAGCAGGCGGCACAGCGCGTCGACCGACGCCTGCAGGCTGTCCAGCAGCGTGCCCGCCGGGTGCCCCGCCAGCCGGGCGGCGAGCGACGCGGTGAGCAGCACCAGCGACTGCACCGGCTGGCGCAGGTCGTGGCTGGCCGCCGCCAGGAAGCGGGTCTTGGCTTCGTTGGCGCGTTCGGCCGTGATCAGCGCCATGACCGCCGCCTGCCGGGCGCGCTCCGCCTCGTTCTTGGCGGCTTCCGCCTCGGCGCGGGCCTGTTCGGCGTGGCGGGTCAGCGTGCGCTGGATGGCGATCTCCTCCCCGGCCTGCCGCTCGCGCTCCTCCTGCATGGCGGCGATGTGGTCGAGCATGGCGTTGAAGGCGCGGGCGAGGCTGCCGACCTCGTCGTCGCCGCGCACCTGCGCGCGCTGACCGGTGAAGCCCTCGCGCACGATGGTGCCGGCCAGCCGTTCCAGGTCGCGCAAGGCGCGCGTCAGGTGATGCCCGGCGGCGCGGCTGCCCAGCAGGATGGCGGCCAGCGCCGCCACCCCGACCAGCGCGTAGGCCGGCAACCCGATGGCGAGCAGCGAGGCGGCGGGCGCCGCCGGCGCCTCCAGGTGCAGGACGAGGCCGAGCGGGGCCAGCCGCGCCGAGGTG
>DASWVP010000334.1:0-3961 GCA_036401175.1 Azospirillum sp. | reverse complement strand
GGCCGCCGCCGCCGGGGCGGGCAGGGGGGCCGTGGCGGGGCGCGCCAGCGTGCGGTACAGGCGGCACAACGGCCGTTCCAGCGCCGCGCCGCCGGGAATCCCGGCGAGGAGCCGGCGCACGATCGGCTTCAGGGTATCGAGCATTGGGCGGGATTTCGGCTGCGAAAGGCGGGGGCGAACGGCGCGTTCTTATAGACCGGCGCAAGCGGGACTGGTAGAGGGGATTGCTCCGGCCGGACCGGCCGTGTGCAGGGTAAGGACCATGCGGAACCTGAAATGCGTCGTCCTCGGCGGCGGCGGCTTCATCGGCACCAACCTGTGCCGGCACCTGCGCGACCGCGTGGGCGAACTGCGCGCCTTCGGCCGCAGCCGGCCCTTCCCCGACGCGCTGAAGGGTGTGACCTGGCACGAGGGCAGCTTTACCGACGCGGGCGAGCTGAAATCCGCGGTGGCGGGGTGCGACGTCGTCTTCCACCTGATCAGCGCGACCACGCCGGCCAGCGCCAACCTGGACACCGTGCACGATCTGCAGGTCAACGTGGCCGGCACGCTGGCGCTGCTGGAGATGTGCCGCGCCGGCGGCGTCGGGCGGGTGGTGTTCGTGTCGTCGGGCGGCACCGTCTACGGAATCCCGACGCAGGTGCCGACACCGGAAACGGCGGCCACCGACCCCATCACCTCCTACGGCATCGGCAAGCTGGCCGTCGAGAAGTACCTGGGCCTGTACCGCCACCTGCACGGGCTCGACCACCGCATCCTGCGCGTCGCCAACCCCTTCGGGCCGTACCAGACCGCGCACAAGCGCCAGGGCGTGATCGCCGCCTTCCTGCGCCGCGCGCTGGCCGGCCAGCCGCTGGAGGTGTGGGGCCGGGGCGACGTGGTGCGCGACTATGTCTATGTGGACGACGTGGTGGAGGCGCTGGAAAAGGCCGCCGTCCATCACGGCGACGAACGGCTGTTCAACATCGGCAGCGGCGTCGGGCGCAGCCTGACCGAGATCATCGACGATCTGGGGACCGTCGTCGGCCGGCCGCTGGAAACGGTGTTCCACGAGGGCCGGCCGGTCGACGTGCCGGTCAGCGTGCTGGACGTCGCGCGCGCCCGCCGCGACCTGGGCTGGGAACCGCGCACGGAGTGGCACGAGGGGCTGTGCCGTGCCTGGGACTGGCTGCGCACCGCCGGCCTGGAGTGAGGGCCGGGGCACGGCCGCAAGGTCACAGCCGCCCGGCTTGACGGGGCCGTCGTGCCTGTGCACGATCCGCCGACCACGTTTGGATGTTGGACCGACATGCGGCGAGTTCTGAGTGTCACGCTTGCGGCGCTGCTGATCGGCCAGCCCATGGCCGCCCGCGCGCAGGGGGCCCTGGTGCCCGGCGGTGCCGCGTCGGTTCCCACGCTTTCCGTCCCGCTCGACTCGGTCACGGTGCCGGCCGCCAAGCCGGCGTCCACGTTCGACTACGCCCCCTTGGCCGCCGGACTGGGGGTGGCGGTCGGCATCATCGGCTTCAACATCGCCGCCCTCGGGCTCGGCGCGCTGCCCGGCGGCTGGGCCTACGGGGCCGGCGCCCTGGTTCCCGCCGAAATGTCGGTGGCGATGAGCCGCGTCTACGCCGTCGGCAGCGCCGCGATCGGCGGCCTGCTGGGCTACACCGTCGCCGAGGGGGCTGGCCAGGGCGAGGGTGACGACTGGCCCGTTTCGAAGACGGCGCTGGCCACCGGCGCCGGCGCCATCGTCGGCATCGCCGCCTTCAACGTCCTGACCGCGTCGTTGGGCGCCGTGCCGCTGGCCGGGGCGGCGCTGGCCGCCGTGCCCTATGAAACCGCGCTGGGCAGCCGCCTGATCGCCGCCCTGTCGGGTGGCGTCGGCGCGGTGGCCGGCACCGCCGCCCATGACGCCATTACCGGCGAGCGGCACGATTACGGCTACGTCTCGGCCCTGGCGCTGGGCGCGCTGGGCGGCGTGGCGGCCGGCAACCTGTTGAGCGGATCGCTGGGCACGCTGCCGTACTACGCCGGTGCCGGGGCGGAGGCCGCCGGGGGCGCCGCGTCGGCCGCGATGCAGGCGGCCAGCCGCGTCTACGTCGTCACCTCCGGCGTGCTCGGCGCCTGGACGGCCGACTGGCTGTACGGCCGGCCGAAGCCGGTCGTCCGCGTGGTCTCTCCCTGATTCGAAGGCAGGCGATCGATGCGGCGGGTCCTGGTCGGCATCACCGTCGCGGCGTTGCTGGTCTGCCAGCCGGTCGTCGCCGCACCCGTTGCCGCCGAACCGGTCCGGGCGCTGGCCGTGCAATCCCCGTCCAATCAGGCGCCCTATGCGGCGGGGCTGGGGACGGCGGCCGGCATCGTCGGCCTCAACGCGCTGGCCCTCGGGGTGGGGGCGCTGACGGGCGGCTGGACCTATGTGGCGATCGGCGTGGTGACGGTTCCCGCCGAAACGTCGCTGGCGACGCTGGGCGGGCATGCCGCCGCCGCCGTCGCGGGCGGCGCGGGTGCGGTCGCCGGCACCGCCGTCTACGACTGGATCACCGGCGAGCGCCACGACTACGGCTACGTCATGGCGCTGACGCTGGGGGCGTTCGGCGGCGTGGCGGCCGGCGGCCTGCTGCGCGGCCCCCTCGGCATCCCGCCGCACATCATCGCGGCCGGGCCCGGTGCCGGCACCGCCGCGCAGGTGGCCAGCCACCTCTATGTCATCGCGTCCGGCATGCTCGGTGCCACGGCGGCGAGCTGGCTGTATGGGGAGCCGGGCCCGCCGATGTGGTGACGGTGTTCGCCGCCGGCATCACGCCATGAAGCGCGAGCGGAAGTAGGCAATGGTGCGCTCCAGCCCGTCGTCCAGCGGCACCTTCGGTTCCCAGCCCAGCAGGGCCTTGGCCTTGGTGATGTCGGGGCGGCGCTGCTTGGGATCGTCCTGCGGCAGCGGCTTGTGCACGATCTTGGAGGAGGTGCCGGTCAGGCGGATGACCTTCTCCGCCAGCTCCAGCATGGTGAATTCGCCGGGGTTGCCGAGGTTCAGCGGGCCGGTGTGCTCCTCCGGCGTGCCCATGAAGCGGACGAAGCCGTCGATCAGGTCGTCGACATAGCAGAAGGCGCGCGTCTGCTGGCCCTCGCCGTAGATGGTGATCGGCTCGCCCTTCAGGGCCTGCATGATGAAGTTGGACACGACGCGCCCGTCGTTGGGGTGCATGCGCGGCCCGTAGGTGTTGAAGATGCGCACCACCTTGATCGGCAGCCCGTGCTGGCGGTGGTAGTCGAAGAACAGCGTCTCGGCGCAGCGCTTGCCTTCGTCGTAGCAGGCGCGCGGGCCGATCGGGTTGACGTTGCCCCAGTATTCCTCCGGCTGCGGATGCACGGACGGGTCGCCGTACACCTCGCTCGTCGACGCCTGCAGGATGCGGGCGCCCAGCCGCTTGGCGAGGCCAAGCACGTTGATGGCGCCGTGCACGGAGGTCTTCGTCGTCTGCACCGGGTCGAACTGGTAGTGCACCGGCGAGGCCGGGCAGGCGAGGTTGTAGATCTCGTCCATCTCGACGTAGATCGGGAACGTCACGTCGTGACGCATCGCCTCGAACTGCGTGTTCTTCAGCAGATGCGCGATGTTGTGGCGCGAGCCGGTGAAGTAGTTGTCGATGCACAGCACGTCGTGCCCGTCGGCGAGCAGGCGTTCGCACAGGTGCGAGCCGAGAAAGCCGGCGCCGCCGGTCACCATGATGCGCTTGTTGTAACCGCGTAGGGTGGTCATGCCGTCTCCGATGGGGCTCGTTCCGTCCGGGCGGCGGCTCACGCCGTGCCCTGTGCGGTAGTATTGGGCGCGGTGGGGTTGGGTGCCGTGTGCGGGCGGCCGATGCTGGTGTAGTCGAAGCCGGCCTTGGCCATGTCGGCCGGGTTGTAGATGTTGCGCAGGTCGACCATCACCGGCGCCGCCAGCAGGCCCCGGACCCGCGTCAGGTCCAGCGCCCGG
>DASWVP010000333.1:0-6594 GCA_036401175.1 Azospirillum sp. | reverse complement strand
TCGTCGTCGCGCCATTCCTGGGCCTGCCGGCGCAGGCGGCGCGCGAAGGCCGAGCGGGTCAGCGCGTCCGCCGGCCACGTCGGCTCCCACGGCGTCAGGAAGGCGCGGCTCGCCGCCCGCAGGTCCGCCCACTCCCGCCAGTCGCGCGGCAGCGGCGGGCGGATGTAGCAGACCGGCCCGTCCAGCCGCATGGCCGGCGGACTGATCAGCCCCCCCCCCAGCAGGCGGATCACGCCGCCCCCTTACGCCAGGCGGGCCAGGATGCGCTCATAGTCCTCCAGGCGCTGCGTGGGCCCGAGGGCCGCAACGGTGGGGCGCGAGCGGCGCAGGCGGCGGGCGGCCTGCATCACCGCGTCGCGGTCGACGGCGTTGATGCGGGTGACGATCTCCTCCACCGGGATCGGCCGCCCATAGACCAGAAGCTGCTGGCCAAGCTGCTCGCAGCGCGCCATGGTGCTTTCCATCGCCATCAGCGTGCCGGCCTTCATCTGGGCGCGGGCGCGGGCCAGCTCGTCCTCGCTGATGTCCTCGCCGACCTTGACCAGCTCCTCGCAGACGACGGGCAGCAGCTCGCTCACCTCCTCCTCGCCGGTGCCGGCGTAGATGCCGAACAGGCCGCCGTCCCGATAGCCGCCGGTGAAGGTGTAGATGGAATAGACCAGCCCGCGCTTCTCCCGCACCTCCTGAAACAGGCGGGACGACATGCCGCCGCCCAGCAGGGTGGACAGCACGGAATGGGCGTAGAAGTCCGGGTCGTGCACCCCCACCCCGTCGAAGCCGAGCACGAGGTGCATCTGCTCCAGGTCGCGCTCCTCGCGGAAGTCGCCGCCGCGATAGTGCGCCGGCTCGACCTCGGGCAGCACGGTGGCGGGCAGCCCGGCGAAGGCCTTCGTCGCCAGTTCGACCAGCCGGTCGTGCTCGATGCGGCCGGCGGCGGCCAGCACGACGGAGGGGCCGGCGTAGTGCCGCGCGAGGTAGTCGACCAGCGCGCCGCGCGGCAGGCTGCCGATGATCTCCGCCGAGCCCAGCACCGGCCGGCCGATCGCCTGATCCGGGTAGGCGGTGGTCTGGAAGTGGTCGAAGATGATGTCGTCGGGCGTGTCGGCGGCCTGACCGATCTCCTGCAACACCACCGTGCGCTCGCGCACCAGCTCGCCCTCGTCCAGCACCGAGTGCTGGAGCATGTCGGCGATGAGATCGAGCGCCAGCTCGGTGTCCTCGTGCAGCACCTTGGCGTAGTACGCCGTGTGCTCGCGCGTGGTGTAGGCGTTGAGCTGGCCGCCGACGTTCTCGATCTCCTCCGAGATGCGGAAGGCCGAGCGGCGCTGCGTGCCCTTGAACAGCATGTGCTCGACAAGGTGGGCGACGCCGTTCACCGACGCCGCCTCGTTGCGCGTGCCGACGCCGACCCAGCAGCCCAGCGACACGGTCTGCACGTCGGGCATGGTGTCGGTGGCGACGCGCAGCCCGTTCGGCAGCGTGGTCACACGAACGTGGCTCATGCCGCCCCCTGCGCGGCGCGAGCGCGGGCGGTGACGTAGGCCTGGACGGTTGCGATGTCGTTGGGCAGCACGGAAAGCTTCTCCTCGCGCTCGTACAGGTCGGACAGCCGCGGCGGCAGCACCGGGCGGCGGCCGGTGGCCTTCTCCACGGCGTCGGGGAACTTGGCCGGGTGCGCGGTGGCCAGCACGACGGCCGCCGTGTCCGCCGGCAACTTGGCGGCCCTGGCGGCGGCCTGGGCGGTGGCAACGCCGACCGCGGTGTGCGGATCGACCGTATAGCCGCCGGTGCGGCGCCACGTGTCGGCGATGGTCGCCATGGTGGCGTCCTCGTCCACGCGGAAGCCGGCGAACAGAGACAACGCCTCGGCCAGCTGGGCGTCGGTGACGCTGAACCGGCCCTCGGCGCGGAAGCGGCGCATCGTCTCCTCGACGCGGGAGCCGTCGCGGCCGTGCAGGTCGAAGAGGAGCCGCTCGAAGTTGCTCGAAATCTGGATGTCCATGCTGGGGCTTAAAGTAGGCACGACCGGCACCATCGCCATGGTCCCGCTGTCGAAAAAGCGCGCCAGGATGTCGTTGGAGTTGGAGCCGACCACCAGCGTCTCCACCGGCAGCCCCATGGAACGCGCGGCGTAGGCGGCGTAGACGTTGCCGAAGTTGCCGGTCGGCACGACGAAGGCCACCTTGCGGTCCGGCGCCCCCAGCGCCACCGCGGCGACGAAGTAATAGACGATCTGGGCCATGATGCGGGCCCAGTTGATGGAGTTCACCGCCGACAGGTTCAGCCGGTCACGGAAATCCGTGTCGGCGAACATGGCCTTCACCATGTCCTGACAGTCGTCGAAGGTGCCTTCCAGCGCGATGTTGTGCACGTTCGACGACAGCACGCTGGTCATCTGCCGGCGCTGCACCTCCGACGTGCGGCCCTTCGGGTGCAGGATGAAGATGTCGACGTTGTGGCGGTCGCGGCACGCCTCGATGGCGGCCGATCCGGTGTCGCCCGACGTCGCGCCGACGATGGTCACCCGCTCGCCGCGCTTGGCCAGCACATGGTCGAACAGGCGGCCCAGAAGCTGCAGCGCCACGTCCTTGAAGGCCAGCGTCGGCCCGTGGAACAGCTCCAGCACCCAGGTGCGCTGGTCGAGCTGGACCAGCGGCGTCACGGCGCGGTGGTCGAAGGTGGCGTAGGCGTCCTCGACCAGGGCGCGGAACTCGGGTTCGGGGATGGCGCCGCCCAGGAAGGGCAGCATGACGCGCACCGCCACCTCGGAATAGGGCAAGCCGCGCAGCGCGCGGATGTCGTCGGCCGAGACCTGCGGCCAGCTTTCCGGCACGTACAGCCCGCCGTCGCGGGCCAGACCGGTGAGTAGAACGTCCTCGAAGCCCAGGGCCGGGGCCGCGCCCCGCGTGCTGATGTAGCGCACCGCTGAAAACTCTCCGCATATGAAGGCGGCAAAATTAGCGACTCGCGCACGGTTTCCGCAAGCGGATCAGGCGGTCCGGGACGATGTCGCGACAAAGGCACCCGCTTTTCGCCCTCTATCGATCGGAGTATTCTTCCCCCGCACGGTTCGGCGGGGGAGCAAAGCATGGCGTTCAGACACACCACGGCGTCCCTGGCCGGGCTCCTGCTGGTCGCCGCCGCCCCCGCGTGGGCGGCCGGACCGGCGACCGCCACCGGCATTCCGGGCCTGACGATCCTCGGCACGGCGACCGCCGAGTCGCTGCTGGACGAGTTCAGGACGATCTACAACACCGCCCAGGTGAACCCGCCGTTCGAGTTGGGCACCACGGCCTACGTGGTGCGCACGACGCAGCCCTTCGTCGCCATCCGCAGCTACGTCTCGCCCAAGGATTCGTCGGACAAGGCCGGGCAGAGCGGCGGCTGGATCATGCCGATCGCCGAAATGCGCGGGCTGTCGCGCGCGCAGATCCTCGACCGCTGGGCGCTGCCGGTCTACCGCGACGGCACACGCAACAACATGTTGACGCTGGTCGTCGTCCCGGCCGGCGTGTCGTTCTGGAGCGGCACCGCCGGGCCGATCACCAACGCCGTCGACGGCACCGGCACCTGGGGCCAGGGCGGCGGCATCCAGTACTATGTCGGCTGGGGCGCGGCGGGGGTGCGCGGCTATCAGGTGCCGCTGGCGAACTACACCGTCACCGGCGGCGCCGATCCGGGGCCGGTGCTGATCTACGGCCCGCGGCTGTCCGGCACGGCGAAGGCCGTCGGCGCCTACCTCGACGGCCTGCCGGTCGGCGCCTACGGCGACCTCGACCGGGCGCTGCTGACGCTCGACGTGCTCAACCTCGCCAACCCAGCCGACGCCGCGCCGCTGCGGGCGGCCATCCGCCAGTTCGGCCCGGAGACGTACGGCGCGCTGCCGCACGTCCTCGACCACCAGCGCACGCTGTTTCTCGACGCCCTCGGACAGCGGGCCAACGGACGGCAGGACGACGGCCAGCAGGGCGGCGAACGGCGGGCGACGGCGATACCGGGGCTGACCGCGTGGGCGCGCGCCATCGGCTCCTCGGCCCGCCTGAACGGGTCCGACGCGGCGGCCGGCTACCGCGCGACCACCTGGGCGGGGATGGCGGGCGCCGACTACCGCGTTTCCGACGCCCTGACGCTCGGCATCGGCGCCGCCTACCTGACCAGCCGGCTGGACTGGCGGGACACCGGCGCCAGCCATGGCCGGATCGACACGGCGATGCTCGGCGTGCACGGCACTTACACGCTGGGGGGCCTGTTCGTGAACGGTCAGGTGGCCGGGGGCACCAGTTGGGGCGATGTCGACCGCCGCATCGCCATCGCCGACAGCGGCGCCCTGCCCGGCGTCTCCACCGCCATCGCCCGCACCGCGACGGGCAAGCCGAAGGCCGACGCCGTGACCGCCCGGCTCGACGTCGGCACCACGGTGCCGATGGATGGCGTGCGGGTGCGGCCGTTCGTCGGCCTGCAGTACGCCCACCTCGGCCGCCGCGGCTTCACCGAAGGCGGCGCCGACAGCCTGAACCTCGCGCTCGACGGGTGGAGCGGGCACAGCCTGCGCTCCCGCCTGGGCGTCGCCGCGTCGTACGGGATCGCGGCGGCCGGACCGCTGGAATGGTCGCTGGACGGCCGGCTGCTGTGGAGCCAGCGCCTGTCCGCCTCCTCGGCCGACATCACGGCGGGGCTCGCCGGGCAGCCGGGCTCGTTCACCATCGGCGCGGCCAGGGAATCGCCGTGGAGCGTCCAGCCCGCGCTGGGCCTCGCCGGCCGCTTCACCGGCGGGCACCTGTACGTCCGCTACGAAGGCGACCTGCGCAGGGGCTACGGCGCGCACGCCGCCGTCGCCGAGGCGGCGCTGGCGTTCTGAGCGGCACGCTACGCCCCCAGGTACCTTCCCTCCAGATGCCGCTTGAACACGGCGGCGTCCAGCGGGCGGCCGGTCGCTTCGGTCAGCAGGTCGTCGGCCGAGGCGGGCAGGCAGCCCTTGGAATGCACGTTGGCGCGCAGCCAGCCGACCAGCGGGGCGAAGTCGCCGCGCGCCAGCGCCGGCTTCACCTCCGGCTCGGCCCGGCAGGCGGCGTCGAAGAGCTGCGCGGCGGTCATGGCGCCCAGCGTGTAGGTCGGGAAATAGCCCCAGCCGCCGCTGGGCCAGTGGATGTCCTGCAGGCAGCCCAGCCGGTCGTCGGGCGGCGTCGCGCCGACCAGCTCGGCCATGCCGGCGTTCCACGCCTCGGGCAGGTCACCCAGGTCCAGCGTCCCGGCGACCAGTTGCTTCTCCAGCCGGTAGCGCAGGATGACGTGCGCGGGATAGGTCACCTCGTCGGCGTCGACGCGGATGAAGCCGCGCTCCACGCGGGTGTACAGGCGCCGCAGATTGTCCGGCTCCCACACCGGGCCGGCGCCGCCGAAGGCGTCGCGCGCGACGGGGGCCAGCCAGCCGATGAACTCGGGCGAGCGCGCCGCCTGCATCTCGATGACCAGCGACTGCGATTCGTGCGCCGCCATGCCGCGCGCCTGCCCCACCGGCTGGCCCATCCACGCCTTGGGCCGGCCCTGTTCGTACAGCGCGTGGCCGGTCTCGTGCAGCACGCCCATCAGCGCCTTGGTGAAGTCGGCCTCGTCATAGCGGGTGGTGATGCGCACGTCGTCGTCGGCGCCGCCGCAGAACGGGTGCAGCGACACGTCCAGCCGGCCGCGCCCGAAGTCGAAGCCGGCGGCGCGCATCAGCCGCTCGCCCAGGTCGCGTTGCGCCGCCACCGGGAACGGCCCGTCGGGACGCAGCACCGGCGGCTCGGCATCCTGCTTGTCCAGCACGCGCTGGATGAGTCCGGGCAGAAACCCGGCCAGATCGTCGAAGACGGCGTCGATGCGCGCGGCCCGCGCCCCCGGATCGTGCTCGTCCAGCAGCGCGTCGTAGGGGGCGATGCCCATCGCCTCGCCCTTGGCCTGCGCGCCCTCGCGCACCAGACGCAGCACGTCGCGCAGGCTGGGCAGCAGCTTGCCATAGTCGCTTTCCGCCCGCGCCGCGCGCCATGCCATCTCGCAGGTGGAAATGGCCTTACTGGTCGCCTCCACCAGATCGGCGGGAACCGCCGTGGCGTGGGTGTGGGAGCGGCGCATCTCGCGCAGATTGGCCGCCTGCCAGTCGTCCAGCCCGCCCTGCCCCTCGGCCGCCGCCAGCCAGTCGCCGACCTCCGGCGCGGTTTCCAGCTCGTGCGCCAGCACGGTGAGGGTGGCGGTCTGCTCGGCCCGCCCCCCGGCGGCGCCGTCCGGCATCATCGTCTGCATGTCCCAGCCGAGGATGCCCAGCGCGTCCCCGATGGCGGCGATGCGGGCGAAGCGGCGTTCCAGGTCCTGGTAAGCGGTCATGCGAGGTCCGGTTGGCGACGGCGATGGAACAGGACGTAGATGACCAGCAGGGTCGCCGCAAGACTATACCAGGTGACGGCGTATTGCAGATGGTTGTTGGGCAGGTCGATGCGCGGCTCGATCCCCGCCGGCAGGCCGCCGGGCGTCTGTCCGGGCAGCGCCTCCACCAGCAGCGGCGCCACCGCCGGCAACCCGGCCGCCGCACTCATGGCCGCCGTATCGGCGCGCCGCCAG
>DASWVP010000332.1:0-2429 GCA_036401175.1 Azospirillum sp. | reverse complement strand
CGGCCCCACGCCGCTGCGCCCGCGGCCGATGGGCGGCACCGTCGCCTCGCCGGGCGGAGCCGCCCATGTTTGATCCCTGGGGCGACGGAGGCGACAGCACCGGGACCGTGTTCCGCGACATGATCACCCTGGCGCTGGCCGGGTTCGTCTGCATGGTCCTTCTGATGCTGCCGCACATCAACCCGAAGGGGAAGGAAGGCACCGGCGTCGCCGACGCCGAGCCGCCCGGCAACGTCATCGTCGAGGCGCGCTGGGACGACAAGCTGCGCACCGACGTGGACCTGTGGGTGCAGGCGCCGGGCGACGTGCCGGTCGGCTATTCCAACAAATCCGGCCTGATCTTCAACCTGCTGCGCGACGATCTGGGCAGCTACGCCGACCCGACGGAAGTGAATTTCGAGACATCGTTCAGCCGCGGCATCCCGCCCGGCGAATACGCGATCAACATCCACCTCTTCCGCAACCTGGAGAGCGCCTATCCCGTGTGGGTGCGGGTCGTGGCGCGGGTGAAGAGGGAAAACGAATCGGGTGCGGCAACCCTCGCCGCGACCCGCGTGCGTCTCGATCATGAGGGGCAGGAGGTCACCGCCTTTCGCTTCAAGCTGAACGAGCAGGGCGAACTCGTTCCGGGGAGCTTGAACGCGCTGCACAAACAACTGCGTTCAGCCAGGAATTAGCGCCATGCAAAGCCTGACCGTTCTGTTCGTCGCGTTCTCCATCCTCACGCTGCTCCTGGTGTGGGCGGCGCTGCGCTGGGCCCGCAACGCGCGCGCCCGGACCCTCATTCTGGCGCTCTTCGCGCTGATGCTGCCGGCGGCCTACGCCGCGCCTGCGTCGCTGCTGGGCAAGGCCAAGCCGGTGACGCTGGAGTGGCTGGGCACCAACGTCAAGGAAGCCCAGGTGCTGAGCGCCACGATGGTCGAGAACGAGGCCATCTACGTGACCCTGCTGTGGAGCGAGGCGCCCAACCTCTACCGCCTGCCGTGGAGCCGGCAAATGGCCGAACAGCTCCAGGACGCCATGCGCGAGGCGCAGCGCAACGGCACCCGGCCGGTCATGCGGCTGCCCTTCGAGAAGACATGGGACGACCGCGAACCGCGCTTCTACGCGCTGCCCCAGCCGAAGATGCCCGACAAGCCCTACCAGCAGCAGGGGCCCGGCGTGGAATTCCAGCATCCCGGCCAGCCGACATGATGGGCGACTTGATGCGCCCGCCTGAACCATGGCAGTGGACGGCGGCCCCCGCCGTCCACTAGGGTCGGGGCCGCACCGATATCCGCCGGGAGGAGGCCCATGCCGTCGTTCGACATCGTGTCAAAGACCGAGATTTCCGAAGTGGACAACGCGCTTGCCGGCGTGCGCCGGGAGATCGAGACGCGCTACGACTTCAAGGGGTCCAAGTGCACGGTAGAGCGGGCGGAGAACGACGTCACCGTCCACGCCGACGACCAGAGCAAGCTGGACCAGATCCACGAGCTGCTGCGCATCCACATGACCCGGCGCAAGCTGGATGCCAACTTCCTGGATTTCTCCACCAAGGTGGAAAAGGCGGCCGGCGACACCGTGCGCCACGTCGTCAAGATCCGCCAGGGCATCGCCCAGGACCTTGCCAAGCAGATCGTCAAGGCGATCAAAGACAGCAAGATGAAGGTCCAGATCTCCATCCAGGGCGACGAACTGCGCGTCACCGGCAAGAAGCGCGACGACCTTCAAGAGGCGATCCAGTACGTGCGCGGCCTGAAGATCGAGCAGCCGCTGCAATATGTGAACTTCCGGGATTGAGGGGCCGGCTTCGGCCCCGTCTCAATGCGTCAGCCCCTCGGCGGCGCCAGTGCCCAGGCGCTGGCGCAGGATGTCCACCACGTCGGCGGCGTCCTTGTGGCCGAGGCTGCGCGACAGCAGCACCGACCCCATCGACAGCAGCGTCAGCCCGACCAGCACGCTGGAATGGCCGTCCTCGACCTTGCTCTCGATGAACTCCATGGCGTCGCGGTGCAGGTCGTCGAGCGCGTCGTTCATCAGGTCGTCATTCATGGTGGTGCGTGTCCGCCGTCACGTGGTCGTGCGTCAATGTCCGGCGTCGCCGCGCACCCGGCCTTGACCTGGGCTGAGATGCGGGCCGTCGCGAGTCGAAGGGATACTGGCTGAAGGGTGGCGCGTGTGCAATGCAGCGCCCCTATTCAATTCGACCTAAATCCAATGTATCACAGGCCCGCGGGGCTGGGAAGTTCTTGCCGGGCGGCGGCAGGAATTGCCGGGCCGGATGGGCAGGGATTGCCGGGCCGGTTGGCGCCAAGCCCTTGATTTCCCACATGGCGGTGCAGGCATCGCGTTTGCAGGGGAACGGGCGGTCGCCATCCATTCGGGTCATTGTCATGACGACTCTGCTCAATACCGACGCCTTGCGTCTTCAGCAGCCGCGCACCGAC
>DASWVP010000331.1:0-2083 GCA_036401175.1 Azospirillum sp. | reverse complement strand
CGGGCGCGTCCGGCGAAGGCGTCGGCCAGTTCGGCGCCGTCCATGCCCGCCCCCAGCTCGGCCTGCGCCGTGGCGACCCGGGCCGCCGCCGTCTCCAGCGCCGCCTTCGCGGCGGCGTCGCCGGGGGTCCGGCGGAAGCGGTGCAGCGCGAACTGCGCCTCGCGCAGCGGCGCGATGTAGAGGCTGCCCGCCACCTCCTTGCGCGCGAAGTCGATGGCGATGTTCTTCTCGGCGATCAGGCTGTACAGCAGGAAGGCGATCGGAACCAGGAAGAGAGCGAAGGGCAGAGACAGCTTCGCACCGATGTTGAGCTTGAGCGCCATGCATCCCCCCAGACGCGTGTCGTCACGCGCGCATTCACCTCACGTGCCCACATTCGATGCGCATCGCCCATTTTGTGAGCATGCATAGCATTTTTATAACGCTTTCGTGACACAACGAACACCGGGCACCGCAATTCCTGCAATTTCGTTGCCATTCCTGCAACGCGTGGATGGACGCGGCCGGCGGTGGCGCGGTACAACCGCGGGACTGCCCTTCGTACACAGCGGGCCCCCCGTGCGCGACTTCCTTCAGATCACGCTCGACCATGTCGATCAGGGCATCATCATGGTCGATGGCGACCTGCGGCTGGTGCTGTTCAACCGCCGCGCGCGCGAACTGCTGGACGTGCCGGCCGCGCTGCTGGCCGGCCATCCGACCTATCCCGAGATCGTGCGCGCCCAGGCACTGCGCGGCGCCTTCGCCGACGATCCCGGCGACCCCGACCTGCACATCGAGGAAAGCGGCGGCGACTGGCGCGAGGCCGCCGCCGTGGCCGGCATCTTCAAGCGCCGCCGCCCCGACGGGACGATCATCGAGGTGCGCACCAACCCGCTGCCCCAGGGCGGCTTCGTGCGCACCTTCACCGACGTCACGATCGAGGCGCGCTCGGCCGAAGAGGTGTTCGAGACGATGCAGGCGCTGGCCGAAAGCCGCGAGCATCTGCGCGCCATCCTGGAGGCGAGCCCGGTCGGCGTCTGCGCCATCGGTCCCGGCGGCCGCATCGTGTTCGCCAACGAACGGCTGGGCGTGCTGCTGGGCACCGCGCCCAAGGCGCTGGTGGGCGGCTCGGCGCAGGGCCTGCTGACCGACGTGGCGGAGGAGCAGCGCACGGCCGAGCGCATCCGCGCCGGCCTGCCGCTGCGCGACGTGGAGGCGCGCGTGCAACGGGCCGACGGCTCGACCTTCTGGGCGCTGGTGTCGGGCGACCCGGCGGTGCTGGAGGGACAGCCGGTCTATCTGACCTGGGTGACCGACATCACCCGCCGCAAGCGCAGCGAGCGCCAGATGGAGACCGCCCGCGATCAGGCGCAGCAGGCGACCACCGCCAAAAGCGCCTTCCTGGCGACCATGAGCCACGAGATCCGCACGCCGATGAACGGCGTCCTGGGCATGCTGGAGCTGCTGGAGCGCTCCCCCCTCGACGCCGGGCAGAGCGACACGGTGGCGACCATCCGCGAATCGGCCGACGCGCTGCTGCGCATCATCGACGACATCCTCGACTTCTCGAAGATCGAGGCCGGCCGCATGGACCTGGAGCAGGAGCCGCTGTCGCTGGCCGCCCTCATCGACGGGGTGGCCGAGGTGCTGGCGCCCGGCGCCCGGAGCAAGGGGCTGACGCTGCACACCGCCGTCGACCCGGCGATCCCCCCGGCGCTGCTGGGCGACCCGGTGCGGCTGCGCCAGATCCTGTTCAACCTCGCCGGCAACGCGGTGAAGTTCACGCCGTCCGGGCGCGTCGTGCTGGCCGCCGACCTGACCCGGCGGGACGGCAGCACGGCGCTGGTGACGCTGAGCGTCAGCGACACCGGCATCGGCATGGCGCCCGACGTGGTGGAGCGCCTGTTCGAGCCGTTCACCCAGGCCGACGCCTCGACCACCCGGCGCTTCGGCGGCACCGGGCTGGGCCTGTCGATCTGCCGGCGGCTGGCGGCGCTGATGGGCGGCGCCATCAGCGTGGACAGCGTGCCGGGCGGCGGATCGACCTTCCGCGTGGCGCTGCCGCTGCCGGTCAGCGCCGCCTCGGCGCGCGGCGCCGCCG
>DASWVP010000330.1:0-3648 GCA_036401175.1 Azospirillum sp. | reverse complement strand
GCCGGAGAGCTGGCCGCCCTCCTCGATCACCACCTTGCCGTAGCGCACGCGGCCGGTCACCTTGCCGGTGGCGTAGATCACGAGCTTCTGGCGCACCGTCAGCGTGCCGTCGAACGAGCCGCGGATCTCGGCGATGTCGATTTCGGCCGAACCCTTGAAGGAGCCGCGCTCGGAGATCTGGATCACGCGCGAGTCCATCGTCGCCTCGACCGAGCCTTCGACGACCAGCGTGTCGCAGTCGGTGATCTCGACGCCCTTGAGCTTGATGTTGGGGCCCACGGTCAGCTTGCTCTCGCCTTCAACGGCGGGCGCCGTGCTCGCGGCGGCGGCTGCCGGGGCCGTGGTGCTCGGCGCAGCACCCGTGCTCGTGACCGCGGCGGTCGTGGCGGCGTTCGGACCGGTCTGGCGCTGGGCGTAGGTGTCCGGCTCGCGCTTGTTGAAGAAGGGAGACTGCAGTGCCATGGTGAACTTCCTCTGAGTGGCGTTGAATGAGGTGCCGATGCTACGGACGAGATGCGCCGTGTTCCAGACCGGCGGCGCAAGATCGGTAACAAACGTCGTTGGCTCGTTGCGACGACGGCGGCGACCCGCGCGACTTATTCCGCGCGTTCCATCCAACGGCCTTGCCGCGCAGGTGCCGGCGCGTCACCATGTGTGTTCGAGGATGGGACCGGAGGGAAAGCCGCATGGCGAAGCGCAGTCATCACCGCTCCAGGGTCGCGCGCATCGCGCTGGCGTGGGCGCTCGCCTGGGGCGGTGCCACCGCGGGACCGGGCGCGTCCGACACGGAAACCATAGACACCGGCGCCGGCAATCTGCTGGCGGTGCTGCGCGAGTCGGCGGGCGAGAACAAGCAGGACGAGACGCTGCGGCCGTATGGACCGCTGCAGGCCACCACGCCGCAGGGACAGCGCGTGGAGTTCGAAATCAGCTGGTACCGGTACCTGGGCGACATGCACATCCGGCTGGTGTTCGACGGCGCGCGGAGCTTGCAGAGCGCTTCGCCCGACGATCTCGCGCGGCTGCAGCTCACCCCGGACGATGCGCTGCGCCTGGCGGTCGCGAACCTGCGCCGCGTCTACGGCGTGCCGCACGTGCAGCCCTGGAGCGGAGGCCTGATGCAGGTGAAGGCCGCCGCGCCCGAGTTGACCAGCAGCTACTTCCTCGATCGCGAGTTCTGGCAGGCGCTGCAGATCCGCCATCCGGACGGATTGGTGGTTGCCGTGCCGCGCCGCGGCGGCCTGATCTACGCCCCCGCGCGCGACGCGGGAGCCGTCGAGAGCCTGCGCTTCAGCGTCGCCGCGCTCTACGCCGGCGGCCCCGGCGCCCGCCTCTCGTCGGCGCTTTATCTGTTCAAGGACGGGCGGTGGTCGGTGTTCCAGGCGCCGCAGCCGCCGGCCGACTGAAAGAGCTTCGGACAGGCGCGGCGCGCGCGCCTGGGGCGCTCGATCAGTCCACCTTGGCGCCGGACAGCTTCACGGCTCGACCCCACTTCTGGATTTCCGAGGCGACGAAGGCGTCGAGCTGCGGCCCGGTGGAGGGCGCCGGCACCGAACCGCGCTCGGTGATGAAGCGCACCATGGGCTCGCTGTTCAGGATGCCGTTCACCTCGCGCTCCAGGCGGGCGACGATGTCCCGGTTGGTGCCGCGCGGCGCCATGAGGCCCAGCCAGCCGACGGCCTCGAAGTTCTTCACGCCGGGGACGCCGCTTTCGGCGACGGTCGGCACGTCGGGCAGCAGCGTCGAGCGGGTGATCGAAGTGACCGCCAGCGGCACCGCCCGCTTGGCCTGGATGTGCGGCAGGGCCGCCGTCACCGAGTCCACCATCAGCGGAACCTGGTTGCCGAGGAAATCGGCCTGGGCGGGCCCGCTGCCGCGGTACGGGATGTGCGTCACGTACAGGCCAGCCATGGCCTTGAACAGCTCGCCGGAGAGGTGCTGCGTGCCGCCGATGCCGGCACTGGCGTAATTGAGTTCGCCCGGCTTCGCCTTGGCACGCGCGGCCAGTTCCTTCATGGAACGGATACCGGAGTCGGGGTGGGCGAGGAACACGAGCGGCACCTTCGCGATCAGCGAGATCCCGACGAGGTCTTTCGTCGGATCGAAACTCACCTTCGGGTACAGCGTCTGGTTGACGGCCATCGCGCTGCCGGCCACCAGCAGCGTGTAGCCGTCCGGCGCCGAGCGCACGACGAACTCGGAGCCGATGTTGCTGCCCGCGCCGGCCTTGTTTTCGACGATCACCGGCTGCCCGAGGCGCTTGCCGAGCTGCTCCGCGAGGGCGCGCGCGAAGATGTCGGTCGCCTGTCCCGTCGGGAAGGGAACGATGAACTTGATCGGCTTGTCGGGCCACTCGGCACGCGCGGGTTGCGACACGAGGGCGGCGCCGGTGAAGAGGGCTGCGGCCAGCACGGCCAGGCGGCGGCGCTGGAGCGGTTGCTTGTTGGGAGAAGTCATGGAAAGGAAAAATGCGGATGAACAACCGGCGAGCGCCCGGCCGCTCGGGCCGGGCGACGCCAGGCGTGAGCATAGACGTTTCGCCGCGCCCGCCGCCGCAGCCTGCCGCCCTCGAGTCAGCGCGCCGGCGCCGGCAGCCGTCCAGCGACCGTGAACCGGCCGCCGCCTTGCGGGGTGACCACCACCATTTCCGCGGGCCCGAGGTAGACGCCCGTGAGCGCCTGGATGGTCGACCCGTGCGAGACGAGCACGCGGTTGCCGCCGTGCGGCGGCTCCACCAGCGCCTTCATCTGCGCCACCTGCCGCCCTTGCGGATCGCCGCGGCCGAACAGGTTCCCCAGCGCCGGCGAGGTCTCGGGCGCGCGCCCGAACGCGATGCGCGCGGTGTCCACGCAGCGGCACCAGGGACTGGAGATCAGCCGCTCGAGCCCCATCTGCCGCGCGCGCCATGCCGCACCCGCCGCGGCAGCCTGCGCGCGCCCCGCTTCGGACAGGTTGCGCTGGGTGGCGCAATCGGCGAGCTCCATCCTCTCGGGGTCGCCGACGCCAGGATCGGTCTGGGCGTGGCGCATCAGGACGACCTGCCCGCCTCGCTGCAGGAGCGCCAGGAGCGCGGGGTCCGCGTGCACGCGCGACGCAAGTCCCAGCGCGAGGCCCGCGACGGCGACGAGGTCGCGTCGGCGCATGCGGAGCCTCAGAAACCCACGCTGTAGCGGCCGCCGCGGAAGCGCAGCACGGCGGCCTTGGGACGGATCTCCTCGAGCACGAGGCCACCGCCGAGATCCGCGCCCTCGTTCACCACCTGACCGTTGACGATCAACATCCGCTGGGCGCGGTTGGCCGAATAGACGCCGCCGCTGATCGCCAGCTTGGGCGCGTCCGGGGGCAATCCGTTGGCAACGGGCGGATCGCCCGCCGCGGCGGCCGTGGCGGCCGGCCCGGCAGGGGCCGTGGGCAACGGCGACGCAGCCGGACGCGTGGACGCAGGCGCCGGAACCGAGGCTGTGGGGACGGCCTCTGACGCTGCCGCCGGGGTTGCCGCGGCCTTCGCATCGCCAGTCGCGCCGGCTGCCGGCGATGTCTTGGCGGCTGGCGCCGCCCGCACTGGCCGTTCGGCAGGCGCCGTGACGGCTGGAGCTTGCGGCGCTGCCGCGACAGGAGGCGTGATCGGGGCAGGCGCGGGCGCCGGCG
>DASWVP010000329.1:0-5896 GCA_036401175.1 Azospirillum sp. | reverse complement strand
TCGGCCCATGCCCGTGCGCCGCGTCGATCAGCGCCGCCGCGAGGTTGGCCGTCCCGGTCGCCAGAAGCTGGTAGTTGGCGCCCAACCAAAGGTTGAGCACGGAACCGACCAGCGTGGTGTACAACGCCACGCCCATGCCGTTGATCATGGTGCCGACCAGCGCGGTGATGGAACCGGCGTCGGACGCGTTGCTGGCGTTCACCCCCTTGAGCGCCATGACGAAGCCGACCACGGTGCCGATCAGCCCCAGCATCACCAGCGCGTTGGCGATATGGCGGATGAAGGTGATGCGGCCGAACAGACGCAGCTCCAGCGACCGCGTCGCCGGTTCGCCGGTGCGGGTCAGCGCGTGACGGTAGACTTCCAGCCGGCCGCCCTCGCCGCGCTCGATGCAGTCGAGTTCGGCCGTGACCTTCTCGATCCGCCAAGCGGTGGCGGCCACACCGATCAGGAACAGCACGAAGATCATGATGCAGATGCCGCTCGAATCCGCCTCGATGATCGTGTTGATCCATCCGTTGATCCACGCGAGCGCCAGCCCTGCCGCGCCAAACAGATTGATGGCGGCAAAGCGGCTCCACAACAGCCACTGGTTCATCGGCGCTTCACCTTTGGAATTGCGGTGCGATGGCCAGGCCCGGACTCGTGGTTCCGCCATCAGCCCAAGAACCCGACCCCTCGGCAAAAGTTCCCGACGTGAATTGAAGCAAAACGAAAGAAAGGGGTACCGCCTCCGCCCGCCAAAGCGCGTGACCGGGACGGAACTTCCCAAAAGTGCCACGGTTACATGGCCGCACGCTTTCCGTTCATTGCGTCGCCAGGGAGAGTCGCATGAAGATCCGGGACATCATGACCAAGCAGGTCGAAATCGTGACGCCTGACACCTCGTTGAAGGATGCCGCGCGCATGATGCGCGACGCCGACATCGGATTCCTGCCGGTGGGCGAGAACGACCGGCTGGTGGGCACGCTGACCGACCGCGACATCGCCGTCCGCGCCGTGGCCGACGGCAAGGACCCCAGCAGCGCCAAAGTGCGCGACGCCATGTCGCCGCACATCGACTACGTCTTTGACGACCAGGACACCAGCGAGGCCGCGCAGATCATGTCGTCCAAGCAGATTCGCCGCCTGCCGGTGATGAGCCGCGAGAAGCGGCTGGTCGGCGTGCTGGCCATGGGCGACCTCGCCACCAAGGCGCACGACGACGATATGGTCGGCCAGACGGTGCAGGACATCAGCGAACCGTCGAAGGGCCCGCAGAAGCGGTAAGCCGCATTCCTTGCCCCCAACCCTCCCCTGCCGTGCCGCGGCGGGTTGGGGGCAAGCGGCCGGGAATACCTGACTTCGGAATAGACGGGCGGCGCCCGGCGTCACATCCTGGATGGCACAACAAACCTTCCGGGAGGACAATCATGAAGACGGTGACGCGCGGTGCGCTGCTGGGTGCGGTGCTGGCGCTGGGCTTGGGCGGCGGGGCGCAGGCGCAGGGCTCGGCCGGCGAGATGACGTTCTTCGTCACCAGCGTCGGCAGCGGCAAGGGCGCCGACCTGGGCGGGCTGGAGGGTGCCGACCGGCACTGCCAGCGGCTGGCGCAGGCGGTGGGCGCCGGCAACCGGACGTGGCGCGCCTATCTCAGCACGCAGGCCACGGGCGGCCAGCCGGCCGTCAACGCGCGCGACCGCATCGGCCGGGGGCCCTGGCAGAACGCCAAGGGCGTGGTGGTCGCCCGCACCGTCGACGACCTGCACGGCGCCAACAATCTGACCAAGCAGACGGCGCTCACCGAGAAGGGCGAGACCGTCAAGGGCCGTGGCGATTCCCCCAACGAGCACGACATCCTCACCGGTTCCCAGCCGGACGGCACCGCCTTCACCGGAACCGAGGACCGGACCTGCGGCAACTGGACGAAGAGCGGCGCCGAGGGCGCGGTGATGGTCGGCCACCACGACCGCATGGGCCTGAACGAGGAGCCGCCGGCCAAGTCCTGGAATTCGTCGCACCCGTCGCGCGGCGGCTGCAGCCAGGACGCCCTGCGCGGCACCGGCGGCGCCGGCCTGTTCTACTGCTTCGCCGCGAACTGAGCCGTCTTCGAAGTCGTCGGTTGGCGCCAAGTGCGGCGCGGCCCGACGGCAATCCCCGCCGAAATGGAAAAAGGCCCCTTCCCGCCGGGAAGGGGCCTTCGCATTTGCCATCGGCCGCGCCGGAACGGTCATACCGGCGGCGCTTGATCGCTTCCATCGAGCGCCGCCGGTAAAACCCGACAGATCAATGCCATAGCATTGATCGAAAGGGTGATACGGACGACGCCTTCAGGCGCCGTCCGTATCAGTACGCGTATTCGCGGAACACCGGATCGACGTCCTCGCCCCACACGCCGTGGTACTTGGAAAGCAGTTCGTCCGCCGGCGTCTGGCCGGATTCGGCGATGGTGCGCAGGGTGTCGAGGTAATGGCCCTCGTCGTCGCCCCAGTTGTCGTTGCGCTTGCGCCGCACCAGACCGCCGTGCGCGATTTCCAGCACGCGCAGCGCCACCTCGCGCACCGTCTCGCCGCGGAACGGCGTGCGCAGGGCCAGCCGGGGCACGTCGCGGCGCAGCCCCGCGCGCTCCTCCGTCGTCCAGTCCTTGACGAGGTCCCACGCGGCGTCCAGCGCCTGCCCGTCGTACAGCAGCCCGGTCCACAGCGCCGGCAGCGCGCACAGCCGCCGCCACGGGCCACCGTCGGCGCCGCGCATCTCCAGGTACTTCTTCAGCCGCACCTCGGGGAAGGAGGTGGTCAGGTGGTCGGCCCAGTCGGTGATCAGCGGCGTCTCGCCCGGCAGCGCCGGCAGCTTGCCCCGCATGAAATCGCGGAACGACTGGCCGGACGCGTCGATGTACTTACCGTCGCGGTAGACGAAGTACATCGGCACGTCGAGCAGATAGTCGACGTAGCGGTCGAAGCTGAAGCCGTCCTCGAAGACGAACGGCAGGTCGCCGGTGCGGTCGGGGTCGGTGTCCGTCCAGATGTGGCTGCGGAACGACTGGAAGCCGTTCGGCTTGCCCTCGGTGAAGGGGGAATTGGCGAACAGCGCCGTGGCGATCGGCTGCAAGGCCAGCGACACGCGGAACTTCTTCACCATGTCGGCTTCCGACGCGAAGTCCAGGTTGACCTGCACGGTGCAGGTCCGCGTCATCATGTCGATGCCCAGGGTGCCGCGCTTGGGCATGTAGTCCCGCATGATCCTGTAGCGGCCCTTGGGCATCCACGGGATGTCCTCGCGCCGCCACTTCGGCTGGAAGCCCAGCCCGACCATGGCGATGCCCAGCTCGCCGCCGACCTCCTTCACCTGGCGCAGATGGCTCTGCACCTCGGCGCAGGTCTGGTGCAGGGTCCGCACGGCGGCGCCCGACAGCTCGACCTGCCCGCCCGGCTCCAGCGTGATGTTGGCGCCGTCGGGCTGGGTCAGCGCGATGATGTTGCCGTTCTCGCGCACCGGCTCCCAGCCGAAGCGCTGCATGCGGCCCAGCAGTTCGCCGATGCCGTCCGGCCCCTCGTAGGGCAGCGGGCGCAGGTCGGCGACGCGGTAGGCGAACTTCTCGTGTTCGGTGCCGATGCGCCACGCCTCGGCCGGCTTGTTGCCGGATTCCAGGTAGGCGACCAGTTGCCGACGGTCGGTGATCGGCTCGCCTTGCGTGGACGGAGGTGCGGACATGGCGTCTCTCGGCTTTCAGGGGATCAGGACGTCGGGCGCGGCTGCTCGTCCGCCGCGCGGAACGGTGGCCGGGCATCGCCGCCCGCCGCCGTCCAGTCGCCCGCCAGTGCCTGCCAGCAGGCAAGCGCGGCGAACACCGCCGTGTCGGCCCTGAGAACGCGGGGGCCAAGGCCGACAGGCACAACAAAGGGGAGTTTGCCTAAATCGTCAAGTTCCGACTTGGCGAAGCCGCCCTCCGGCCCGACCAGGAAGGCCGCCGGGCGGCCGGCGTGCGCCCGCACCGCCTCGGCGATGGGTTGCGCCGCCCCGCTCTCCGCGCACAGGAACAGCACCCGCTCCGCCGGCCAGTCCGCAAGCGCCTTGGCCAGTTGCACGGGTTCCGGCATCTCCGGCACGGTCAGGCGCTCGCACTGCTCGGCCGCCTCCACGGCGTTGGCGCGCAGGCGGTCCAGGTTGACGCGGTGCGGGTCGGTGTGGCGGGTGAACACCGGCCAGATTCGCGACGCGCCCAGCTCGCTCGCCTTCTCGGCCACGGTGTCGATGCGGCCGCGCTTGATCGGCGCGAACAGCAGCCACAGGTCCGGCCCGTCCCGCTGCGTCCGGCGCTGGCTCCGCACCGTGAGCGAACACCATCCCTTGCCGAAGCCGTCGATGGCCGCCAGCCACTCGCCGTCCGTGCCGTTGAACACGGCGACCGGGTCGCCGCGCTCCAGCCGCAGCACGTGGCGCAGGTAGTGCGCCCGCTCGTGATCGAGCCCGACCGCCTGCCCCTCGGCCAGCGGGCTGTCGACGTGGAGTCGGGTCTTGGGCGTGTCCTGCATGGCGAAATCCTGGTCGTCGGGGCCGGTTCCCCAGGCGACGACTATAGCGGGAAACGCCGGCGGATCGCGAGAAGGCCAACCACCGCCACCGCCGAAAAACCCGCACCCGCCGGGAAGGCCGCGGCCGGGCGGCTTGCCCGTGCGGCACCGCGCCGGTACCTTGCGCCACTCCACTGCACATTCTGGCGAGACGCGACCATGGACCGCTCAACCGCGCCGACCGAGGGCGGCTTCACCGACATCCGGCGCGACGGCTGGATCGACCGCTGGACGCCGGCCCCCGTGCGGCCGTACCTGAAGCTGGCCCGGCTGGACCGCCCGATCGGCACGTGGCTGCTGCTGTTCCCGTGCTGGTGGAGCACGGCGCTGGCCTCGCCCGGCCTGCCGGACTGGCGGCTGATGCTGCTGTTCGCCGTCGGCGCCGTGGTCATGCGCGGGGCCGGCTGCACCGTCAACGACATCCTCGACCGCGACTTCGATGCCCGTGTCGAGCGCACCCGCGCGCGCCCCATTCCCAGCGGACAGGTCACCGTGCGGCAGGCGCTGGCGTTCCTGGCGCTGCAATTGCTGATCGGTCTCGTCGTGCTCTTGCAGTTCAACGCGACCACCATCGGGCTGGGCGTGCTGTCGCTGGTGCTGCTGTTCACCTACCCGCTGATGAAGCGCATCACGTGGTGGCCGCAGGCGTTCCTCGGCCTGGCCTTCAACTGGGGCGCGCTGATGGGCTGGACGGCGGTGCGGGGCGAGTTGGAATGGCCGGCGCTGGCGCTGTACGCCGCCGGCATCGTCTGGACGCTGGGCTACGACACCATCTACGCGCACCAGGACAAGGAGGACGACGCCCGCATCGGCGTGAAGTCGACGGCGCTGCGCCTGGGCGACCAGAGCAAGATCTGGATCTACGCCTTCTACACGCTGACCTTTGTCGGGATCGGCGCGGCCGGCGGGCTGGCGGGGGTCGGGACGTGGTTCCGGCCGGTGCTGATGCTGGCGACGCTGCAGCTCGCGTGGCAGGTGGCGACCTGGATCCCGGACGACCAGAACGACTGTCTGGCGAAGTTCAAGTCCAACCGCTGGTTCGGCTGGCTGGTCCTGGCGGCGATCGTCGCCGGCCAAACACTGTAACGGTCGGCGCTGCGGGGATCAGCGCTCGGTGCTGGCGACCTCGGTGGAGGGGGTGTCGCCGGGCTTGCGGGCCGGCAGGACGGTGCGCAGCGTCGACCCGTCCGCCACCGCGACGGCGGGGGTCGAGGGCTTGCGGCGCGGCGTGATGGTGATCGGCGCCGCCTCGTGATGCGCGACGGTGGTGACCAGCGCCGGCTTGTGCGCCGGGCGCACGGCCGGGGCCACGCGGGGGGCTTCCAGACGCGCCGTGTGCAGGC
>DASWVP010000328.1:0-8452 GCA_036401175.1 Azospirillum sp. | reverse complement strand
GGCAGGGTGCGCCAGTGCACGGGGGCCGTCTCGTCCAGCGGCGCGGTCAGCGCGTCGCCCAGCGCCGCCGCCAGCGCGCCCTCGTATCCGGGCGCCACGGTGACGGCGTCGATCAGCGGCGGGAAGCCGTCCGAGGTGCCGGCGGCCAGCAGTTCGGCCAGCGCCTTTTCCTCGGCCTTCAGCTTGGTGCGGGCGGATTCGGCGGTCTGCACGGCTTCGCGGGCGCGGGCCTGGGCGGGCTCCGCGTCCGTCTTGGCGCGCTCGGCGGCCTCGGCGGCCTCGCGGGCCTCCTCCAGGCGCTGTTCGGCGAGTTCGACGGCCAGTTCGGCCTCGGCCACGTCGCCGCGCGCGGAGATTTCCTGTTCGATGGATGCCCGCTGCACGTGCTGCTCGCCGATGCGGCGGGTCAGGCCGGCGACGCGGGTCTCCAGGTCGGCAAGCTGGCGCTGGGTGGCGGCGCGCTTGGCCTCGTCGGAGGCCACCTGTTCGGTGAGGCGGGTCAGCTCGCGGTCCAGATCCTCCACCGCCTCGCGCGCTTCGGCCAGGGCCTCGCGCGCGGCCTCCTCCAGCATCTCCTCGTCGGCTTGCGCCTCAAGGAGGCGTTCGCGCTCCTCCTCCAGGCGGTCCAGCGCGTTGCCGGCGTCGGCGGCCAGCGACTGTTCGCGCCCGAGGTCGCCGTCGATCTGCCGCAGCCACTGTTGCAACGCGCGCTGGTGCTCGGCGACGCGGCGTTCCTCGCTGTCCAACTGCTCGCGGGCAATGACGAGGCGCTGCAGCGCCGCCGCCGCCGCGGCCTCCGCCTGCCGCTTTTCGGGCAGGCCGGCGGCGTTGTCCGCGCGCTTGGCCGTCAGTTGGGTGACCGCAAGCATCAGGTCGCGCACGCGGCCCTCGGCCGTGCCGAAGGATGCGCGGGCGCGTTCCAGGTCGGCCTGCGCGGCGATCCAGCGCAGGTGCCACAGGATGGCCTCGGCCCGGCGGATGTGTTCGGACAGGTTGCGATAACGGGCGGCCTGCCGCGCCTGCTTCTTCAGGCTTTGCAGCTGGGTGTCCATCGCGCCCACCACGTCGTCGAGGCGGGTCAGGTTGGTTTCGGCCGCGCGCAGCCGCAATTCCGCCTCGTGCCGGCGGGAGTGCAGGCCGGTGATGCCGGCCGCCTCCTCCAGCAGCATGCGGCGGTCCTGCGGCTTGGCGTTGATGATCTGCCCGACCTTGCCCTGGCTGACCAGGGCCGGCGAGTTGGCGCCCGCCGCGTTGTCGGCGAACAGCAACTGCACGTCGCGCGCCCGCACCAGCTTGCCGTTGATGCGGTAGTCGGAGCCGGAGCCGCGCTCGATCCGCCGGGTCACCTCCAGGTCGTCGGCCTCGTTGAAGCCGGCGGGCGCGGTGCGCGAGCGGTTGTCGATGGCCAGCGCCACCTCGGCCAGATTGCGCGCGGGGCGGTTGGACGTGCCGCCGAAGATGACGTCGTCCATGTCGCCGCCGCGCATCTTCTTGGCCGAGGTCTCGCCCATCACCCAGCGCAGCGCCTCGACAAGGTTCGACTTGCCGCAGCCGTTGGGGCCGACGATGCCGGTCATGCCCGGTTCGATGACAAGCTCGGTCGGATCGACGAACGACTTGAAGCCCGTCAGCTTGAGACGCGTGAAGTGCACCGCCGGAAGACCCCGTTACTTGGCCAGCTTGTCGATGGCCTCGGCGAACTTCTCGAACGGCTGGGCGCCGGTGATGCGCGCGGCACCGTCGTTGAGGATGAAGGTCGGCGTCGATTCGACCTTGTACTTGTTCTGCCCGGCCATCTCGATGTTGAGGATGCCGGTCTCCAGCTCCTTGTTGGCCCAGCACGCCTGGATGGTGGCTTCGCTGAGGCCGGCGAGCTTGCCGTAGGTCATCAGGGCCGCGGCCGGGTCCTTGGCGCGCGACCATTGCGACTGATTCTTGAACAGCACGTCGAGCAGCGGGTAATAGCGCTCCACCGGTGCGCAGCGCGCCATCATCGATGCCTTCAGCGCCCACTGGTCGAAGGGGAAGTCGCGGAAGATCAGCTTGGCCTTGCCGGTGTCGATGTAGGTTTCCTTGATCTTCGGCAGCGTCTCGGTGTGGAAGGTGGCGCAGTGCGGGCAGGTCATCGACGAATAGTCGATGATGGTCACCGGCGCGTCGGCCTTGCCCAGCACGCGGTCGGCCAGCGCCGCCTGGGTGTCGATCGCCTGGGCCGCGGCGGGAAGGGAGCCGGCGGTGACGACGGCCAGCACGAGCAGGGCTGCAAACGCTTCTACGTATCGGCGCACGTTGGCCTCCTGAATACCAGATGTTGACGTTATACGGGGAAGGCGGGAGCGTCGGCAAGCCCCTGCCGGCACTGGCGCTCAGCGCTTCCGGCTGCCCAGCAGGGAGCGGCCGAAGCGTTCCAGCGACGCGCGCAGGCCGTCGTCCTCGATGGTGGCGGTGGCGCCCATGACGGCCAGCTCCTCGTCCATCGACAACGCGCGCGGCTGCGGCGCGCGCGGCGCCGGCTTCATGGGCACGGCGGCGTGCACCAGCCGGATGCGCGACACCGCGCGGTAACCGAAATAGCCGTTGATCCGCTCGATGATCAGCGGTTCCAGGTGCTGCAATTCCAGCGCGACGGCGCCCATGGCGCGGATGTGCAGCGTGGCGTCCTCGCGCTTGCCGCGCGGGAAGGCCAGCTTCTCGGGCGCGGTGCGCAACGACATCTGCTGGCCGACGATGCTCGGCCATTCGGTGATCAGCGATCCGAACGCCAGCCCGCGCTTGCCCAGCGCCTTGCCGGCCACGTCGGGCACCGTCCGGCCGATGAGTCGGGGTCCTGCCATGGGGGGTGTCCGTTGCGAACCGCTGTTGAGGAAACGCCCGCCTGCGGGAAACGTTCAGGCGCATCATGACGGAGCCTAGCGCACGCGCCCGTCCCGTGCCACCCCGACGGCGTCGCACTTTCGTCAGCGGCCCGGACGCCCTATGTCTAGGGCCCATGCGCACCGACTTTCCCGCCGCCGAACGGCTTCTCTCCTGGTACGACCGCCACCGCCGCGACCTGCCCTGGCGCGCCCCGCCGGGCCGGACCAGCGACCCTTACCGCGTCTGGCTGTCGGAGATCATGCTCCAGCAGACCACGGTGCCGGCCGCCGCGCCCTACTTCCTCGCCTTCACCGAACGCTGGCCGAATGTGGAGGATCTGGCATCCGCCAGCCTGGACGAGGTGCTGGTGGCGTGGGCCGGGCTCGGCTACTACGCGCGCGCCCGCAACCTGCACAAGTGCGCGGGCGTGGTGGCGCGGGAGCACGGCGGGCGCTTCCCGGAGACCGAGGCGGCGCTTCTGGACCTGCCGGGGGTGGGCGCCTATACCGCCGCCGCCATCGCCGCCATCGCCTTCGACCGCCCGGCCACGGTGGTGGACGGCAACGTCGAGCGGGTGATCGCCCGCGTCTTCGCGGTGGAGCAGCCGCTGCCGGGCGTCAAGCCGAAGCTGCGCGCCCTGGCAGCGACGCTGACGCCGCAACGGCGGCCGGGCGACTACGCGCAGGCGATGATGGACCTGGGATCGGGCGTGTGCACGCCGCGCAAGCCCAAGTGCATGCTCTGCCCGCTGGCCGAGGCGTGCGCGGCGCGCGCCGCCGGCATCCAGGAGGCGCTGCCGCGCAGGTCCGCCAAGGCCGACAAGCCGACGCGGCGCGGCGTCGCCTACTGGCTGATCAACCCGGAAGGCTCGGTGCTGCTGCGCCGGCGCGCCGAGGACGGGCTGCTCGGCGGCATGACCGAGGTGCCCTCCACCGGCTGGGCGGAAGGCGCGGCGCCCGACGGCGGCACCGTGCGCCGCGCGGCGCCGCTGGCGGCCTCCTGGCGGGAGCTGCCAGGCATGGTCCGCCACACTTTCAGCCATTTTCACCTGGAACTTGGGGTGGTGGCCGCCCGTGCCGGGGACGATTGGGCGCGCGCCGACGGGATCTGGGTGCCGCTCGACCAGCTTGGCGGGCAGGCGCTGCCGTCGGTGATGCGCAAAATCGTCCGCCACGCGCTGGCGCACGCGCAGCCGTCGTCCCCGTAGGTTGGGTTGAGCCGCAGGCGAAAACCCAACGTTCCGGTGGTGTGGGGGCTGTTGGGTTTTCGCTGCGCTCAACCCAACCTACGATTGGTCCTGCCGATGCTGCGTCGCGCGCTTCTTATTGTCGTCCTGCTGTTCGTCCTCGGTGCGCCCGCCGCGGCCGAACCCAAGCCGAAGAGAAAGCCGGAGGCCCGCCCCATTGGCGTCGAGCTGGTGCTGGCGCTCGACGGTTCGGCCAGCATCAGCGAGGGCGCGCTGGAGTTCCAGTTGCGCGGCCACGCGGCGGCGTTCCGCGACCCGGCGGTGATCGCGGCGGTGAGCGCGACCGGCATCGCCGTGACGCTGGCGGCCTATTCGGGGCCGGGCATGTTCCGCGTGCTGGTGCCGTGGACGATCGTCGGCAACGCCGAACAGGCGGAGGCGTTCGCCAAGCGCATCGAGGCCGCGCCGCGCGACGGGCGGGCGGACTCCACGGCCATCGGCGGCGCCATCGACGCCGGCGCCGCACTGTTCGCCAAGAGCGACGCCAACGCGCCGCGCAAGGTGATCGACCTCGTCTCCAACGGCTTTTCCAACAGCGGCACGGACCCCGCCGGGGCGCGCGACCGCGCGGCGGCGCGCGGCATCACCGTCAACGCCCTGGTCATCCTGGACGAATACGACTGGCTGGAGGAGTACTTTCAGGAGAACGTGGTCGGCGGCCCCGGCGCCTTCGTGCGGACCGCCGAGAACCGCGACAGCTTCGCCGAAGCCCTGCGGCAGAAGCTCATCCTGGAGATCGCCGGGATATCACGCCCGCGCGCGCTCGATCTCCACGCCGACGGTGGCGTCGGGGAAGACGTCCAGCTTTTCCACCCGCGCGGTCACGGCGCGCACGCGCGCGTCCTGCAGGCAGCGCTCGGCGATGCGCTCGGCCAGCGTCTCGATCAGCGTGACGTGGCCCTGGTCGAGCACGGCGCGGATCATCCTCACGCCGTCCTCGCCGGTCAGGCCGGGGATGGCGACGTCGAGGTCGAGGTTGAGCCGGATGCGCTGCGCCTTGGCGCGCTCGTGCTCGTACACGCCGACGAGCGCGTCGAGCACCAGATCGCGCACGAACACGCGGTGGGACACGGCGGCCGGGACCGAGCGGGGGGCCGGCGCGGTGACGGTGGCGAAAAGCTTGTTCATGGGCGCATCAGGTAACACACCGCCCCCCGGCTGCCAAGGCGCCGGGCTGCGATAAAAGGCAGCCCCGCGTCCCGCGCATCCCAGCTTCGCCGTTGGGTTTTCGCTGGCGCTCAACCCAACCTACGACTGGGCCGTAGGTTGGGTTGAGGCGAAGCCGAAAACCCAACGGCGAAAGCCCGGCGGCCGGCGGTCAGTGCATCTCCGAACGGATCTGCTCGCGCAGCACGTCGATGGGCACCAGTTGGCCGGCGCGCTCGAAATGCCAGAAGGTCCAGCCGTTGCAGGCCGGCAGGCCGGCCATCGCCGCGCCCACCTGATGGATCGAGCCGTGGCAGCGCCCGATCGCGCTTTCACCGGCCAGCGTGCCGTCGGCGCGCACGCTCGCCGCCAGACGGCGGCGCTGGTCGACCAGCACGGTTCCCGGCCGCAGCAGGCCGCGTTCCACCACCGTGCCGAAGGGCACGCGCGGCGCCTGCCGCTTGGGCGGCGTGTCGAGGATGGCGGGGTCGCTCACCGCCTGGGTGGCGTCGATGCGGGCCTGGGCCACCTTGGCGTACTCCGGGTCGCGCTCCAGGCCGATCCAGTCGCGGCCCAGCTTCTTGGCGACCGCGCCCGTGGTGCCGGTGCCGAAGAACGGGTCGAGCACCACGTCGCCGACGCGGGTGGACGACATGATGACGCGGTAGAGCAGCGCCTCCGGCTTCTGCGTCGGGTGGGCCTTGCGGCCGGTGTCGTCGCGCAGGCGCTCCGGCCCCGAGCAGATGGGGATCACCCAGTCGCTGCGCATCTGAAGGTCCTCGTTGAGGTTCTTCATCGCCTCGTAGTTGAAGCGATAGCGCGCGTCCTTGTCGCGGGCGGCCCAGATCAGCGTCTCGTGCGCGTTGGCGAAGCGGGTGCCGCGGAAGTTCGGCATCGGGTTCGTCTTGCGCCAGACGATGTCGTTGAGGATCCAGAAACCGATGTCCTGGAGCGAGGCGCCGACGCGGAAGATGTTGTGATAGCTGCCGATCACCCACAGCGACCCGTGCGGCTTCAGCACGCGGCGCGCCGCCGCCAGCCAGTCGCGGGTGAAGCGGTCGTAGGTCTCGAAATCCTGGAACTTGTCCCACTCCTCCTCGACGCCATCGACGCGGGAATGGTTGGGGCGCAGAAGCTCGCCGCCGAGCTGCAGGTTGTAGGGCGGGTCGGCGAAGACCATGTCGACCGAACCGGCCGGCAGCTCGTTCATGAGCTGCACGCAATCACCAAGAAGAATCCGATTCGGAATAAGCATCCTGTCCACCGTTGACCTGCGAATCACTCGGTCGGACAATGAGTCGTTCCCGAGTCGCCGTCAACGGTTTTCTCCGGCAAAGAGTCTTGCGAGTCAGCGCCTTATATCGAGTTCTTGAGAGACAGGACCAAAGCTGGTGCGGTGGTGCGGGGTGGCCCCCAAGCGCTTGAGTGCGGCGAGGTGTTCGGCGGTGGGATAACCGGCGTTGCGGTCCCAGCCGAAATCCGGGTGCAGGGCGTGCAGATCGACCATGACGCGGTCGCGCGCCACCTTGGCGATGATCGACGCGGCGGCGATGGACAGGCTCTTGCCGTCGCCCTTCACCACGGTGCGCACAGCGCAGGCCAGGTCGGGCGCCCGGTTGCCGTCGACCAGCGCCAGCGTCGGCACCACCGCCAGCCCGTCGACCGCGCGGCGCATGGCGAGCATGGTCGCCTTCAGGATGTTGATGGCGTCGATCTCCTCCACCGTCGCCTCGGCGACGCACCAAGCCAGGGCGTGCGCCGCGATGAGGGGCGCCAGCTCCTCCCGCGCGCGGGCCGACAGCGCCTTGCTGTCGTGGATGCGGCTGGCGATCTCCGGCGGCAGGCCGCCCGGCGGCAACACCACGGCGGCGGCCATGACCGGCCCGGCGAGCGGCCCGCGCCCGACCTCGTCGACGCCGCAGACGATGGCGCCGGGACCGGCCTCCAGCTCCAGGCCGAGGTCGGGGCGCGCGCGGGGGGTGCGGGTCTTGGTCGTCGTGTTCTTGGTCGTCGTCATGGCGGCGACCATAGCCAAGCCGGCGCGTCAGTACCAGAACGGCGTCTTCCCGGCCCACGGCGACGTGGCATGGTGCTGGTGCAGACGCTGGAAGGCGCGCTTCGACACGTCGGTCGGCGTGTGGACGAACCGCGTCGCCCGCACCACGAGGTGCAGCGCCTCGGGCACGCGCGGGTCGCGGGGATGCGCCCTGGCCCAGTCGAGCACCGTCCCGCCCAGCGTGCCGGAAACGTCGGCGTGCGGGGCGAGCGCCTTGGCCTCGGCCTCCGCCACCGCCTCGTCCGCGTCGGCGAGGAAGGGCGGGCGCGGCGCGTTGGCCGGGGCGGCGTCGCGGCAGCGCAGGACGCAGTCCATGCGGCTCCCGCCGATGGCGGCGCCTTCCCACCAGCGCGGGCCATAGGCGCCGATGCGGTCGCGTTCATAGAAATAGCCGATTCCCGCTTCCACCTGCGGCGAAGCGCCGGGCAGCTTCAGCAGGATGAAGGCGGCGAGGAAGCGGCGGCGGGCGCCGTCCCGCGCCCGCGCGTGGGCATCGATGTCGCCGGCCAGCGCCGGGAAGGCGGCCTTGAGGTCGGCGCCCAGGTCGCGGGCGGCCTTGACGTCGTCGAGCAGCGCGGCGCGCGTCCAGGCGGCGAGCGTCAGGTCGCGGCGGACGTGGGCGGGCAGGGCGCTGATGCGGGCCAGTTCCGCCAGACGCCGGGTGGACAGGAACCTGTTGGCGACCGCCGTCGCGTCGGCGTCCAGATAGTGCGGGGCCGGCTCCTTCAGCTCGGCGCGCCACGCCAGCGTGTCGTCGGGCCCGAACTCCGGCATGCCGCTGGTCGGGGTCATCCAGTCGTCCGAGGGATAATGGACGAACAGCGCGCGGCGCGGGGCGTAGGCGGCGAACTCCTCCAGCGACCGGGCCAGCGCCAGCCCGTGCGCGCGGAACCGGTTGCGGCTGGACGGGTCGAGGTCGGGCAGGGCCAGGACCCGTTCCACCTCGGCGCGGGCCTCGTCCAGGGCCTTGCGGCCGATCAGCAGGCGGACGCGGTGCCACGCCACGGTCAGGTAGGCCGGCGAGTCCGGCCCGATGGTCGCGGCGGCGGCCAGCAGCTCGTCAGCGGTATCGGGCGCGCTTGTGGCGGCGAGGGCGGCGACCAGCCACGGCATGGCGCCGGTGGCGCGCCAGCGCGCCAGCGCGTCGT
>DASWVP010000327.1:0-6707 GCA_036401175.1 Azospirillum sp. | reverse complement strand
GCCGACGCGCGGCTGGCCGGCCGTCTGCAACGGCTGCTGGAGCGTTGCGGCCTGCGGCTGGCCGAGGTGCGGGTGATCGACGCGTCGCGCCGCACGCGCCGCGCCAACGCCAGCGTCGTCGGCTTCGGTTCGGCGCGCCGGATCATGCTGCACGACACGCTGCTGGAACGCCTGGACGCGGACGAGATCGAGGCCGTGGTGGCGCACGAGGCCGGGCACGCCCGCCACCGCCACATCACGCGGTATCTGGCCGGGATGGGGATCACGGGCCTCGCCGCCTTCGCGGCGCTGGCGTGGCTGGGGCCCGCGCTGGGAGCGAGTGTGGGCGAGCGTCTGGCGCTGTTCGTGCTGGCGCTGCCGCTGGTCGGGCTGTTTCTGCGGCCGCTGGCGGTGGCGGTGCTGCGCGGCTGGGAGTACCAGGCCGACGCCTTCGCCGTCCGCCGCACCAGCGCCGCGGCGCTGGGCCGTGCGCTGACCAAGCTGTACGCCGCCAACGCCAACGCGCCGAGCGGCGATCCCCTGCACGCCGCCTTCCACGCCGCCCACCCGGAGCCGGCGCAACGCCTTGGGCGATTGCACGGGTAAAGCAGCCCCCAAAAACGAATCCGGCGGCGCGCTGTTGAGCGCCGCCGCCGGCCGTTCCCGTAACCCTCCCTGAAACTCTCCGGTCATCGCGGCCGGGTTGTCCCCTAGTCTCGACGATGTCCGCTGTCTCTCACCCTGGCGCTTGGCCCGGCGAACCGGGCTGCGCTCTGTTGTGAAGGCAAACTAACCGCTTGTGACCTATTGGTCAAGCGCGTGCCGCATCCGCCAAAAGGCTTAAGCTTCCAGGAGCGCGGCCAGCTTCAGCGCCACGCCCATCGATCCCTCCACCTTCAGCTTGCCCATGGTGAAGGCCAGCATGGGGTTGAGCTGGCCGTTGATCAGCTTGCCCAGGTTCTCGGGCGTCATGCGGATGGTGCAGTCGACGTCGCCGCCGGCTTCGCCGCGCGTGACGGTGACCGGCGTCGTGCGGGCGTCCACCACGATCATGTCACCGGGGCCGCCAAGCGCGAATCGCACCGTCGCCCCCAAGCCCCGCAGGTCGCCGGAACGGGACTGGATGTTGCTGACCAGGTCATCGACCATGGAGGGTTCTCCCGAAGATGTGTGTGCGAAACGGTGCGTGCGGTATGCCCTTGACAGTAGCGGCGCATTACGTTTACGTCAACGGCATAAAGAGAACGTTGCGGCGCGACGCCGCGCGGCACCCCGGCCGGGACCAACCCGGACCATCGGGACCGACAATGAAAAAGGGGAGCGAACATGACCACGTACAGGACACCCGGAATCGGTATCCCCTCCTTCCCGGCGGCGCGGCGCTGAGCCCCGGCCGACGCGAGGAGAGCGGACCCATGACCGACAGCCACGCCCCCACCGGGCAAACCCGCGCCGGGCAAATGCCCTGGCTCGGGGCCTACCCGCCCGGCATCGACTGGGCCATACCCATCCCGCCCAAGGCGATGGGCGCCGTGTTCGACGAGGCGGCCGCCCGCTTCGCCGCGCGCCCGTGCCTGGATTTCCTCGGCCGGCGCCAGACCTACGCGCAGGTCGCCGATCTGGTGAACCGCGCCGCCAGAGGGTTCCAGGCGCTGGGCGTCGGCCCCGGCGTCAAGGTCGGGCTGTGCCTGCCGAACACGCCGTTCTACGTGATCTGCTTCTACGCCGTGCTGAAGGCCGGCGGGACGGTGGTGAACTACAACCCGCTCTACGTCGAGCGCGAGCTGGAACACCAGATCGAGGATTCCGAGACCGACCTGATGGTCACCCTCGACCTCAAGCAGGTGTATCCGCGCGTCGGCCTGATGCTGGACCGCACGCGCCTGAAGCGCATCATCATCTGCCGCATGACCGACATCCTGCCGACGGTGAAGGGGCTGCTGTTCCGCGTGCTGAAGCGCAGCGAACTGGCCGACATCCCGGCGGACGACCGGCACATCGCGTTCGAGACGCTGATCGCCGACGACGACGCGCCGACGCCGGTGCGGATCGATCCCGTACACGACATCGCCGTGCTGCAGTACACCGGCGGCACCACCGGCGTGCCGAAGGGGGCGATGCTGACGCACGCCAACCTGTCGGCCAACCTGATTCAGGTGAAGGCGTGGTTCGCCGACATGAAGGACGGGGAGGAGCGGATGCTGGCGGTCCTGCCGTTCTTCCACGTCTTCGCCATGACCGTGGTGCTGAACCTGGGGATCGCCGCCGGGGCGGAGCTGATCCTGCTGCCGCGGTTCGAGGTGCGGCAGGTGCTGAAGACCATCGCCGGGCGGCGCGCCACGCTGGTTCCCGGCGTTCCCACCATGTACAAGGCGCTGGTCGGCGCGCCGGACGTGGGCCGCTACACGCTGACCTCCATCCGCTTCTGCATTTCCGGCGGCGCGCCGCTGCCGCTGGAACTGAAACGCCAGTTCGAGGCGATGACCGGCTGCGTCCTGGTCGAGGGCTACGGCCTCACCGAAGCGTCGCCGGTGTGCAACTGCAACCCCCTGACCGGCACCAGCAAGGAAGGCTCCATCGGCCTGCCGCTGCCCGGCGTGACGGTTGAGATCCGCGACATGGAGGACCCCGCGCGCGTCCTGCCGCCCGGCGAGAAGGGCGAGCTGGTGCTGAAGGGGCCGAACGTCATGGCCGGCTACTGGCGCCGCCCGGACGAGACGGCGCGGGTCATCGGCCCGGACGGCTTCCTGCGCACCGGGGACGTCGGCACCATCGACGGGGACGGCTATGTCTTCCTGCTCGACCGGCTGAAGGACCTGATCATCTGCGGCGGCTACAACGTCTATCCGCGGATGATCGAGGAGGCGATCTACCTGCACCCGGACGTGGTGGCGGTCTGCGTCATCGGCCTGCCGGACGAATACCGTGGGCAGACGCCCAAGGCCTTCGTCCAGCTCAAGCCCGGCGCCAGCCTCACCGTGGACGGGCTGAAGGCGTTCCTGGCCGACAAGATTTCGCGCATTGAGATGCCCAAACACATCGAGTTCCGCGCCGAGCTGCCGAAGACGGCCGTCGGCAAGCTGTCCAAGAAGGAACTGGTGGCCGAGGTGCAAGGCGGGGCGCAGGCCGAGGTGCAGGGCAGGGCGCAGGGGTAGGGAGGACGCCGGGATAGACGAAAGGGCACCTTGGACTTCGCGCGATGGTGTGCTACCAACGGTAGATAACCCGGCGGCAATCCTCTGACGCATGCGTCATGATGCGGCCGGCATCGCGAACGAAGGCACCCCTGATGGAAGAGCTTTATTCGGTCAACCAGCTTGCCGAGGAACTGGGCATCACGCCCCGCGCCCTGCGGTTCTACGAGGTGAAGGGGCTGCTGTCGCCCAACCGGGTCGGCAACAACCGCGTCTACACCAAGCGCGACCGGGCGCGGCTCAAGCTCATCCTGCGGGGCAAGCGCCTGGGCTTCTCGCTGGCGGAGATCAAGGAGTACCTGGACCTCTACAACGTCGAGCGCGGCAACGTCGGGCAACTCACGCTGTTGCTCGGCCGGGTCCGGCACCGCCTGGGCGAACTCGCCCTGCAGCGTCAGGACATCGACGCGACGGTGGCGGAACTGGAGGAGATCGAGAAGCAGGTGCAGGCCGCCGTGGGGGAGCGCGGCGCCAAGCCTGACGGGGGCTGAAGCCGGGGACGCCGACGCGCTCTCCGGCCGGCTCCGACATACGGGGAACGACACGAGGGTGCGATGAATCTGCTGTTCCGTCTGGCCGCCGTGGTGCTGGCGGCGCTGTTCGGCCGCCGGCTGGGCCTGACCGAGCCGGGGCGGCTGCGCTTTCGCGTGTGGCCGACCGACCTCGACGTCAACCTGCACATGACCAACGCCCGCTATTTCAGCGTCATGGACCTGGGGCGGGTCGACCTGCTGGTGCGCAGCGGCCTGGGCCGCGTCATGCTGAAGCGGCGCTGGACCACGGTGCTGGGGGCGGCCAACGTCCGCTTCCACCGCTCGCTCCGGCCCTTCCAGCGGTTCGAGCTGGTCAGCCGGGTGCTGTGCTGGGACGAGAAGTGGATCTTCATCGAACACCGCATCGAGACCGCGGCCGGAACGGCGGCCGTCGCGGTGATGCAGGGGGTCTTCCTCGACGGCGGCGCGCGCGTTCCCTCGGCCGAGGTGCTGGCGGAGCTGGGCACGGCGGCGCAGAGCCCGCCGGTCCCCGACTTCGTCGCCGGCTGGAGCCCGCAGGCGCTGCCGGTGAAATCCCGAACCTGACCATCCGGTGGCCCTATCCGGCTGCGGCCCTTCTTTTTGCCGGCCGGCTGCTCTACCCTCCCTGTCCGAAGAACAAAGGGAGGGCACCGCATGACCGAGATGCCGGATACGGCCATCCTGCAGGCGCTGGCGCGTCTGGGGCTGCTGCCGGCGGGCGCGGCGGCGTCCTTCACCCCGCTGGCCGGCGGCGTGTCCTCCGACATCTGGCGGGTCGAGACCGGCGGGACGGTGTTCTGCGTCAAGCGCGCGCTGGCCAAGCTGAAGGTGCAGGCCGATTGGCGCGCCCCGGTGGAGCGCAACCGCTACGAGGTCGCCTATTTCCGCACGGCCGGGGAGATCGTGCCCTCGGCGGTGCCGCGCATCCTGGGCGAGGATGCCGAGGCCGGCCTGTTCGCCATGGAATGGCTGGACCCGTCGCTCTACCGCCTGTGGAAGGGGGAACTGCGCGAGGGCCGCGCCGACCCGGCCGATGCCGAACGCGTGGGCTCGGTGCTGGTGCGCATCCATTCCGGCACGGCGGGCAAGGCGGAGGTGCCGGCGCGCTTCCCGACCGACGCCATCTTTCACGCCATCCGCCTGGAACCCTACCTGGAGGCCACCGCCCGCCGGCACCCGGATCTGGCGGAGCGGCTGTACGATCTGGTGCGCGTCACGGCATCCACGCACCGCGCGCTGGTGCACGGCGACGTCAGCCCGAAGAACATCCTGCTGGGGCCGGACGGCCCGGTGCTGCTGGACGCCGAGTGCGCGTGGTACGGCGACCCGGCCTTCGACTTGGCGTTCTGCCTGAACCACATGCTGCTGAAGTGTCTGTGGAACCCGGCCGCGTGCGACCGCTTCCTGGCGTGCTTCCGCACGCTCGCATCCACCTACCGCGACGGCGTGACGTGGGAACCGGCGGCCGAGGTGGAGGCGCGCGTGGCGCGCCTGCTGCCCGGTCTGTTCCTCGGCCGGGTGGACGGCAAGTCGCCGGTGGAGTACGTGACCGGGGCGGCGGACAGGGACCGCGTGCGCCGCGTGGCCAAGCGCTTCCTGATCGAGCCGGCCGACCGGCTGGACGACATCGCCGACGCCTGGGAAAAGGAGTTGCGTTCATGAGCGCCGAATTCGCCATCACCGAGGTGCGCGGGCGGCGCGTGTGGGATTCGCGTGGCCGGCCGACGGTCGAGGCGGAAGTCGTGCTGGCGAACGGCGCGGTCGGGCGTGCCATCGCCCCGGCCGGCGCCTCCACCGGCAGCGGCGAGGCGCTGGACAGGCGCGACGGCGGCGACACCTTCGGCGGCTATGATGTGACCCAGGCGGTGGCGGCGGTGTCCGGCCGGATCGCCGCCGTGCTCACCGGCCTGGACGCCGGCGACCAGGAGGCGGTGGACACGCGTCTGATCGCGGCGGACGGCACGCCGAACAAGGCCAGGCTGGGCGGCAACGCCGTCATCGCCGCTTCCATGGCGGTGGCGCACGCGGCGGCGGCCGGGCGCGGCATGCCGCTGTGGCGCCATCTGGCGGGCGACGGCGCGCCGGGGCCGCTGCCCTTGCCGGAGATCCAGATCTTCGGCGGCGGCGCGCACGCCGGGCGGCGGGTGGACGTGCAGGACTTCATGGTCATCGCCGTGGGCGCCCCCGACTACCCCACCGCGTTGGACTGGACGGCCGAAGTCTACCGCGCCGCCGGCAAGCTGATGGACGAGCGCGGCCTGTTGCAGGGCGTGGCCGACGAGGGCGGCTTCTGGCCCGCCTTCGCCTCCAACGAGGAGGGGCTGGACACGCTGGTCAAGGCCATCGAGAAGGCCGGCTTCCGGCCGGGCGAGGAGGTGGCGGTGTCGCTGGACATCGCGTCTTCGGACTTCGGCCGGGGCGGGCGCTACCGCCTCGCCCGCGACGGGCGGGAGTTGGACAGCGCCGGCATGGCGGAGATGCTGCTGGGCTGGCTGAAGCGCTACCCCATCGTCGCCATCGAGGATCCGCTGGCCGAGGACGACCCGGACGGGCTGGCCGCCTTCACCGCCGCCGCCGGGCCGGGCGTGCAGGTGATCGGCGACGACTTCATCGTCACCAGCGCCGAACGCATCCGCGGCGCGGCGGCCATGGGGGCGTGCAACACCGCGCTGATCAAGCCCAACCAGATCGGCACGCTGACAGAAACCAGGGCGGCGGTGGAGGCCGCGCGGGCGGCGGGGTGGGGCGCCATCGTGTCGGCCCGCTCCGGCGAGACGGAGGACGTCACCATCGTGCATCTGGCGGTGGGGTGGGGGGTGCCGCAGCTCAAGGTCGGCTCCTTCGCCCGGTCCGAGCGCATGGCGAAGTGGAACGAGGGCCTGCGCCTCGCCGACGCCCTGCCGACGGGGGCGGCGTTGCCGCCACGTTCCGCCTTCCCCTGGGGTGGTTGACGTTGGGTTTTCGCCTTTGGCTCAACCCAACCTACGCGAAACGCGCTCGTAGGTTGGGTTGAACCGCA
>DASWVP010000326.1:0-34875 GCA_036401175.1 Azospirillum sp. | reverse complement strand
AACACGGCGGTGGTCGGCAACACGGCGGCCGGCATCGGCAACGTCGCCAAGCAGACCGGCACGGTCTTCCAGGGCGCCGGCTTCGGCACCTCCAACCTGCTGAGCGGCCAGAACACCGCCGCCGGCATCGGCAACTTCGCCGGCCAGAGCCTGTTCTCCGTCCAGCGCTGATCGCGCAAACACCAGCCGCACCGGCCCGGAAGCTTTTGCTTCCGGGCCATTGGTGCGTCCGGGCCATCGGCGTTTCCGGCATCGTTCCGCAGGGCCGACAATCCGCGACGCGCGGCCGCACGAGGGCGCGAAATCGCCTGCTGACCCGCGGCGCGTTCCGTGCTGTGATCCGCGCCGGACCAAGACGCCGACGCGCCCGGAGGGACATGACGACTCTGCTGCTGAGCCACCCGGATTGCCTCGATCACGACACCGGAGAGCTGCATCCCGAATGCGCGGACCGCCTGAAGGCGATCACGCACATCCTCGAACACGAGGACTTCTTCTATCTGGCCCGCGACGAAGCGCCGGAAGCCAGCATGGAGCAGCTCCTGCGCGCCCATTCGCAAGAGCACGTCACCCGCGTGCTGGCGGCGATCCCGAAGGCCGGCGACTATCACGAGTTCGACAACGACACCGTCGCCTCCCCCGGCACCGGCGCCGCCGCGCTGCGGGCCGCCGGGTCGGTGTGCGCCGCCATCGACGACGTGGTGGCGGGCAACAGCCGCAACGCCTTCTGCGCCGTGCGCCCGCCCGGCCACCACGCCGGGCGCGACAGCGTCGAGGGGTTCTGCCTGTTCTCCAACGCCGCCGTCGGCGCGCTGCACGCGCGCGACGCGCACGGGCTGGCGCGGGTCGCGGTGGTCGATTTCGACGTGCACCACGGCAACGGCACGCAGGACGTGCTGTGGAACGAGCCCGGCACCTTCTACGCATCGACGCACCAGCAGGACGCCTATCCCTATACGGGCGCCATGTCGGAAACGGGGCCGGAGGGCGGCTGCGTCGTCGTCAACGTGCCGCTGCCGGCGGGAAGCGGGTCGGACGACTTCCGCACCGCCTATTCGGACATCATCATTCCGCGGCTGCGCGCGTTCGCGCCGGACCTGCTGATCATCTCCGCGGGTTTCGACGGCCACGCCGCCGACCCGATGGCGCACCTGCGCCTGCAGGTCGCCGATTTCGACTGGGTGACGCGCCGCCTTCTGGAGGTCGCGGCGGAAAGCTGCGGACGGCGGGTGGTGTCGGTGCTGGAGGGCGGCTACGACACGCGCGCGCTGGCCGCGTGCGTGGCGACGCACGTCCGGGCGCTGATGGATGCATGAGGTTGCTAAGGTGCGCGCACCGCGCGGCGCCGTCGGAGGGGTGAATGCAGGCCGTTGAATGGACCCAGGACATGTCCGTCGGATCGGACGTTCTGGACGGGCACCACAAGATGATCGTCGACTGCCTGAAGCGCCTGGGCCCGCTGCTGGGCCGGGACGAGCGCGCCGACGAGATCAAGGCGGTGCTGGCGACGCTGGAGGACTTCGTGCTGGTCCACTTCAGCGAGGAGGAGCAGCAGATGCGGGCCGCCGGCTATCCCGGCTGGCGCGAGCACAAGGAGCTGCACGACGGGATGTACGACGTCGTCTTCAACCTGAAGTCCGACGTCGAGCACGGCCGCGTGCCCGAGGCGGCCAAGCTGCACGAACTGGTCTACGGCTGGCTCATCGCCCACATCATGGGCGAAGACCGCAAGTACATGCCCTATCTCGAAAACCCCGACCCGTCCGGCAGCAGCGTCTGGGTCCGCTCCAGCGGCCGGCCGTACTGAGCGATCGGCGGGCGGCCGACGCTCGCCGGTGTCCCGGATACCCCTGGACGCGGGCCGATGACCGGCCGCGCGCCCTTCGCGTTGTCTCAGCCGCCCCTTGCGACAATTTGAGACAAAGCGGCGGTATATCCAAAGTCATACCCAAAGGCATATAGTGACGCCCGCGGGCAAGCCCCGCGTTCGCGACCGGTTCAACCTTCGACGAAGGCGTCCCGGCGCCGGCCGCGTGACCGAACCCGCCCATCATCCGGGGCCATGCGCCGCGCATCCGCCTCCACGCCCATCAGACAGGATCATGGACATGCTTCCCGACTACCGCGCCGCCTTCCATGTGCTCCTCGTCGAGGACGACCCGGCCGACGCCGGGCTGGCCAAGCGCGCCATCAAGAACGGCAAGATCCTGTGCGAGGTGCACCACGCCAAGGACGGCGTCGAGGCCATGGAGTTCCTGCTGCGCCAGGGCGAGCGCTTCAAGGACGCCCCGCGGCCCGACCTGATCCTGCTGGACCTCAACATGCCGCGCAAGGACGGCCGCGAGGTGCTGGGCGAGCTGAAGGACTCCCCCGACCTGAAAAGCATCCCGGTCGTCGTCCTGACCACCTCGGAGATCGAACGCGACGTCGAGGCCAGCTACCTGCACGGCGCCAACAGCTTCATCACCAAACCGATGGACGTGCAGAACTTCTTCGACGTCATCAGCCAGCTGGGCAATTATTGGTTCCAGGTGGTCAAGCTGCCGAAATGAGCCGGCGCACGAACACCGCACGATCCGTATCGAAGGGACAAATCCCGTGACCGCTCCGCGCCCGTTCCCGCACAGCCCTACCCGCCCCGGCGGCCGGGAAGACTGACCATGCGGGTCCGGCACATCCGAAACCGCGCGTGGTCCCTGGTCGGCGGCTTGCTGATGGTGGCGGCGCTGTGGGGTGCCATCGTCGTCGTCATCGCCCACAACCGGGCGGGGCTGCGCGCCGAGGCGGCGGTGGAGGCGGGCAACATGGCGCGCGTCTTCGCCGAGCACATCCGGCGCACCGTCACCATGATCGATCTGGCGCTGCAGGACTACCGCGACTATCACCGCGCGCGGCCGGACGCCCCGCCCGCCGAGGGGTGGCGGGACGCAAACCTCAAGGAAGGCGGCGTCTTCCAGTGGGCGACCATCGACGAGCGCGGCATGTTCGCCTATTCCAACCTCGCTCCGGTGACCAAGCCGGTGGATCTGAGCGACCGCGAGCATTTCCGGGTGCACCGCGACGGCGGCGCGGACGAGCTGTTCATCAGCAAACCCGTGCTGGGCCGGGTGTCGCAGCGCTGGTCGATCCAGTTCACGCGCCGCCTGTCCAAGCCCGACGGCTCGTTCGCCGGCGTCGTCGTGATGTCGGTCGAGCCGGAGTATTTCATCGCCAACTTCGAGGCCGTCAACACCGGCGCGCACGGCGTCATGCTGCTGGCCGGCATGGACCGGGTGGTGCGCGCCCGCTTCAGCCGGCAGACCGCCGACACCAGGGGCCTGGGCGAGGCGCTGCCGCCCGGCTATCCCTTCTTCGATCCGGCGCGGCCGTCCGGCACGGCGCTGGTCGGCAGCTTCGTCGACGGGGTCGACCGCCACAGTGGATGGCGGCAGGTCAAGACGTTCCCGCTGGTGGTGGCGGCGCAGATCGCCGACAAGGACGTGCTGGAGCAGGCGGCGGAGGTGGAGAGCTACCTGCATCTGGTGGGCGCGCTGGTCACCATCGTGCTGCTGGCCGGCGCGCTCGCCATCGGCGACCTGCTGGAACGCCGCGCGCGGGCGCGGCGGCAGCTGGAGCGTCAGGCGGACGAACTGCGGCTGGCCAACGCCGAGGTGGAGCGGCTGGCCTACGTCGCCGCCCACGACCTTCAGGAACCGTTGCGGGCCATCACCAGCTACAGCCAGCTGGTCAGCATGACCTACGCCGACAGCCTGGACGACCAGGGGCGGGAGTGGCTGGGCGAGGTGGCCGCCGCGTCCGCCCGGATGAAGCAGCTGCTGCGCGACATCCAGCTCTACCTCGCCGAGAAGTCGCTGCCCATGCCGACCGCGCCGGTGGCCGCCGACGCCGCGCTCCGGACCGCGTTCGGCAAGCTCGCCCCGATGATCGAAGCGACCGGGGCGGAGATCGACGCCGATCCCCTGCCGGAGCTGATGGCCGATTCCCGGCGGCTGACGGAGACGTTCTGCGTGCTGCTCGCCAACGCGCTCCAGTATCGCGCGCCCGACCGGCCGCTGCGCATCCGCGTCGGCGCGCGCCGGGAGCGGGGGTTCCACGTGATCGAGGTGGCCGACAACGGCATCGGCATCGAGCCCGAATACCAGGAGCGGATCTTCGAGGTCTTCCAGCGCCTGCACAGCCGGGCCGACCACCCCGGCACCGGCATGGGCCTTGCCATCGTCCGCAAGATGGTCCATCGCCTGGGCGGCCACGTCCGCGTCACGTCGACGCCGGGCGTGGGAAGCACGTTTTCCATACACCTGCCCGATCGGGCGGTCCCGGCGGGATCGCCCCCCATCGGCTCACAGAGGTCCGCGGATGACTGAGAAGGGCGCGAAGACGTTCACCGTGCTGCTGGTGGAGGACGACATGGCAGACGCCAACCTCGCGAAGCGCGCGCTCAAGCACGGGCCGATCCCGTGCGAGGTGCACCACGCCAGGGACGGCGTCGAGGCCATGGAGTACCTGCGCCGGCAGGGCGAGCGCTTCGCCGCGGCGGCCCGGCCGCACCTGATCCTGCTGGACCTCAACATGCCGCGTAAGGACGGCCGCGAGGTGCTGGGCGAAATCAAGGCGGACGACCAGCTGAGAAGCATTCCCGTCGTCGTCCTGACCACCTCCGACGTCGAACGCGACATCGAGGCGAGCTATCTGTGCGGGGCCAACAGCTTCCTGACCAAGCCCATGGACGTGGAGGACTTCTTCGCCATGATCCACGCCGTCGAGAATTACTGGTTCAACGTCGTCAAATTGCCGAAGTGACAGTGCCGCAACCGATTTGCCCCGGTGATCCAGCGACGATTGTGCGGAAAGGTCCGTTCCATGGTCCATAATCACAGCATCGACGTGCTCCTGGTCGAGGACGACCCCGCCGACGCCGGCCTCGTCCGCCACGCGCTGCGCTCGCTGGGCAGCAGCTTCGCGCTGACGCACCGGGCGTCCCTGCGCGACGCGCTGGCGTGGCTGGCGGGCAACCCCTGCGCCGTCGTGCTGCTCGACCTGTCGTTGCCGGATTCCAGCGGCTTCGACACCATCCGCCGGATGCGCGAGGCGTTCCCCGCCATGCCGCTGGTGGTGCTGACCGGCCACGACGACGAGGACTTCGCCATCGAGGCCATGGCGGCGGGCACCCAGGATTACCTGTTCAAGGGCGCCACCGACGGCCCCGTCCTGCAGCGCGCCATCCGCTATGCCATCGCGCGCAAGCAGCTGGAAGAGAAGCTGCGGCATTCCGAACAGCGGCTGCAGGCCATCATCACCCTGGCGCAGGACGCCATCGTGTCCGTCGACGCCGCGAACCGCATCGTCCTCTTCAACCCCGCGGCGGAACGGATGTTCGCCTGCCCGGCCGCCGAGGTGCTGGGCAAGCCGATGGAGGTGCTGATCCCGCGCCGCTACGCCACCGACCACCGGGCGCACGTCGCCGCGTTCGTCGCGGACGGGCCGAGTTCGCGCGGCATGGCCGACCGCGCCGAGGTGACGGGGCTGGCGAAGGACGGCCGGGAGTTCCCGGTCGAGGTTTCCATTTCCAAGGACGTGCAGACGGACGGCGTGCTGCTGACGGCGGTGATCCGCGACATCACCGAGCGCAAGCGGTTCGAGAACGAGCTGCGCCACCTCGCCACCACCGACCCGCTGACCGGGCTGGCCAACCGGCGGGAATTCCTGGCCGCGGCCGAGCGCGAGCTGGTGCGCGTGCGCCGCTACGACCGCCCGGCGGCCGTCCTGATGGTCGACATCGACCATTTCAAGCGCATCAACGACACGCACGGGCACGCCGCCGGCGACGAGGCCCTGCGCCGCGTCGCGGCGATCTGCCGGGACCTGCTGCGCGAAAGCGACCTCATCGGCCGGCTGGGCGGCGAGGAGTTCGGCATCCTGCTGCCGGAAACCGACGTGGCGGCGGCCCGCGAGGCCGCGGAACGGCTGCGCGCGGCGCTGGCCGGCGCCGACATCCGGCGCCCGGACGGCGGCGCCATGCGCCTGACCGCCAGCATCGGCATCGCCGCCTGCACCGCCACCGACAGCAGCATCGGACAGGCGCTGAGCCGGGCCGACGACGCCCTCTACCACGCCAAGGGCCAGGGGCGGAACCGCGTCGAGGTCAAGGCCCCCGAACTGTCCGCCGCGTCCTGACCGGGCCGCCCGCCATGCCCGAATCCAAGGCCGACACCATCCGCGTGCTGCTCGTCGAGGACGACGACGCCGACGCCCGGCTGGTGCAGATCGGCCTGCGGCACTCCCGGACGGCGGCTTTCGCGGTGCATCGCGCGGCGACGCTGGGCGAGGCGTTCGACCGGCTTTCCGCCCAGCCGGCCGACGTCATCCTGCTGGACCTGTCGCTGCCCGACAGCCACGGCTTCGGCACCATCGAAAAGGTCAAGGCGGCGTTCCCGGCGGTGCCGGTCATCGTGCTGACCGGGCTGGACGACACGGACTTCGCCGTCGACGCCGTGGAGGCGGGCGCGCAGGATTTCCTGGTCAAGGGACAGGCCGACGCCGGCCTGATGCAGCGCGCCATCCGCTATGCCATCTCGCGCCAGCGCCTGGAGGACGAACTGCGCGCCGCCAAGGCCGCCGCCGAATCCGCCAGCCGCGCCAAGTCGGAATTCCTGGCGGTGATGAGCCACGAGATCCGCACGCCGATGAACGGCGTGCTGGGCATGACGCGCCTGCTGCTCGACGGCGCGCTGTCGGCCGATCAGCGCGAGAAGCTGCGGATCGTCCAGGATTCCGGCGAGGCGCTGCTGGCCATCCTCAACGACATCCTCGATTTCTCCAAGCTGGAGGCGGGCCGGGTCGAGCTGGAAAGCGCCGAGTTCCACGTCGGCCGGGTGGTTGGCAGCACGGTGGCGCTCCTGACCTCGCGCGCCCAGGAAAAGGGGCTGGATCTGACCGTGGAGGTGGCGCCGGACGTGCCGCCGGCCGTCGTCGGCGACGCCGGGCGGCTGCGGCAGGTGCTGCTCAACCTCGTGGGCAACGCGGTGAAGTTCACCGACGCCGGGCGCGTGCACGTCGACGTCCGGCCGCTGATCATCGGCGACGGCGGCGCGATCTTGCGCTTCGCGGTGTCCGACACCGGCATCGGCATCGCCGAGGAGGCCATGGGCACGCTGTTCCAGTCGTTCAGCCAGGCCGACGCGTCGATCTCCCGCCGTTACGGCGGGACGGGGCTGGGGCTGGCGGTTTGCCGCAGGCTGGTGGAACGGATGGGCGGGCGCATGGGCGTCGACAGCACGCCGGGCGTCGGCAGCCGCTTCTGGTTCGAGGTTCGCTTCCCCCTGGCCGCCGGGCCGGTGCCCCAGCCGGGCGCGGCGGCGCCGGCCATTCCCGCCGCCCCGCTGTCGATCCTGCTGGCCGAGGACAATCCGGTGAACCAGAAGGTGGCCGCCGGCCTGCTGGCGCGCCGCGGCCATCGGGTGACGGTGGTTCCCGACGGCCGGCGGGCGGTGGAGGCGGTGCGCGCGCAGGCGTTCGACGCCGTGCTGATGGACATGCAGATGCCCGGCATGGACGGGCTGGAGGCGACGCGCGCCATCCGCCGCCTGCCGGGGCCGGCCGGCCGGGTTCCCGTCATCGCCATGACCGCCAACACCATGCCGGGCGATGCCGAGCGGTGCTACGCCGCGGGGATGGACGGCTACCTGCGCAAGCCGGTCTCGGCGGCCGAACTCGACGCCGCGCTCGCCCGCCACGCCCCGGCACCGGCCGCTCCATCCGATGGCTCGCCCACCGACGACGGCGCCGCCGTCTTCGCGCCGGCGGTGCTGGAGCAGCTGGCCGAGGCCGTCGGCGACGACACCTTCGGCGATCTGGCGGTCCTATTCCAGCGCAACATCGCCGACCGCGTCCGGCACACCGGCGAGGCCGGCGCCCGCGACGACATGGCGGCCGTCGGCACCGGCGCGCACGAGGTGAAGTCGCTGGCCGCGACCTTCGGCCTGTCGGCCCTGGCGCGGCACGCGGAGGCGCTGGAACGCGCCTGCCGGGACGGCGACGCCGACACGGCGCGCACCCTGGCCGGACCCCTGGCCGGGCGGCTGGCGGACGCGCTCCACGCCTTCCGCGCGCACCCGCTCCTTCATGGAAAGGCGCAATGAAACGCAGCGGATGACGTGTGATCGTGTTATGATCATCACACGATGGCGCGGCGGCCAGACCAGTATTCAATCGCATTCAAAAGAAACGCCGCGCGCCGACGCAGCCATGATTGGGGGAACGCATGCCACTTGATCATCGGACCAGCCGGAGCGGCTCGTCGATGACGGTTGCTTTGTCCGGAAACTTCACGTTCGCCGAAAGCGCGGCCTTCCGCGCGATCATAGACGAGGTCGCGACCAGCGGCCCGACGGCGGTCGCCATCGACATGTCCGGCCTGCGGATGGTCGATTCCGCCGCGCTGAGCATGCTGATGCAGATGCGCGACCGGCTGACGCCGACCGGCGCGTCCATCACCCTGCTGCACCCGTCCCCGCTGGTCGACCGCGTCCTGAGCGTCGTCGATTTCGGCAGGCTGTTCACCATCGTCCGCTGAGGCGCCCATGCCGGGAACCGGGGTTCAGGGCGCCATTCGAGTGCTGGAACCGCCCGTCGGCGGCGACACGCTGGCGGCGGCGCTGACGGACGCCGACCGCCCGGTGCTGGACGGCGCGCTTACCCATGGGTGCCGGACGGCACTGACGGCGGCCGGCTGGCCGTGCCGGGGGGCGCTGTTCACGGCGGCGCTGGCGGCGCGGTCGGCCTATTGCTCGGCGACGACCCCGGCCGTGATCGCCTGGGCGGTGCGGCGCGGTTACCTGCCGGCCGCCGCGCAGGGCATCGCCGAAACGGTGCTGTGCGAGGCGCTGGCGAACGCCATCGTTCACGGCAACCTGGAACTGCCCGGTCTGGCGGCGCACGGCGGCGCGTGCGACGCCTTCCTCGACGCCATCGCCTACCGTCTGGACGACGACGCCTTCGGCCTGCGCCCCGTCGTCCTGACGTGGCGGCGGGCGGCGGGCCTGCTGCTTCTGCACGTCGACGACGCCGGCCACGGCTACCCGCCGCCCTTCCCCGGCGGCGCGTTGCCCGACTGGCCGGTTTCCGGCCGCGGCCGGACGCTGATGTCCGCGTTCGCGCGCCGCGTGCGCGTGTCGCGCGGGGGCCGCCGCATCTCATTGGGGTTCACCCATGTCTGACACACTGATGTCCCCCGCCGACGCCCTGATCCTGGTCGTCGACGACGAACCGCTCAACCGGACGATCATCGAGGCGCTGCTGCGCAAGGGCGGCTTCCGCGACGTCGTCGGCCTCGCCGACGGCGCGTCGGCGCTGGCCTTCCTGGAACGGCGGATCCCCGCGTGCATCCTGCTCGACGTGATGATGCCGGAAATCGACGGGCTGGAGGTCTGCCGGCGCCTGCGCGCCGACCCGCGCTTCGCCCGCATCCCGGTGATCGTGCAGACCGGCATGTCGAGCCCGGAGGACCGCCGGGCGGCCTTCGCCGCGGGCGCCTCGGACGTGGTCGCCAAGCCCTACGACCCGGCCGAGCTGGAGGCGCGGGTCCGCGTGCACCTGTCCAACGCGCTGCTGTCGGCCGGCCTGCTCGCCTACCGCTCGCACATGGAAGCCGAACTGCGCGAGGCCCGCGCCCTGTCGGAAACCGTGCTGCCGCAGCCCGGCGCGCTCGCCGACATCGCGGCGCGCGGCGTGGCGCTCAGCCAGTATTACCGGCCCTGCACGATCATCGGCGGCGATTACTGGAACAGCTGGGTCCTGGCCGACGGCACGGTGGCGCTGGCCGTCGGCGACGTGTCCGGCCACGGGGTTTCGGCGGCGTTGCGGATGTTCGCGCTGCACACGCTGATGACGCCGCCGCCGCCGTTCAGCGCCGATCCGTCGGCCGTCGCCGCGCATCTCGACCGCCGGCTGCACGCCTACGGGCACCACCGCGGCCAGTACGTGGCCGGCGTCTACGGCGTCGTCGACCCGGTGCGCGGGACCTTCCGGTTCGTGCCCGGGGGCCTGCGCGACGGCTTCATCCGGCGCCGCGACGGCACGCTGGACGCGGTGCCGCTGTCGGGCCTGCCGTTCGGGCTCGTCGCCGAAACCACGCGCCCGGCCCGCGACATCCCCCTTGCGGACGGCGACACGCTGATCCTCTACAGCGACGCGCTGGTCGAATGCGACGGGCTCGACCGGCCCCGCGGCGAGGAGGATCTGCGCGCCTGGATGGCGCCGCTGCTGGCGCGGGCGCCGTCGCCGGACCGTCTGGCCCCCTGGCTGGCCGAATGTTTCCTGGCCGAATTCGGCGACGGCGTGAGCGACGACCTGCTGATCGTCACGGCGACCCTGGGGCCGGCATAGAAAGAAGCTGGATGCAGGGGCCTATCTAGCCCCTCCCCCTTGACGGGGGAGGGGTTGGGGAGAGGGTGGTTACGCCCGGCAGGGCGGAAGAGACTCGCGTCCCGGCTGCCGCCGGCAATCCCCCTCTCCCCAACCCTTCTCCCGCGAGGGGAGAGGGGCTATACCCCAGTTTCATCCCTGGTGGGTCCACCCTGCCGGTGAAAAACTGAGCCGGCGCGCGCCGGTCAGCCCTGTTCCCCCGGCGCCGGCGCCGGCTCGGCGGGCTGTTCGAGGGCGGCGCGGGCGCCGTCGAGGATCATCCGGTTGAGGTCCATCTGCGTGCGGAAATCGCTGGCGATGCCGCGCAGGCTGGCGCAGGACAGCATGGCTTCCGCCGCTTCCAGTTCCGCCATCCGCTTCAGGAAATCATCCATCGCCACCCCCCGGTCTCCCGTTCCCTACAATATTCCGAAAATCTAATTCAAAGGCCGACCGCGGGCAATGCGGCATTTTGCGCCGCAGCGCCGCACGGCGCGGGCTTGGGCAGCGTGATCAGGAAGGTGCTGCCCTCGCCGACCGTCGACTCGATCCAGATGCGGCCGCCGTGGCGCTCCGTGATCTTGCGGCACACCGCCAGCCCGATGCCGGTGCCTTCGTACCGTTCGCGGGTGACCAGCCGCTGGAACACGCCGAAGGCGCGGTCGAAGTCCTTGGCCTCGATGCCGATGCCGTTGTCGCGCACCCGGATCAGCCAGTCCTCCCCCGCGTCGCGCCAGTCGACCGCGACGTGCGGGTCGCGGCCGGGCGCCCGGTACTTCACCGCGTTGCCGATCAGGTTCTGGAACAGCCGCGCCAGTTCGATGCGGTCGCCCCGCACCGTCGGCAGCCCGTCGGCGATGTCCACCCGCGCGCCGGCCTCGCCGATCGCCACCTCCAGGTCGAGCAGGCAGTCGGCGACGGCCTCGGCCAGCGGGACTTCCTCGAACGGCCGTTCCCGGCGGCCGATGCGGGAGTATTCGAGCAGGTCGCGGATCAGCGCGTCCATGCGCTTCGCCCCGCCGGTGGCGAAGCCGATGAACTCCTTGATCTCCTCGTCGAGGGTGTCGCCCAGCGACCGCTCGATGAGCGAGAGATAGTTGGTGACCGCGCGCAGCGGCTGGCGCAGGTCGTGGGAGGCGACGTAGGCGAACTGCTCCAGTTCCTCGTTGGAGCGCTTGAGCTGGATCGCCTGTTGGTTCAGCAGGCGGTTCGCCTCGGCGATGCGCGCCTCGGTCTCCTTGCGGTAGGTGACGTCCTCCTTGATGCCGGCATAGCGCACCACCTCGCCGCCCTCGCCGAACACGGGGGAGATGGCGACCGACTCCCAATAGAGCGAGCCGTCCTTGCGGCGATTCTTCAGCTCGCCGATCCAGCTCCGGCCCGAGGTGATGGCGCTCCACAGCTCGGTGTAGGTCTCCATCGGCGTCTCGCCGGACGAGAAGACCCGGCAATGCCGGCCGACCAGTTCCTCCTTCGACCAGCCGGTGACCTGGAGGAGGCGTTCGTTGACGTATTCGATGCGCCCGCCGGTGTCGCTGATGACGACCGAAACCGGGCTCTGCTCGACCACCTGGGCCAGCATGCGCATGCGCACGGACGTCGCCGCGCGTTCGGTGATGTCGGAACCGGTGCCGCGGTAGCCCAGGAAACGTCCGTCGCGGTCGAACCGGGGCGAGCCGCTGATGCTGATCCACCGGCCCTTTCCGTCGGCCGAGCGCAGCCAGTAGCGGAAATCGCGGAACGGCCGGTGCGCCCGCAGATCGGCGAAATGCCGCAGCCAGGCGGCCGAGACGATCTCGTGGCCCTCCGCCGCCAGCTCCTCGCGCCGTTTGCCCAGGAGCGAGGCGGCCGACATGCCGACCACCGCGTCGAAGGACGGCGAGAACCAGCGGAAGCGATGTTCGTCATCGGTTTCCCACACCCAGTCGGTGGTCGATTCCACGAGGCTGCGGAAGCGTTCCTCGCTGTCCTTCAGCGCCTCCTCCGCGCGCTTGCGCTGGGTGATGTCCTGCGCCACGCCGAGGTAGCCGGACACCTCGCCGCTTTCCGAAAGCATGGGCGTCACGGCCAGCGACACGGCCAGACGGCGGCCGTCCTTGCCCACGTAGGTCCATTCGCGCTGTTCGTGGCCGTCGCGCTCCGCGACCGCGACGAAGGCGCGGAACGGCTCCCCCGGCGCGTCGCCCGCCGCGGTCAGCTCGGCGACGCGCGCGGCGATCTCGCCGCCGTCGTGGAACAGGGCGGGCGTGTGCCGGCCCACCACCTCCGCCTCCTCGTAGCCGAGCATGCGCTGCGCGCCGGTGTTGAACAGCGTGATCAGGCCGTCGAGGTCGGTCGCCACGATGGCCACTTCGGACGCCGCCGACAGCACGTCCTGGAAGCGGCGCGACAGGCTGCGGATGGCGTCCTCGGCCTGCCAGCGCTGGGTGACGTCCTGCTTCACCGCGACGTAATGGGTGATGTGCCCGTCCGCGCCGGTGACCGGCGAGATGGTGGCCTCCTCCCAGTACAGGCTGCCGTCCTTGCGCTTGTTGTGGAACACGCCGGACCACGTGCGGCCGGCGACCAGTTCGCTCCACATGGCGCGGTATTCGGCGTCGGAGGTCATGCCGGACTTCAGGATGCGCGGGTTCTGGCTGCGCACCTCGTCGGCCGCATAGCCGGTGACGGCCGAGAAGGCGGGGTTGACGTATTCGATGGCGCCTTCCAGGTCGGTGATGACGATGGCGACCGTGCACTGCTCGATGGCGGTGAACAGGCGGCGGCGTTCGTCCTCCAGCCGGCGGCGGTCGGTGACGTCGTGGACGATGGAATAAAGCAGCACCCGCCCGTCCTGGTCGATCGGGCCGGAATGCACCTCCACGTCGCGGATCTCGCCGCTCGCCAGACGATGGCGGAAGAAGAAGTGGTTGCGGCGCTCATCGCGCGCCTGACGCAACTCCTCGGCCGCTTCCTCGCCCGTCAGCGTGTTGATCTCCCCGACCAACATCGTCTTCAGACGCGCGATGTCGTAGCCGTAGTACGCGGCGGCCGCCGCGTTGGCGTCGACGATGCGCCCGTCGGCGGGGTCGATCAGCAGCATGACCGCCTTCGACCCGGAGAACAGGGCGCGGTAGCGGCGCTCGCTCTCCTCGACGGCAGTCAGGGCGCCTTCCAGCGCCCGCGTCCGTTCGGAGACCTGGTCCTCCAGCCCTTCCTGCGCCCGCCGCAACGCCGCCAGCATCTGGTTGAAGGCGGCGGCGAGTTGCCCGACCTCGTCGCGCCCGACCACGTCCGCCGGCCGCGAGGCGGTGCCATCCTCGGCGATGCGGACGGCGGTGCGGGTCAGCGCCTCCAGCGGCGCCGTCAGCCTGGACGCCATGCGCCGCGCCAGCGTCAGCGCCAGCGCCAGCGCCAGCAGCACGCCGCCGGCATAGGCCCCCAGCAGCGGCAGCAGCCCCTGCGGCGTCGACAGCGCCTCCTCCAGGGTGAGGCGGAGCGTGACCCCGCCGTCCAGCGTCACCGGCGCCGCCAGCGTGGCGGCCGCGCCATCGGGGAGCGCGCCGGCGCGGACGTCGAGCGCGCCGTCCTCCGACGTCAGGCGCAGATGGGCGTTGCCGCCGTCGGTCGCGACGTTGGCCAGCAGCGACCACAGGTCGATGGTCGCCACCGCGTAGCCCTCGGCCCGGCCCGTGCCGGGGTAGAGCACCGGCTGGACGACCGCCACCCGCGGCCGGCCCGCCTGCGCCCGGCCCGCCCCCGGTCCGCGTACGACCATCTGCGGCCGTTCCGTGCGGAACATCTCCGCCACCGCCGCGTCGCCGCGGAAGCAATCCGGCGCGACGTCCTTGCGGTTGGCCATCGGCTGGCCGTCGAAATCGCACAGCGTGATGCCGTGCGGCTCGACCAGCGGCAGGCGGTAGTTGCCGAGGAACGGCCGGAGGTAGATGTCGCGCCCGCGCGAATCCAGCAGCGCCGTGCTCATCACCGGATTGGCCGCCAGATCGGCGGTGTTGCGGGCGAGGATGGAGAGCTTGCCGGACAGGCGCTCGGCCGCCAGGTTCAGGCGGTGGCTCATCTCCCGGGCCTGTTCCTGGCGCAGCAGCCAGACGCTTCCCGCCACGGCCAGCGAGGCGAACAGCAGGCCGGTCACCAGGATGCCGGCGATCGCCTGGACGGCGATCCGCCGGCCCAGCCGCTCGCCGATCCAGTTGGCCCAGCGCCCTGGAGTCCGCATCATCAGTTCCCCCGCCCGTCGGGAATCCGTTCGATTGCCCCGTCGGACGCGTAGCGGGCGAGGAACACCCGCCCCGCCGACAGCGCGTCGTGCCGCCCCGGCGCGAACGGCCGCTCCAGGTTGGCCACCAGCCCCTGATAGTCCCGCACGGACTCCAGCGCATCGCGCACCGCCGCCCGGTCGGCCGAGCCGGCCGCGTCGATCGCCTTGGCCAGGATGCGCACGAGGTCGTAGGCGTGGGCGACGCCGACCGGGGAGGCGATGTGCCGCTCGCCGGCGGCGCCACGCCGCACGGCAGCCTCGACCACCCGCCGGGCCACCGGGTCCGTCGCCCCGATGAAGGAATAGGTCTGCACGACCGCGAAATCGACCTCGCGCAGCGCCGCGCCGGCGCTGTCGAAGAAGGACCCTCCGGTGACCCCCCAGTGCGACAGCACGGGCAGGCGCTGCGCCGCCGGCAGGGTGGCGACATCGCGCACCAGCAGGGCGCCTTCCCGTTCGTTGGCCACCAGGACGAAGACCTCGGCACCGGCGGCCAGCACGCCCCGGTAATGTTCGAGCATCGACGCTTCGCCCCAGTTGTACCACCCCGTGGCGACGATCCGCGGGGCCTGCCCGTCCGCCTCCAGGCGGCGCATCGCCCGTTCGCTGCTGCGCCCCCATTCCGTGTTGGGCAGCAGCATGCCGATCCGCGTCGCCCCGCGCTCGCGGGCGTGCGCGGCCATCGCCTCCATCGCCCAGGAATCCCGCATCGACAGGCGGAAGACGTAATCGGGGCTGAAGCCGTGTTCGGTGATCGGGTCGGCCGCCGCCCAGGGGTCGAGCAGCGGCAGGCCCAGCCGGTGCACCTCGGGCACCGCTTCGACCACCACCGGGCTGTACTTGCCGCACAGCACCGCGACGACGTCGGGGTCGGCGGCGAACTCCTGCAGGTTCCGGATGGCGCGCGCCGGGACGGAGCGGTCGTCCTTGACGACCACCTCGATCCGCCGACCGCCCAGCACGCCGCCCGCGGCGTTGATCTCGTCGGCGGCGATCTGCGCGCCCATCTGCACGGCCTGCGCCGAGGTGCTGCCGACGACGCCGAATTCGGCGGAGATGCCGACGCGGACGGGCGGCGCATCGGCGTGCGCCGGGACGGCGGCCGACAGCGCAAGCGCGACACAGGCCCCCAGGACCTTCCGAATTCCGCCGAACATCGCCCCCTCCTTCCCCATGCATCCAGCCGGATAGTAATAGTCCTTTCGGAAGGTATCCAGGGGGTTGCGCCGTGACGCCGGGATACATGCGACCGTCTGCCGCAGACGCGCCGGGCGCCGACGCCCGCAACCGAACGGCGAAGAACCGCCGGACCGTCTGGAACTCTGGACTGGTCACGGGAATCCGGACAAGATGCTTGATGAGCGGGCCCATGGACCGAGGTATACCGCCGGTGATCGCAAATATTTCACCACCATTTACAACCATTGTGATTTTTGAACGCCTCGATGATATTTGACGGCATCGACTATATGCGGACACTTGGGCATCTGGGGCGCCCGGCCACCGTCGCGGCGCTTCCCCATGCCGTCCTGTTCCGGGCCATCCCGAACGCCCCGCACGAAGACGTCCTGGCGCCGTGGCCGTACGGCAGCGCGCCGGACACCGACGCCTTGCCGGAGGCCTTCGCGCGGCTGAGGGATGGCGGCGCCGTCACCTTCACCGGGATCCTGCGCCCCGACGCCCGCATCGACGCCGAGGCGGCACGCCGCGCCGGCTTCGCGACGGTCCCGCTGAAGCGGCACTTCATCGTCGACGGCGCGCGCGACCTGCCGGCGTTCAGCCGGAAGACGCGCCGGAACCTGGCGATCGCGGCGCGCCACTGGGCGATCGCCGTGACCGCGCCGACGCCCGAGCAGGCGGAGGAGGCCGCCCGGCTCCACACCAGCCTGCAAAGGCGCCGCGCCCTCAGCGCGATGACGCGCATGCCCGCCGACCATTTCCGCCGCCTCGCCGGCGTGCCGGGAATCGCCGTGGTGACGGCGCGCGACGCCGAGGGCATCGGCGGCATGCTCGTCGCGGCGCGGGACGCGGGCGAGACGCATCTGCTGCACATCCTGCTCGACGAACGGGCCTTGCGGACCTGCGCGTCGTACCTTCTGATGGCGTCGGCGATCGAGCTGTGGGGACGCGACGGCCGCCTGTACCTGGGCGGCGCGCCGGCCGGTCCCGACGGTCCGGGGATCGCCCGGTTCAAGGCGCGCTGGGCCAACCGCACGGCGCCGGTGTCACTGTTGACCGCCGTCTTGCGCGAGGACGTCTATCGCGACCTGTCGTCACGGCACGCCGCGACGCCCTACTTCCCCGCCTACCGCAGCCCCGAGGGGGAGGAACGCCCGGCATGACCCCCGACCTGACTCCCAAACCGACTATGGAGAACGCCCGTGCTTGAACCGGTGTGGACGCGGACCGGGGATGCGCCGCCGGAGCTGTCCGTCCTGATGCCCGTGCGCAACACCGCCGGCATGGTCGGCGATGCGGTGTCGTCCGTCCTCGGCCAGCGCGGCTGCGTCGCCGAGATCCTGGTTTCCGACGACGGCTCCGACGACGGCACGCTGGACGTCGTGCTGGGCGCCGTCCGCGCCGACCGTGGGCCGCACACGGTGACGGTCCTGCGCACGACCCGGCGCCTGGGCATCGACCACGTCGGCACGCTGGCGCGGGCGTCGGCCGGGCCGCTGCTGGTCCAGGCGCACGGCGACGACGTGTCGCTGCCCGGCCGGCTGGCGACGCTGCGCGACCTGCACCGGCGGACCGGGGCGTCGCTGATCACCAGCAGCGTGCGCTGGGAGAAGGCCGGCGCGGTGGTGGACGAGCCCGTTCCGGCCGGTTACGCCGACGGCTGGGTGCCGCTGAACGCCCTGGTCGCCGTCAACCCCGGCATCTTCGCCGGCGCGCGCTATGCCATCGGCCGCGCGGTGTTCGAGCGGTTCCCGCCGCTGACCTCGGCCTACCTGCCGATCGGACACGACGTGGTCCAGCCGTTCCGCGCCGCGCTGCTGGGCGGCGCGTGGTTCTGCACGCAGCGCCTGCTGCGCTGCGGATGCCACGACGGCCAATGGACGTACCGGCTGTGGGACCGGCGCTTCCCGGCCGCCGCCAACTTCGGCTTCCTGCTGAACCGGCTGGGCGCGATGCGCGCCATGGCGAAGGACCTGGATCACGCCGCGGCCACGGCCCTGTTGCCCGACGACCGGATCGCCGCCGCCCGCGCCGTCGTCGACGGCGCGGCGAGCGCGGCATTCAACGAACTCCTGCGTTACCGCGAGGAACTGCGCCGGATGGGCCGGGAGCCGCTGTGGGTGACCGAAGAGGAACTGGCGCGCGCCAACCACGGCGCCAAACACGACGACAGCCGGGAGGCGGCCGGCGACACGGAAGGCTGACGGCGCGGCGGGGGCCCGAGCCCACGAATCGCGCAACAGAAAAAATGGCCGGCGTCCGGTCATTCGAAAAAACATCGATGGTCACCATAAGATCACGGCCTCGTTATTTTTCCGGCGATGGCCCGACGGCGACTTTATTTTTCTTTCCGGACATCTGGAATTTTATGACCGGCATCCCATTTTAGACAGGAACCTATTTTGGGAGCGGTGCGGGAATGAATCGGGATGCGAGACACGTGACCCCGGCATCGGCCGATGCGTGGGGGCGTGTGGCGTTCGGCGCCGGAAAGGCGATGGCCCGTGCCGGCAAGCCCGAGGAGGGCAACCCGCACCCGCTGGGAAGCGTCGAGGCCGAGAACTGGCGCGACGGCTGGCGCACGGTCACCGCGCCCCGCCGCTCCTGATCCGCTCCCGACCTGCCCGTATTGTAATAAGAGGTGTTCGACCATGGATATGGTTCCCAAGCTGCCCGCAATGGCGGAAGACGCGCTGGCGACGTTGGGCGCCAACGCCGAGCGGCTGGTCCAGAGCGGCACGCCCAAGCAGCGTCTGGCCGCGACCGCCCTGCTTCCCGCCATCCAGGCCGAGATCGCCAGCCGGCAGGCCAAGAAGCTTGCCGAGGCGCCGCCCCCGCGCGCCCGGCGGAAGAAGGCCGCCGAATAGCGGCGGCCCCCAGCAGCGGCGCCATTCCCACAGCCACGGCAGGACACACCCGATGATCGCCCCCAAGTTCCACGTTGGACAACTGGTCCATTTCTCGCAGAAGGGGCTGGGGCGGACCCAGCCGCACGGCGACTTCCGCATCGAACGCCTGCTTCCCATCGAACAGGGCGAGCTGCAGTACCGGATCAAATCCGTCGCCGACGGCCGCGAACGGGTCGTGCGCGAAACCGAACTGGGCGATCAGATGATGATCGAGACGCTCGCCCAGACGCTGTACGAGGCCGACAACTCCACGGGGGTCCCCTGGGCCCGGCGCGACCGCACCGTCCGCGACGCCTGGCTGGCCGCCGCCCGCCGCCGGACCGCCGCCGAACCGCCGGCGGCGTGACGCCGCCGTAAAGCCGGCTGCCGGCTTCAGAATGCGCGGGTCACCGCGCGCGACGTAACGCGCCAGCCGGCGCCCGCCGCCGCCAGCCGGCGGTGGATCGGGTCGACGTGCAGCTGGCCATACAGCACCAGGATGTCGCGGGCCGGCTCGCGCAGGATCGCGTCGGTGACCAGCGTTTCACGCGCGACCGTCAGGGCCGGCGGCAGCGCGCCGTGGGCGAAGTCGCCCGTCGCACTGGTGGCGAGCAGGATGCGGATGGCGGCGCGCACCCGCTCCCGGACCCAGGCCGGCAGGCCGTCGAATGCCGCGCGCGCCTCGGCCAGATCGACCGGCGGCTCGCCGTCCCGGTCGGCCTCCGGCGGCAGGGTCGCCAGAAGCTGCGAGAGCGTCACGTCGACGTTGCGCACCTCCGGCCCCGGCGGCCCCAGGAGGGCCACGTTGTTCTGCAGCACCAGCCCTTCCCCCAGCAGGCCGGCGACGATCTCGTACGGGTGCGGGCCGCCGTCCGGTGTCCAGGTGGCGCCCATCCGGTCCAGCACCGTGGCGACGCCGCGGGCGGGATCGGCGATGTCGGGCTTGACCTCCTCGTAGAAGACCAGCCAGCCGTCGCGGCGCCGCGCCTGCACCAGCGCGGCCACCTCCTGATAAAAGCGCGGCTCGGCCAAGTGCGCCATGCCCTGCACCTCGACCTGCCGGCGCCCATCGGTCAGCACGACGCGCGTCAGGTCCAGCGGGAAGAACCCGGCGAGGACCGGCAGGGCGGCGACGGCGAGGGCCGCGAGGGCGACGGCGGAGGCCACGAGAGCGCCGATGGCGATCAGGGCGATGCGAAGGACACGGATCATGCCCCCGATATGGTGATGGCGCCCGCCTGATACACCAGCGGCGGGCGCGGCGATCACCGTTTAGGCACCGTTAAACTTTGCTGTCTAAGTTTCGGGCGAAGATGCGGTGCCGTTCATCGTCCGGGTATTCAGCATGCCACCTTTCGCGGGATGGCACGGCACTTGCCAGGACCACGCCGTATCGCCCTGGTCCACAGTGCTTCGCGCGTTGGAGTGCCTGATGCTTGTCACATTGTCGTTGATGTTCTGTCTTGCTTCCGAACCGACCCAGTGCCAGACCGTGAACCCGGTCATCCCGGACGACCAGCCGCTGACCATGTCGAGCTGCCAGATCGCCGGGCAGATCGAGGGCGCCAAGTGGGTCAACGATCACCCGAAGTATCATCTGACACGGGTCCTGTGCACGGCCGGCAACCGGCCCAAGCAGCGGGGCGCGTGAGGGCAAGCGGCAGCCGCACCGGCCATTTCAGGTCTGCGGCTGCTCGCACCGCCAGCGCCGGACGTTCCACCGCGGATGGCTCATCTGCCATTGCACCGCGTTGAGGTAACCGTTGCGCCTGCACGACACGACGTTCGAGAACGGCGCGAGAAAGGACGGGCGCTCGACGGAGCACTCGTCGGGCTGCGACAGCAGACAGACCACCAGAACCAATTCGATCATGCAACACCATTCGCTGACGGTTTGACGGTGCCCCGGCGCCGCGGGCCCATTGCACCGCATTGTAATTTTCGCACCGCAGCAGAACAATGAGTAAGTTCTAAAGTCCCCTAGTCCATAAGAATACTCTCGAAGGTCATACTACCTCTTATTTGAGAACGACTGGTTGAGACCAAGGTATCACTTCAGCATGCGGATTCTTTTCCGCCATCGACTTGACGCCGCCACTCCTCCAATATAGATTTAGCATCTAATCGGTGACAAGCGATTGTCTGACCAGAGCCCGGTTGCGCGACAAAAAAGCCGTCATAGAGCACGCCCCATTGGTTTTTCGATCTCAATAAACGCCAAAATGGGAGGGAGCGCCATGAAAGCCTTGTCGCGGTGGCTGCTGGTTTCGGCTGCGTTTTTCGTCGCCGGGTCCGCATCTGCGAATGAAAGCATCATGAAGAACCAGGCCGACCCCAACAATTGGGCGTCGCAGCTTGGTAATTACGCCGGACACCGTTACAGTCCGCTGGACAAGATCAACACGAACAACGTGAAGGACCTGCAGGTCGCCTGGACCTTCTCGACCGGCGTCCTGCGCGGGCACGAGGGCGGGCCGATCGTCATCGGCGACGTCATGTACATCCACACGCCGTTCCCGAACAAGGTCTTCGCGCTCGACCTGAAGGAGCCGGGCCGCGTCATCTGGAAGTATGAACCGGTCCAGGACCCGACCGTCATTCCCATCATGTGCTGCGACACCGTCAACCGTGGCGTCGCCGTCGCCGACGGCAAGGTCTTCCTGGCGCAGGCCGACAACACGCTGGTCGCGCTGGACGCCAAGACCGGCAAGGAGCTGTGGAAGGCGAAGAACGGCGACCACACCAAGGGTGAATCGCTGACGGCGGCGCCGCTGGTGGTCAAGGACAAGGTCCTCGTCGGCATCTCCGGCGGCGAGTTCGGCGTGCGCGGCCATCTGACCGCCTACGACACGAACAGCGGCAAGATGGTCTGGCGGGCCTTCTCGACCGGTCCCGACGCCGACGTGAAGATCGATCCGTCCAAGACCATGATGATGGGCAAGCCCGTCGGCCAGAAGGACCTGGGCGTGACGACGTGGCCGAGCGAGGAATGGAAGCGCGGCGGCGGGACCACCTGGGGCTGGTACACCTACGACCCCGACCTGAATCTGGTCTATTACGGCACCGGCAATCCCGGTTCCTGGAACCCCGCGCAGCGCGCCGTCGACAAGGACCGCAGCAAGAGCGACAACAAGTGGTCGATGACCATCTTCGCCCGCGATCCCGAGACCGGCGAGGCCAAGTGGGTCTACCAGAAGACGCCCTTCGACGAATGGGACTTCGACGGCGTCAACGAGAACATCCTGGCCGACATCAACATCGGCGGCCAGCCGCGCAAGGTCCTGGTCAACTTCGACCGCAACGGCTTCGCCTACACCCTCGACCGCGCGACGGGCGAGCTGCTGGTGGCGCAGAAGTACGATCCGACGGTCAACTGGGCCACCGAAGTCGACATGAAGACCGGCCGTCCGAAGGTCGTCGACAAGTACAGCACCTTCGCCAACGGCGAGGACAAGAACACCACCGGCGTCTGCCCGGCGGCGTTGGGCACCAAGGACCAGCAGCCGGCGGCGTTCTCGCCGGACACCGGGCTGTTCTACGTGCCGACCAACCACATCTGCATGGACTACGAGCCGTTCTCGGTGTCCTACACGGCCGGTCAGGCCTACGTCGGTTCGACGGTGTCGATGTACCCGACGCCGAACTCGCACGGCGGCATGGGCAACTTCATCGCCTGGGACGCCGCGGCGGGCAAGATCGTCTGGTCGCGTCCGGAACGCTTCGCGGTGTGGAGCGGCGCGCTGACCACGAAGGGCGGCGTGGTGTATTACGGCACGCTGGAAGGCTATGTCGTCGCCGTCAACCAGAAGGACGGGAAGGAGCTGTGGCGGTTCAAGACGCCGTCCGGCATCATCGGTAACATCAACACCTACACCCACAACGGCAAGCAGTACATCGCGGTGCTGTCGGGCGTCGGCGGCTGGGCCGGCATCGGCCTCGCGGCGGGCCTGACGCAGGAAACCGGGGCCGGCGCGTGGCACCAGGCGGTGCACCCGAACCGGGCGACCGGAACGGGCATCGATACGGCCGGCCTGGGCGCGGTGGGCGCGCACAAGTCGCTGGGCGAATACACGCAGCTCGGCGGCGTGCTCACCGTGTTCCACGTTCCCGACCAGAAGTAAGCGGCCGATCGCAGCCCCGGTGTTCCCCTGGAACACCGGGGTTTCTTTTCTCCGGCCTCCGACCGCGATCATCGAGGACATTGGACATTGATGAAGATGATGGACACCGTCCGGCTGCCCGCGCGCGTGCTCGCCCTCGCGCTTCTCGGCGCGGCTCTGGCCGGCCCGGCCACGGCCGAGGAAGACGCACCCTTCACCAAGGACGGCGAGCCGACCTACCTCGTGAAGGACGGTCAGGTGGACCGCGGCACCTACAACGGCTACCGCCGTTTCCATTCCACCTGCCACACCTGCCACGGCTTCGACGCCAGCGGCTCGTCCTTCGCGCCGGCCCTCGTGGACTCGCTGAAACGTCTGAACTTCGAGCAGTTCTCCGAGGTGGTGATCAACGGCCGTCAGGTCGCGGGCGCCACCGGCGACCGGGTGATGCCGTCCTTCGGCATGGACCCGAACGTCGCGCAGCACCTGGGCGACATCTACCGTTACCTGAAGGCGCGCGCCGACGGCGCCCTGCCGGGCGGACGCCCGCAACGCATCGGCAGTTAGCGTCTCTATGTCACGCCTCTGAATGGCGGGCCGATGAACGTTGGGTTTTCGCTGACGCTCAAACCAACCTACCGGCACGTCTCGCGTAGGTTGGGTTGAGCGTCAGCGAAAACCCAACGTAGGGCACCCTTCAGAGGGAAGCGCAAACCGCTGGAGCACCAGCAAGGGAGACGCCCATGGCAGCGCCGCGCCTAGCCTTCGCCTGCGGGCTCCTGGCAGCCCTGGCCGCCGCCCCGGCCGGCGCCGTGGAGGCGACGGATCGCGACGCCGTCCGGGTCTGCGCCGACGCCAACCTGCTGCCCTACTCCAACGAGCGCCTGGAAGGGTTCGAGAACGAGATCGCCCGTCTCATCGGCGAGGATCTGCAACGGCCTGTGACCTATTTCTGGTGGCCGCAGACCATCGGCTTCGTCCGCAACACACTGCGCGCGCGCCAGTGCGATCTGGTGATGGGCACGGCGTCGGGCGAAGAGCTGATGCAGAACACCAACCCGTACTACCGCTCCGTCTACGCCCTGGTGTACCGCCGGGATTCCGGCATCAAGGCGGAGACGATGGCCGATCCGTCCCTGAAGGACGCCCGCATCGGCATCGTGGAGCGAACGCCGGCCGCCAGCCTCATGCGCCTCAACGGCATCACCAGGACCGAGCCGTACCAGCTCAACACCGACACGCGCGCCAACAACCCGGCGGCGGACGCCATCGCCGACGTCGCGGCCGGGCGCACCGACGCCGCGGTGATCTGGGGGCCGATCGCCGGTTACCACGCCGCCCGGCAGACGGTGCCGCTGACGGTCGTCCCGCTGCTGCGCGAGAAGGGGCCGGTGCCGCTGCAGTTCGCCATCTCCATGGGCATCCGCGCCGAGGAGCCGGAGTGGAAGCACTGGCTCAACGACTTCATCACGCGGCGCCAGGGCGACATCGACCGCATCCTCGCCCGGTATCACGTGCCGCTGGTCGGCCCGGACGGAAACCTGAAGAAGCTCGCCGCCGTGGAACCGCCCGCCGGCTACCGGATGGACGCGTACCGGGCACCGACGCCGGCAACGCTGCCCGGCGGCGCCACCGTGACCGTGGAGGAACTGCGCGGGCTGCTGGAACGGTCACCGGACACGCGGCTGATCGACGTGATGCCCGCCCCGCCCCGCCCGGCGGACCGCCCGGCCGCCGCCGTGTGGATTCCGCCGCCGCGCCGCAGCCTGCCGGGGGCCGCATGGTTGCCGAACGTCGGCTACGGCGCCCTGTCGGCGGAGCAGGAGCGCTATTTCCGCGCTGGTCTCGACACGCTCAGCCGGGGCGACCGGGCCGCCGGGCTGGTCATTTTCTGCGAACGGGACTGCTGGATGTCCTGGAACGCCGCCAAGCGCGCCGCCGAGTGGGGCTACCGCAACGTCCACTGGTTTCCCGAGGGCACCGACGGCTGGCGGGAAGCCGGACATGCCCTGGAACCGGTCACGCCGTTCGGCGGCCACACGTCGAACTAAGGGGGCGTCACTCCAGATGGGCGGCGATCGCGCGCGCGAGGCGGCCGAGCCGCTGTTCCAGCTGGACGGGCTGCTCGCAGACGGCGGTCTGGTAGCGGCGCCGGTCGTCGAGGATGCGGCGGTTCCAGGCGATTCGCTCCCGCACCTCCGACGCCTCGGGCGATTGCTGCGGCAGGGTTTCCAGGCGGGCCAGATCCTCGGCCACGCGGTCGAGCAACGTGCGCTGCTGGCGGGCGTAGCGCAGGATCGCGGCGATGGCCTCGCCGCGTTCCCGGTTGATGCCGTCGAAGATGCCGGCGAACAGCGCGGTGAGCGCCGCGTTGCGATCCGGGCCGAGGGTTTCAGAGAAGCGCTCGACGGCCGCTTCGGCCTGCTCGACGTCGGCCGACCGGTTAAGCGCCAGCGCCACGACCGGGGCGCTTCCGGGGATGTCCCGCCACGCCCCCTCCTTCCCCTCGATGGGGGCGCCGGACCAGATCTGGCCGGGCGCCAGGGTGGGGACCAGGATCTGCACGCACGGCCAGTCCGGGTTGCGCTCGGCCGCCGCCGCGGCGGCGCACAGCAGCCACAGCAATCCAAGAAGCGGGGGGAGCGTCCGATGGGCCATGGCGGAAGTCTAGCGGCAGGGACGGTCTTGGCTAGAAGGACATTCGGATAGGGGTGCGGAACCGATGACACACCGGGTACTGGCCGCGCTGCTGGCGGCGCTGCTGCTCCATTCCCCCGCCCAGGCGGCCGAGGGGGCAGCCGAGGCGCCGGTGCGGGTCCTGGTGTTCGACCTGGAAATCACCGACACCAGCGGCGAAGGCGCGCACCCCGACCACGCCGGCCGGCTGGACCGGATGACCGGCGTGCTGCGCGACGGGCTGGCGGCGTCCGACGAGCTGGCGGTGACCCGTGTCCGCGACACCGATCTCGCCGCCGAGGTGCCCGCCGCGGTGCGCTTCTGCAACGGCTGCGAGATCGACCTGGGCCGCAAGGCCGGCGCCGAAATCGTGGTAACGGGGTTCATCCACAAGATCAGCACCCTGGTCCTCAGCGTGCGGATTACAATGCGTCGCACCAGCGATGGAGAACCCGTCGCCGTCGGCGTCGCGGACATCCGCGGCGACAACGAACGGGCATGGCGGCACGGCGTCGAGTGGCTGGTGCGCAATCGCCTTAAGCCGCGCACGCCGTAAGCCCCGCCCGCGCAGGGAGGAGGGACCGTGTGGCCGACGATGCCTTGCTGAGCTATGTGCCGTTCCGGCCGGCGGCGGACCGCGTCCGGTATTACGACATCACCCTGCGCGACTACGTCGACCAGTTCCGGATCGGTGTCTGGGGGCACGAGAAGGGGCGCCGGCAGCGCGTGCGCATCAACGTCCTCCTCACCCTGCCCTGGCCGGAACAGCCGCTGACCGACGACCTGGACGAGGTGCTGTCTTACGATTTCCTGATCGACGGCATCCGCGCCCTGCGCGATGGCGAGCATGTGCAGCTTGTGGAATCCCTGGCCGACCGGATCGTCGCCCTGTGTTTCTCCGACCCGCGCGTGGTGAAGGCGCGGGTGCAGGTCGAAAAGCTGGACGTGGTGCCGGAATCCGGTGGTGTCGGCGTGGTCCTCGAACGGACCCGCCGCGAGGCGCCATGAACGCCGCCCCGCTGTGGGTGGTCAAGCTGGGCGGCAGCCTGTGGGCGGCGCCGGAACTGCGGTGCTGGCTGGACCTCCTGGCGTCGCAGCGGTCGGTGCGCCCCGTCGTCGTTCCCGGCGGCGGCCCGTTCGCCGACGCGGTGCGGGAAGCGCAGCCAAGGCTCGGCTTCGGCGACCGCGCGGCGCACCGCATGGCGCTCCTCGCCATGGAGCAGTACGGCACGGCGCTGGCCGACCTGGAGCCGCGCCTGACGCCGGTCCGCACGCCGGGCGAGCTGAACGCCGCCCCGGGTCCGGCCGTCTGGATGCCGCTGCCTATGGCCGACGCGGCCGACGTGGCGGCGAGCTGGGCGGTGACGTCGGACAGTCTGGCCGTCTGGCTCGCCGGGGCGCTCGGCGCGGAGTGCGCGGTTCTCGTGAAGTCCGCACCGCTGCCCGACACGCCGTCGCCCGTTCACCGGATGGCGACGGCGGGCATCGTCGATCCGGCGCTGCCGGAGCGGGTGGCCCGCTACCCTGGAACCGTGTGGTGCGTGTCGCGGGCCGACCACCGGCGGTTCGCCCAGGCGCTGGAGCGCCGCACCCCCAGCGGAACCCGCCTGCTGCCCGAGAGGGGAGCGACGCATGCCTGACGGTGAAACGCCGAAGCACATCCTGTTCCTGACGGGCGAACTGGCCGAACCGCGTCTGCGCCGCGTGCTCGACAGCCTCCAGCCGCTCGACTTCCAGGCCACGGTGGTGAACCTCGGCATCAAGGTCGCGGCGCTGGCGACGACGGAGATCGTCCTGCGGCGCCTGAAGGCCACCCATGGCGCCGACCTCGTGCTGCTGCCCGGCCGCTTTCGCGGCGACCTGGAGCGCCTGGGCGCGCACTTCGGCGTGCCGTTCGCGCTTGGGCCCGAGGAGTTGGAGGACCTGCCCCAGCACTTCCAGCGTCAGGCCGTGCCGCTCGACCTCGGCCGCTACCACACGCGGATCTTCGCGGAGATCGTCGACGCGCCGCGCCTGGACGTTCCGGCCATCCTGGCGCGCGCCGCCACCTTCAAGGCCGACGGTGCGGACGTGATCGACCTCGGCGCCCTGCCCGACGATCCCTTCCCGCATCTGGAGGACGCCGTAACCGCACTCCGCGACGCCGGTCACACGGTCAGCGTCGATTCCCTGGAGCCGGAGTTCCTGCTGCGCGGCGCGCGGGCCGGCGCCGCCTACCTGCTGAGCCTGACCGAGGACACGCTCTGGGTCGCCCGCGAGACGGACGCGGTGCCGGTGCTGATCCCCACCACCCCCGACGACCTGCCGTCGCTGTTCCGGGCGGTGGACGCGCTGGCCGCCGAAGGCCGCCGCTGCATCGCCGACCCGGTGCTGGAGCCGATCCACCACGGCTTCACCAACTCCCTGCTGCGCTACCGCGCGGTGCGGGCGCGCCATCCCGACCTCGACATCCTGATGGGCATCGGCAACGTGACGGAGCTGACGGACGCCGACACGCCGGGCATGAACGCACTGCTGATGGGCATCATTTCCGAGCTGCGGATCGACCACGTGCTGGCCGTGCAGGTCAGCCCGCACTGCCGCCGGGCGATCCGCGAATTCGACGCGGCGCGCCGCCAGTTCCTCGCCGCGCGGGAGGCCGGCGCCCCGCCGCGCGGCTTTGGCGAGGCGCTCTTGTGCCTGCGCGACCGCAAGCCGTTCGTCAGCACCCCCGATCAGGTGGCGGACCTCGCCGCCCAGGTGCGCGACCCCAACTACCGGATCGAGGTCACCGAACAGGGCGTCCACCTCTACAACCGCGACGGCCACCACGTCGCCACCGACCCCTTCGACCTTTACCCCCGCATCGACGCGCGCGGCGACGTGGGACACGCCTTCTACCTGGGCGTCGAGCTGGCGCGGGCGCAGATCGCGTGGCAACTCGGCAAGCGCTACAGCCAGGACAACGCCTTGCGCTGGGGCGTGGCGGTGGACGCCCCGACCGACGACCCGTCCGGCTTCCACGCCGCCGGCCCGACGCGGCCAGCCAAGCCGAGGGGTGGCGCGCCGTGACCTTCATCCGCGAGACGATCATCACCAGTTGCGACGCGGCGGGCAACGTCCACGTGGCGCCCATGGGGGCCACGGTGACGGAGACGGGGTATATCCTGGCGCCCTTCCGCCCGTCCCGCACGCTGGACAACCTGCTCGCCACGCGGTGCGCGGTGGTCAATTTCACCGACGACGTGCGCGTCTACGCCGGCTGCGTGACCGGCCGGCGGCGTGAATGGCCGACCGGGCCGGCGCGGCGCATCCGCGGCGCCGTGCTCGACGGCGCGCTGGCGCACGAGGAGGTCGAGGTGGTGGGCGTGGAGGAGGACGAGACGCGCCCGCGCCTGAGCTGCCGGCCGGTGCACCTCGTGAATCACCGGCCGTTCCGCGGCTTCAACCGGGCGCAGGCGGCGGTGGTGGAGGGGGCGATCCTGGTCAGCCGCCTGCACCTGCTGCCGCCCGCGAAGATCGACCGCGAGGTGGAATACCTGACGATCGCCATCGACAAGACCGCCGGCCCGATCGAGCGGGAGGCGTGGGGCTGGCTGATGGAGCGCATCGCCGAATTCCGCGCCGGGCCGGAGAGCGCCCTATGACCCGCCTGCTGGCGAGCGTCGCCGATCTGGACGAGCTGGCGCTGGCGGCGGCGGGCGGCGCCGACATCCTGGACCTCAAGGCCCCCACCACCGGCGCGCTGGGCGCCTGGGCACCGGAACGCATCGCCGAGGCGGTGGCGCGGACCCGCGCGTGGCCGTCGCGCCCGCCGCTGAGCGCCACCATCGGCGACCTTCCCATGGACCCGGCGATGGTGTCGGCGCGCGTCGGCGCAACCTGGGCGCTCGGCGTCGATTTCGTGAAGATCGGGCTGATCCCCGATGGCGATCCCGCCGGCTGCCTCGCCGCGCTGGCGGCGCAGGCACGGCGGGGCACCCGCCTCGTCGCCGTGCTGTTCGCCGACCGCTGGGCGGATTTCCGATTGCTGGACGACATCGCGCGCGCCGGCTTCGCCGGTGCGATGCTCGACACCGCCGGGAAGGCGTCCGGCGGGCTGCTGCGGCACAAGACGCCGGGCGCGGTGGCGCGGTTCACCGACGACGCGCGCCGCCTGGGGCTGCTCACCGGCCTTGCCGGCTCCCTCGCCCTGGCGGACGTTCCGGCGCTGCTGCCGCTCGGCCCCGACATCCTAGGCTTCCGCACCGCGCTGTGCGCCGGCGGGGACCGGAGAGGCGTTCTCGACCCGGCCGCGCTGGCCGCCGTCCGCCTCTCCATCCCGCCGGACGCCGCTACTGTCCGGAACCGGGCTTGGACTGCTGGGGGGAGTCCGTCGATCCAGCCCCGCCCTGGGTGACCGTGCCGCCGATGGCGCCTTTGCGCTGCTCGGCCAGCGTGTCGTCCGGAAGCCTGCCGGTCGGAACGGCCGGAGAGTCCGCCGAGGCGCCGGACGAGGAACCGGACGAACCATCCTGCCGGCCGGTCTGCTTCACCGTATCCCCGGTGATGGCGCCTTTGCGCTGCTCGGCCAGCGAGTTGTCGGGCAGCGTGCCGGTCACCGCGCCGGATTTCGGCGCGGCCGGGTTGTCCGAGGACGACTGGGCCACCGCCGGCACCGCCGCGAAGGCGAACGCAAGGGCCAGCACCGACGTCATGGACGCGCGTCGCAGATCCCTCATGGGAATTTCCTCCAGTGTGGTGTTGGAAGGCCCGGCATCCGCCGACGCCTAAGCCTTTCGACACACAACAGGCGGAATGCCGGATAATCTCCGCCGCCGTCCCCGCGCACCACCGTCAATTGCAGCCCTCAGCGCACGTCCTTCGCCTTGGTGTTGCGCTTGGTCGCCTCGCCCATATGGCCGATCTCGTCCTTGGCCTGCTCGTCCCTGGCCTGCTCGTTGGGGCCGGGCTTGCCGCCCTGGGCCTCGTCCTTCTTGAACTCCTGCTTGTCGCCCAGCACGCCCGGCTCACCGCGCGGCGTCGTCTGCTTCCTGTCGGTCATGACGTTGTCTCCCACGGTTCCCACCCGGCCGGCGGCCGGGGGCCTTGCGGAGTCAACCGGACAGGTGGTGGCGCCGTTCCCCCCTCACGTCTGCTCCGCCGGCCCGCCCCGCCGCGCCCAGAAGCCGCGCCCCGGATCGTAGGCCAGGATCGCGGCCCCCAGGAACAGCACCAGCATTCCCGACACGACGAGCGCGGCGGTCACGTCCACGTCCAGGTACAACGCGAAGCGGATCAGCTCGACCACGTGCGTGAACGGGTTGAGTTCGGCGACCTGCGCCAGGAACGGGCTGCCCTCGCGGATGCGCCAGACGGGATAGAGGGCGGAGGAGGCGAAGAACATCGGGAAGATGACGAAGTTCATCACCCCGGCGAAATTCTCCAACTGCTTGATGAAGGACGACAGCAGCAGCCCCAGCGCCCCCAGCATCAGCCCGCCCAGCACCAGCGCCGGCAGCACCGCCAGATACCCCCAGGGCGGCGGCCGCACGTCCCAGAACCATGCGATGCCGAGGAACACATAGGCCTGTGCGATCGACACCAGCACGCCCGCCAGCAGCTTGCACACCAGCAGGTACCAGCGCGGCAGCGGGCTGACCAGCAGGGTCTTCATGCTGCCCATCTCGCGGTCGTAGACCATGGACAGCGAACTCTGCATGCCGTTGAAAAGCTGGATCATGGCGACCAGCCCCGGCACCACGTACTCCTCGTACAGGATGTACGTCTCGTAGGGCGGAATGATCGACAGACCGAGCACGGCGCGGAAGCCGACCGCGAAGATGCCCAGCCAGACCAGCGGCCGCACCAGCGCCGCGAAGAACCGCTCGCGCTGGTGCACGAAGCGCAGCCCCTCGCGCACGATGATGCTGCGCAGACTGCGCCAGTACAGCGCCGCGTTCATGCCCGCCCTCCCTTGCCGGTGGAACTGGTGCCGGTCAACGCCGCGAACGCCTCGTCCAGCGTCGCCGCCCCGGCCGCCGCGCACACCTCCGCCACCGTCCCGTCGGCCAGCACCCGCCCCCGGTGCAGCACAACCACGCCGTCCCCCGCCCGCGCCTCGTCCAGCAGGTGCGTGGCCCACAGCACCGCCAGCCCCTGCTCCCGGCACAGCGCGTGCACGTGGTCCAGCACCTGCCGGCGCAGGTCCACGTCCAGCCCCACCGTCGGCTCGTCGAGCAGCAGCAGGTCGGGCCGGTGCAGCAGCGCGCGGGCGATCTCCACCCGCCGCCGCTGGCCGCCGGACAGCGTGCGCACCCGCTCCTCCGCGCGCTCGGTCAGGCCGATGCGGGCCAGTTCCTCCCCCGCGCGCTCCGCGATCAGGCCCGCCGGCAGGCCGTGCAGCCCGCCGTGGTAGCGCAGGTTCTGCATGACCGTCAGGTCGGGGTCGAGGGTCGGCTGCTGGAACACCACGCCGATGCGCGCCAGCGCCTGCGTGGGCTGCCGGCGCATGTCGAAGCCCAGCACCCGGATGCTCCCCGACCGGCTGTTGTACAGCCGCGTGATCAGCGAGAAGAGCGTCGTTTTGCCGGCCCCGTTCAGCCCCAGCAGCACCTCGAACCGCCCTGCCGGCACGGCGAACGACACGCCGTCCAGCGCCGTGCGTGCGCCGAACCTGTGGTTCAGCGCCGCCACCTCCAGGGCCTGGATGGTGTCGTCCCTCACGGCTTGACGATCACCCCCCACGGCGCGCCCCCGACCGCCACCGATTTGACGACCCGCCCGCGCTCCATGTCCAGCACCGACATATCGTTGCTGACGCCGTTCGTGGTGTAGAGGCGCTTTTCGTCCGGCGACAGCGCCAGGTTCCACACCCGCTGGCCGACGAGGTGGTAGCGCTTCACCTCGTACGTCCGCGCGTCGATCTCGGCGACGCGGTTGGCGGGGCCCAGCGCCACGAAGGCCCGCGTGCCGTCGCGGGTCAGCTCGATGCCCACCGGCTGCACCGCCTCCTTCGGCACGCCCTGGACGGCGAAGCCGATCTTGTGGACGATCTTGCGGGTCGCCGTGTCGATGACGCTGACCGTCCCGCCGATCTCCGACGACACCCAGACGAACGTCCCGTCCACCGTGAACTGGGCCACGCGCGGACGGGCGTCCACCAGCACGTTGTCGACGATCTTGTGCGACGCCGTGTCGATGAAATGCGCCATGTTCGTGGTTTCCGAGGTGTTCACCAGGATCTTGCCGTCCGGGCTGATGCCCATGCCCTCCGGCTCGACACCGACCTGGATCTCGCCGACGATCTTCTTGGCCTGGGTGTCCACCACCGACACCATGTTGTCGTCCTCGTTGGCGACGTAGAGCAGCCGCCCGCCCGGTTCCAGCACGAACAGTTCCGGGTCCGGGCCGGACGGCAGGCGGTCCACCACCTTGCGCGAGGCCACGTCGATCACGTCGATGCGGTTGTCGTCGCCGACACAGACGTAGATGCGCGTCATGTCCTGGTTGAAGGTGATGCCGCGCGGACGCCGGCCGACCTTGATCGTCGCCACCGTGGCCAGCTTTTCCCCATCGACCACGGAGATGGTGTTGCTCTTCTCGTTCGAGACGAAGATCGTGTCGGCCCTGACGGGCCCGATGACGGCGAGGCTCAGCAGCAGCGCACACATTCCCTTGGTCGTGGTCATGTACCCTCCCTTCCTGGATGGGCCGCGTGGTCGCGTTGGGCCCCCACCTCATCCCTCCCCCACTGCGCGGGGGAGGGGGCAGGAGCTTTGTCAGCCTGCGGCGGCAGTTCCCTCCCCCGTCGGAGATGGGGGAGGGTTAGGGTGGGGGCCCAGCGGCCGCACTCCCCCCTCATCGGTTCCGGCACCGGCTCTCCGGCCGATCGTCGCCCAGCGTGTCGAGTTCCGAGAACTGGTGCAGGAAGCCCGGCTGCGGCGACACCGACACCAGCGTGCGCGGCCCGGCCAGCAGCACGGGCTGGCGCAACTGCCCGTCCCATTCGCGGAACGTCAGCCCCTGCCCCTTGAAGGCCGGCAGCGCGAAGTCCGGCCCGCGGATGTACGCCGCCAGCGCCGCCGCATCCGTCGAGCCGGTGCGCGTCGCCGCCTCCCCCATCGCGCGCACCGCCGTCCAGGCGGTGTAGTCGCGCGCGCGCATCCAGCGCCCGGCCTGCCGCTCGAACCGGCTGTGCAGTTGCGTCGCCCCCCACTGCTCGTGCACGCGCGCCCACGCGGTGGGAACCAGGCCGTGCGTGCCGGCCACCGGCCGGGGCAGCCATGTGCGGTACGGCAGGTACTCGCCGAAGCCGTCCGCCTCGTCGGCGACGACCAGCACGTCATGCTCGCGCCCTTGCGTGAAGACGGGAACTTCTGACTGCATGGTGACGTGGCCGGTGTCCACCCGGCGGTTGGCGTCCTCGAACGTCCAGGTCTTTTCCTCGACGATGCGGGCGCCGAAGCGCTTGGCGGCGCGGCGCAGGGCGTCGGCATAGGCGGCGTCCTCCGGCGTGCGGCCGACGACCAGCAGCCAGTTCGACCAGCGCCGCAGCGCCAGATACTGCGCCAGCCCGTCGGCCAGCATCCGGCGGCTGGGCGCCACATGCAGCAGGTTGGGGGCGCACCCCTCGTTGCGCAGCGCGTCGTCAGGGGCGCGGGTGTTGAAGATCAGCATCTCCCGCGCCTCCGGCACCGCCGCCGCGGCCGCCAGCGCGTCACCCCGCAGGTCGGCGACCAGCAGCCGAACGCCGTCGGCGGCCAGCGCGCGCACCGCCTCCTCGACGCTGCCGTCCTGCGGCACCACGGTTTCGACCAACTCGAAGCTCTGGTTCAGGAAGCGCCCGGTCGTGTTGTTGTCGGCGATGGCGAGGCGGGCGCCCTGCACGCCTTCGTCCTCCACCACGGGTTCGAGGAAGGTCTGGGGGATGCGCGGCTCCTCCTCCCGCGTCAAGTAGGCGATGCGGATCGTCGTGGCGTCCGTGCCCTGGGGGTCGGCCCCGTACACCGGGAGTGCCAGCACGAGCGCGCACGCGACGACCAGCAGACGCCAAGCCCCCATCACACCCCTCCCGGACCGCCGACCGGCGTTTTTCGTTCGTTCCCCCATCAATCTGGCGTTGCCGCCGCGTCCAAGCTATCCCCCTGAAAGGATAAGCACCTCGCCTACGCCCCCGGCCGAACGGTCGCCGAGCAGGCGGCGGGCGCGCGTTCCTCCGGCCGGGAAACCCGCCGGCCAGGCGCCGGCCGCCACGAGGTCGCGGCGCAGCAGCTCCAGGAACAGCCAGTCGTGAACGCCGCCGTCCGCGAACCCGGCCGGCAATGCGGCCGGCGCGTGGGCCAGCAGAATCGTGCCCCGGCGCATGGCGGACCCCAGCCCCGGCCCGCAGCCGCCGCCGACCACGATGGTGCCG
>DASWVP010000325.1:0-7734 GCA_036401175.1 Azospirillum sp. | reverse complement strand
GATCAGCCCGGCCAGCCCCTGACCGGTGGAGGTGCCGGCGGTGGTGGTGACCGTTTCCACCTGCATGCCGACGCCGACCGGGACGTGCGCGGTCAGCAGCGACTGCCCGCCGGTGTCGCGGACCAGCGGGATGTCGGCGTTTGGGGTGGCGGCGTTCTCCTCCGTGCGGCCGGCGGTGACGACGGGGATGGTGATGGTGTCGGTCGTCGTGCCGTCGGTGCTGGTCTGCGTCGTCTGCTGGACGGTGACGCCGTCGATCGTCTGCGTCGTCGTGGGCGGCGTGCTGGAGCCGCCGTCGTCGCCCCCGGTGGTCGTGGCCGGCGGTGCGACATAGCGGATGTCGGTGCCGGACAGGGAGAAGTTGGCGGCGGTGTAGCTGCCGGTCAGGTTGATGGTCAGTTCGGCCGCGTCGGCGGTGCCGTCGGTATCGATGTACAGCGTGGTGACGCCGCCGCTGGTGGTGCCGACCTGGATGGAGTTGGCCGCCACGGTGGTGCCGTCGCCCGCCGTCACCGTGCCCGAGAAGGTGCCCCCGGTCAGTTGGATGACGTCGCCCGCGCCGAAGTCGGCGATGGTGTCGACCGTCCCGGCGTCCGTCGTGGCGTAGCGGAACACGTCGTTCCCGGCCCCGCCGGACAGCAGGTCGGCGGCGGACCCGCCGAACACCGTGTCGTGCCCGGCGCCGCCGGCCAGCGTGTCGGTGCCGTCGTAGCCGCCGATGAAGTCGTCGCCGCTGCCGCCGGTCAGCGCGTCGCTGCCCTCGCCGCCCAGGATGCTGACGTTGCCGCCCTGCGCGTAGAGGATGGAGAGCGCGCCATAGGCATTGCTGCCGTCGATGCTGGTGACCGAGGCGCCGAAGCCGCTGATCGTGGTGCTCACCCCGCCCTGAATGCGGACGGTGGTGAGGTCCGCGCTGTTGGACAGGTCGAGCACGGCGGAGCCGCTTTCGCCGTCCAGCCAGAGGGTCTCGACGCCGGTCAGGTTGAGGGCGCCGGTGGTCGCATCGAGGCCGGCGGCGTAGGCGCTCAGCGTGTCGTTGCCGGCGCCGCCGCTGATCGTGTCGGCGTTGTTCAGGTAGGTGTTGAGCTGGAAGGTGTCGGCGCCCGAGCCGCCCTTGAGCAGCACGTCCGCGCCGCTGCCGAACGACAGGTTGAGCGCACCCGCCGCGCCGCTGCCGTCGATCTGGGTGACGGTGCCCAGGATGCTTGACACCGTCATGGCGGCGCTGCCGCCCAGGGTCAGCGTGGACAGGCCGGTGGTGTTGGACAGCACGATGGTGCTGGCCGAGCCGCTGCCGGTCAGCGACAGCGTTTCGACATCGGTCAGCCGGAATGCGCCGGTGGTGCTGTCGAGGCTGGTGATGGTGGCGGTGATCGTGTCGTCGCCGGCGCCGCCGCTGATGGTGTCGGCGTTGGTGAGCGTGGTGGCGAGGGCGAAGGTGTCGTTGCCGGCGCCGCCCTTCAGCAGCACGTCCGCGCCGCTGCCGAACGTCAGGCCCAGCGCGCCCGCCGCGCCGCTGCCGTCGATCTGGGTGACGGTGCTCAGGATGCCGGACACGGACAGGTCGCTGCTGCCGCCCAGGGTCAGCGTGGACAGGTCGCTGGTGTTGGACAGCACGATGGTGCTGGCCGAGCCGCTGCCGGTCAGCGACAGGGTCTCGATCCCGGTCAGCCGGAAGGCGCCGGTGGTGCTGTCGAGGCTGGTGACGGTGGCGGTGACCGTGTCGGTTCCGGCGCCGCCGACGATCGTGTCGGAATTGTTCAGCGAGGTGCCGAAGGCGAAGACGTCGTCGTTGCCGCCGCCCGTGGCGGCGACGTTGCCGCCGGTGAAGCTGGCGTTCACCGTGCCCGCCCCGGTCAGGCCGGAGGCGTCGACGTCCACCGTGGCGTTGGTGACGATGTGCGTGCCGGCCCCCACCGGCTTGATGGTCGAGGAGGAGACGTTCTGCGCGTTGAAGGTGGCGCTGGCGCCGCTGGCGACGGTGAGGTTGATGCTCTCCCAACTCGACAGGGTCGCCGCCCCGGTGGTCTCGCCGTTGGCCAGCGTGGCGTTCAGCGTGTCGGTGCCGTCGCCCGCATCGACGTTGTCGCCCGTGGTGATGGTGCCGGTCGCGGCGGCGGTCGTCAGCGCGTTGCCGGTGGTGTCGGTGTGGGTGTCGGTGCCGGTGGTGAAGATGGGGGCGGCCATGGAGATGTCGGTGCCCGACAGCGTGAAGTCCGAGGCCGAGTAGGTGCCGGTCAGCGTGATGGTCAGTTCGGCCGCGTCGGCGGTGCCGTCGGTGTCGATGTGCAGCGTCGTCGTGCCGCTGGCCGCGCTGACCTGAACGGAGTTGGCGGCCACGGTGGTACCGTCGCCGCTGGTGACGGTGCCGCTGGAGAAGTCGCGCCCCGTCACGCGGATGACCTCGGTCGCCGCCATGTCGGCGATGAGGTCGACGCCGTTGCCGCTGGCCGCGAAGACGAACACGTCGTTGCCCGTGCCGCCCGACAGCGTGTCGTTGCCGGCGCCGCCGGCCAGGGCGTCGTTGCCGGCGCCGCCGTCCACCAGGAAGGCTGCGGTCGCGCTGTCCGCATCGGCCAGGCCGGCGATGCTGTCGTCGCCGGTGCCGCCCGACACCCGCTCGACGCCATGCAGCTTGACGGTGGCGAAGTCGAAGGCGCCGCCGCCGCTCAGCACGATGCTGTCGGTGCCGTCGCCGCCGTACATCGTGTCGGACCCGGCGGCCTCGGCCGCCGTCAGGGCGAACACGTCTTCACCGGCGCCGCCGTACAGCAGGTCGCTTCCGCCGCCGCCCGACAGCGTATCGTTGCCGTCCCCGCCCGACAGCGTGTCGTTGCCCGTGCCGCCGATGAGGAGGTCGGCCGCGATGTTGCCGATGATGCTGTCGGCAGCCGTGCCGCCCGTCACCGTGACGCTGGACGTCGTGCTGGCGATGACGGACTCGGTGTTGCTGATGGTGGACGCGGACAGGTCGTAGCTGCCGGTTTGCGTCAGCCGGATCACGTCCGTGCCGGTGCCGCCGTCGAACACGTCGCCGCTGAGATCGCTGTTGGAACCGATGTCGAACACGTCGTCGCCGGCGCCGCCCGACAGCGTGTCGCTGCCCGCGCCACCGATGAGGGTGTCGGCGCCGCTGCCGCCGACGATGCTGTCGTCGCCCGCGCGCGCCGAGATGAGGTACGGCCCGGCGCTCAGGCCGAACACGGTGTCGGCGCCGCTGGACCCGCTGATCACCTCGACGCCGTCGAGAGCCACGCCGGAAAAATCGTAGGAGCCGGCGGAGGCGAGGACCACGGCGTCGGTGCCGTCGCCGCCGTACATCGTGTCGTCGGCCAATTCGGCGACACTGGCACGGAACACGTCTTCACCGGCGCCGCCGTACAGCACGTCGCCGCCGTCGCCGCCCGACAGCGTGTCGTCACCGGCATCGCCGTACAGCACGTCGCTACCGGCGGCGCCGGACAACAGGTCGCCTCCGCCGGCGCCCGAGAGCGTGTCGTTGCCGCTGCCGCCCGTCAGCGTGTCGGCGTTTGCCCCGCCGGTGCCGGTGCGGTTCCCGGTCGTGAAGGTGACCTTCAGCGTGCCGGCGCCGGTCAGGCCCGTTCCGTCGACGTCCACCGAGGCGTTGGTGATGACGTGCGTGCCGGCCCCCACCGGCTTGATGGTCGAGGAGGAGACGTTCTGCGCGTTAAAGGTGGCGGTGTTGCCGCTGGCGACCGTGAGGTTGATGCTCTCCCAGCCCGACAGGGTCGCCGCCCCGGTGGTCTCGCCGTTGGCCAGCGTGGCGTTCAGCGTGTCGGTGCCGTCGCCCGCGTCGACGGTGTCGCCCGTGGTGATGGTGCCGGTCGCGGCGGCGGTCGTCAGCGCGTTGCCGGTGGTGTCGGTGCGGGTGTCGGTGCCGGTGGTGAAGATCGGGTCGGTGAAGGTGATGTCGGTGCCCGACAGCGTGAAGTTCGAGGCCGAGTAGGTGCCGGTCAGTGTGACGGTCAGTTCGGCCGCGCCGGCGGTGCCGTCGGTGTCGATGTGCAGCGTCGTCGTGCCGCTGGCCGCGCTGACCTGCACGGAGTTGGCGGCCACGTTGGTGCCGTCGCCGCTGGTGACGGTGCCGTTGGAGAAGTCGCGCCCCGTCACGCGGATGACCTCGGTCTCCGCGATGTCGGCGATGAGGTCGACGCCGTTGCCGGTCGCCGCGAAGACGAACACGTCGTTGCCCCCGCCGCCCGACAGCGTGTCGTTGTCGGCGCCGCCGGACAGCGTGTCCGCGCCCCCGCCGCCGGTCAGGGCGTCGTTGCCCGCGCCGCCGGTGATGCTGAACGCCCCGTCGGTTTCGGCGCTGCCGTTGAAGGTGAAGGTGTTGGTGGCGGTGGCGATGGCCGAGGCATCGACGGTCGTGGTGGCGCTGGCGGCGGTCAGGGAATTGGCCACGGTGAGCGAGGTCGTGGCGTCGGCGCCGACGGAGAGCCTCTCGATGCCGGAGACGGAGGCGCTGGACAGGTTGAAGGTTCCGCCGCCGGTGAGTTGGAGGGTGTCGGTGCCGTTGCCGCCAACCAGCGTCTCCGCCAGGCCGTTGATGTCGGACGACGAGGCGAACAGCGTGTCATTGCCGTCGCCGCCGGAGACGACGTCGGTACCCGCGCCGCCGGAAAGGACGTCGGCGCCCGAGCCGCCGCTGATGATGTCGTTGCCGTCGCCACCGGTGATGCTGTCGTTGCCGGAGCCGCCGGTGATGCTGTACGCGCCGTCGGTTTCGGCGCTGCCGTCGAAGGTGAGGGTGTTGGTGTTGGTGGTGATGCTCGTCGCCGTCACGGCGGCGGTGGTCCCGGTGGGGACGAAGGCGTCCGGCAAGGCGAAGGACGCCGTTTGGTTCATCACGAAGATCGCTTCGATGCCGGTGATGGTGGCCGCGGAGAAGTCGTACGTTACGGCGCCCGGTTGAGCGAATAGATAGATGGTGTCCGTTCCTGCACCGCCGATGATCGTATCGGCCTGACCGTTGATTCCGATCGGGTCAAATCCGATCGCGTCGTTGCCGTCGCCGCCATCGATGTAGTCCACGCCTCCGGTGATGGTGTCGGCGATGAGCTGGTCGTCGCCGTCCCCACCGAAGAGGGTGTCGTTGCCGGCTTCGCCACCGAGGGAGTCGTTGCCGGCGGAGCCGTAGATCAGGTCGTCGCCGCCGCCGCCGTAGAGGGAGTCGCCGATCGTACCGCCGTAGATTACGTCGCCGACGTTGCCGCCGGTGACCGTCGTGTTGCCCGTGGCCCCCGTCCGGTCGACGAGGATGCCCGAACTCGACGTCAGCCTTGTGGTGCCGTCGCTCTGGTACAGAAAGCTATATGACCCTGATGAAAGCCTGTATTGGAAGTCGGTGCCGCTCAGGCCGATCTCGTAGCTCGACGTGGCGACGATGGCGCTGGTGAGCGTTGTACCGACACCCGTGTAGATGTCGCCCGTGGGTGTGGAGTAGGACGCACCCAACTGGTACTTGAACGTTCCCGCCATGTCGCACTCTCTCCGCTTGCCGGCTGTCTCGCTACCTTTGGCCGCAGCAGGCGGGGAACGCCTCTGCACCTTCATCCATACGAGGGAATGCCAGAACCGCGTATCGGTCACAAGGCAATATCATCCAAAAATTGTGACGGTTTGTAACAACGTACACGTATGTCGGTGGTGCCCATTCGTCGCTGGCATGGCATTGGCGCCGAGCGTCCCGCACCCATGCGGCGAAGCCGACCGGGCGGTTGTTGCCGGATCGGCAATGTCGGGCCGGGGGATGGGCCGGGCCGGCGGATGGGATCGCCGCTCAATCCCGCGCGTGGACGATCTCCAGGTCCGGCAGGCCCCAGCAGGCGACGCCCATGTCCCTGGCCATCATCGCCAGACCTTCGGTCTCGATGTAGCCGCGGTAGGGAAACGGCGGGAAGACGAGGCCCTCGCGGTGCAGATCGGCGCGCACCAGCAGCATGGTGCCGCCCACGCCGTCCAGCGGCACCGGTTCCTGCCCGCGCCCCCGCCCGCGCAGATCCGCCAGATAGCGCCGGCCGGCGCCGCGCGGCGGCTGGACCAGCCCGTCCACGACGTGCCGCGCCTTGGCCCCCGTGTCGGTGATCTGGAAGCTGTTCAGGTCGAAGGTCGGCCCGCCGGGATCGAGCACGCAGTGCGGCACGACGATGTCGCGCCCCGCCGCCAGCAGGCGCCGCAGCGCGTCGGGCGGCGCGCCGACGACGTCGGCGTCGACCCACAGCACCCAATCCTCGTCGGTCAGGGCTGCGCTCAACAGGCGGTTGCGCGCCCTGGCGATCGCCGCGCGCCGGGGGCGTTGCACCTCGGGCGCCCAGCGCGGCCCGTCCAGCCGCAACCCAAGGTCGTGCCTGGCGAGCACCACCCGGCGGAAGAGGCCGCGCAGGCGCGGCAGCTCCGCCTCCAGCCAGGCGTGCGAGCCGTCGTCGCTGTCGCCCTCCAGGAATCCCAGCGACAGCCGGTCACGCGGGTAGTCCAGCCGTTCCAGCATGGCCAGGAAGTCCGGCAGGTGCCGCCGGGCGTTCTTGACCGGCGTCAGTACCAGCACGGCCGGTTCCGGTGCCGCCGGTTCCGGCGCGGCGGCGTAGCGCTGGACGAAGTGCGCGCTGCGCGTGCTGAAGCCGCACCAGTGGTCCACCACGCTGCCGACGTCCAGCGCGATGCCGCCGCGCGCCTTGATCCAGTCGCAGTACATCTTGCCCAGGAAGCCGGCCGCCACCAGGAAGACCTCGCCCGGCTCCCGCACCGCCAGCGTGCGTTCCAGCGCGTGGAAGGCATCGGGATAGTGCGCACCCCTGTCCGCGTAGCCGAACTGGGCGGCGTATTTGGCCTCGTGCGGGATCTGGTGGACCTGCGCGACGGCGACGCCGAACCGCCGGGTCAGGACGGCGGGCAGCGTCGGGTGGCAGGTGACCAGCGAAACCCGGCCGACGGCGCCCAGCAGCCGCTCGTACTGGCCCCAGGCGGCGAGGTCGGCGTGGATGTGGCACGACGTGATGGTCTGCGCCGGGGAAAACAGCGCCCCATCCCCGCGCAACGCCAGATGGTGCAGGATCACCAGCAGCCCGCGGTAGTCGTGCCAGCTGTGGAACAGGAAGGGCGGCGTCGGCAGCGGCAGGCCATAGCACAGGCGCGACAGGTCGGGCACGCCGACGATGTCGGCGTTGCGCACGGCGCGGCCCAGGGCCGCCGTCATCCCCTCGGCCGCCGCGCGGTCCAGGCGGGGGGCGCCCCACCAGATGCATTGCGTGGCGTTGCGGTCGGGCTCGGCGTGCTCCTCCTGGCCGGCGGGGTAGGGCAGGAAGTTGCCCTCCCCATCGCCCAGGCGGATCAGGCTGAGCGGCCGGCCGGCGCGGTGCGCGTCGAGGATGCGGTCGGTCACCGCCTCAGCCGACTCGCGGCGCCAGCCGCTGTCCACCAGGAAGGCGGGGAAGCGTTCGCGCAGCCGGTCGAACCCGTCGGCGAAGCGCCGCAACGCCGCGTCCCAATGTCCCAGCGGCGCGCGCGGGTCGCGCGCGTCGGCAAGGCGCCGCAGGGCGTCCTCGGCCGTGCCCAGATCCGGCGCGCTGCGCAGCCGCTCGAACACGCCGAGCAGCCGCAGCTTGATCGCCCGCACGTCGACGGGGGGCAGCGCGTCCACCGTGTCCAGCAGGGCGCGGAGCCCGGCCGCGCCCTCCGCCTCCCGCACGGCCTGCGCCGTCAGGCCCAGCAGGT
>DASWVP010000324.1:0-6597 GCA_036401175.1 Azospirillum sp. | reverse complement strand
GGCGCCTGTCGTCCCGAACGTCTCGGCCGTGAAGCGGAACGCCTGCAAGGTGCCGCTTTCATGGTCGGGCGCCAGGCCGGCCTTGGCCTTCAGGTTGCGCAGGAACGCGCGCGGGTCGGGCAGGGCGTCCCACACCTTGGGCAGGAACAGCGCGCCGCGCCCCTGGTCGCGGATCACCAGCCCGTCCACGTCCGGCCGAAGCCGCGCCAGCAGGTCGGCTTCGTCGGTGAAGGCGATGGGCCGGCTGTGGCTGAGGATCGAGACGGTGATGTCCACCCGCTCCACCTCCGCCGCCGTCATCGGCCCGAACCGGGGGTCCTGCATGGCCGATTTGTAAGTGTTCTCCACGACGTCCGTGATCAGCGGGTTGATCGGCTGGAGCGTGCCGATGCAGCCGCGCAAGGCGCCGTCGATCTCCAGCGTGACGAAGGTCTTGCGCAGGGCGCGCAGCGGCATCGGGAACGTCTCCACCGCCACCGACGGCGGCCGGCCGCGTTCCACCGCGTGGCGCAGCGATTGGTGCGCGCAGTCCAGCAACTGCTTGCGGTGCGCGTCGCTCAGCCGCGCGTGCTCGGCGTCCTCGAAGGTGTAGGCGCCATAGCCGACGACGCGGTTCCGGTCGCCGGCCGTGTCGCCGGAGTTGCGCAGGTCGCGCGTGGTGGCCCGCAGGTCCAGCTTCAGGGCGCGCAGCAGCAGCCCGGACACCGGTTTGTAGCCGCAGGCGTAATCGCCGTTCAGCTTCTCCGGCGCCGCCGTCTCGATGGCCTGCGAAGCGGCGAGGTCGAGCCCGCGCGCCGTGTCGTAATCATGGAAATGGCTGAGGTCGGAGCTGACGACGATCAGCGTCTCCGGCCCGCCCCACAGCCGCTCCAGCACCGTCTCCACCGCCTGCGGCGCGCAGGTGCCGACGACCAGCGGCACCACCGTGAAATCGTGGAAGGTCCGCTGCAGGAAGGGCAGGTGCACCTCCAGCGAATGCTCGCCATCGAACGCCGCGTCGAGGATCTGCACGTCGGGCAGGCCGAGGATGGCGTCGACGGCCTCGCGGTCCACCGGCACCGCGCCCAGCGGCGTCACCATCCCGTCGGCCGACGGGGCGGCGAGGCCGCGGAACGGGTGGCGGTGCGCCGGGCCCAGCAGGATCACCCGCCGCACCCGGTCCGCCAGATGGCGCACGGCGGCGTAGGCGGTGCCGGCGATCGCCCCGGAATACACATAGCCGGCGTGCGGCGCGACGATGGCCTTGGCCGCCACCGGCTCGATCCGCGCCTGATAGATGCAGTCGTCGACCATGCGGCCGAGCACTGCCGGATCAGCCGGGTAGAAGGCGCCGGCCACCGCCGGCTGGCGAAGAATCGGGGAACGAAGGATCGTCATGGATTGGACACCGCTGCGGCAATGACCATATGCGGAACAGGATAAACCAGACTTCGTGTGCCCACGCGGCTTTTTCCAGAGGGAAATCGCCCGGCACCGTGCAGGACGCGTCTTTCGATGACCAGCATCCACCCCGCCCGCTACTGGCACGCGCTCGACGATGGACGACTCCAGTGCGACGTGTGCCCCCGCCACTGCAAGCTTCAGGACGGCCAGCAGGCGCTGTGCTTCGTGCGCGAGCGCCGGGGCGACGAACTCGTGCTCACCACCTACGGCCGCTCCTCCGGTTTCTGCATCGACCCCATCGAGAAGAAGCCGCTCAACCATTTCCTGCCGGGCACGCCGGTCCTGTCCTTCGGCACGGCCGGCTGCAACCTGACCTGCAAGTTCTGCCAGAACTGGGACATCTCCAAGAGCCGCGAGATGGACACGCTGGCCGATTCCGCCAGCCCGGAGACGATCGCCCGCGCCGCCCAGCGGACCGGCTGCCGCTCGGTCGCCTACACCTACAACGACCCGGTCATCTTCCTGGAATACGCGGTGGACGTGGCGCAGGCGTGCCACGCGCGGGGCGTGAAGAACGTGGCCGTCACCGCCGGCTACATCTGCGCCGAGCCGCGCGCCGAGTTCTACCGCCACATGGACGCCGCCAACGTCGACCTGAAGGCGTTCACGGAGGCGTTCTACCACAAGGTGACCGGCGCCCATCTGGAACCGGTGCTCGACACGCTGAAATACCTCGTGCACGAGACCAACGTGTGGGTGGAGATCACCACGCTGCTGATCCCCGGCGAGAACGACAGCGACGCCGAACTGCACGCCATGACCGCCTGGATCGCCGAGACCCTGCGCGCCGACGTGCCGTTGCACTTCACGGCGTTCCACCCCGACTACAAGATGCGCGACAAGGGCTGGACGCCGCACGCCACGCTGCTGCGCGCCCGTGCCATCGCCACGGCGAACGGGCTGAAACACGTCTACGTCGGCAACGTGCGGGACCTCGATCACTCCTCCACCTACTGCACCGGCTGCGGCACCCGCCTGATCGGCCGCAGCGGCTACACCCTGTCCGACTGGCACCTGGACGACCACGGCGCCTGCCGCACCTGCCGCACGCCGCTGGCCGGCGTGTTCGAGGCCCGGCCGGGAGATTGGGGCGCCCGGCGCCAGCCGGTGCGGCTCAGGGATTACGCGGTGGCGTGAATTCGTAGGTTGGCGCCAAGCGCCAGTCTACGCCGCTCATCCCCCCGTCACGTTGATTTCCACCATCACCGTCTCCTCGTCGAACACGGCGGCGTGGCGGGTGTGGGCGGGGAGGTGGAGCATGGTGCCGGGGCGCAGCTCGTGCTCGGCGTCGTCGCAGCGCACCGTCGCGTGGCCGGAGAGCACGTGCAGCCACTGCTCGTGCGGGTGGTCGTGCGGGGCGGCGGTGGTGCCGGCGCTGAGGCGCAGGTGGCGGAAGATCACCCCCTCGCCGACCAGCGTCTTCGACCAGACGCCGTCCCCCGCCTCGCGCTCGGGGATCGCACCCCAGTCGTGACCCGCCGAATCCATTCGCCGCCTCCGTCGTGACGCTCGCCGTCCAGTGACGTGAGCGTCGGACGACGGACGTCAAGCTCAGGCGTTGCGGATCGTGGCGACGAAGCGCTCGACCTCCTGGCGCAACTGGTTCGACTGGCGGGACAGCTCGTCGGCGGCGGTCCGGCTCAGGCCGGCCATGCTGCCCGTTTCGCCGGCCGCCTTGGTCACGCCGCCGATGTTGGCGGACACCTCGTGCGTGCCGGCGGCGGCCTGCTGGACGTTCCGGCTGATCTCCCGCGTGGCGGCGCCCTGCTCCTCGGCGGCGGCGGCGATCGCCGTCACGGTTTCGTTGATGCCCACCATGATGCGGCCGATCGCCTGGATGGCGCCGACGGCGTTGCCGCTGACGGCCTGCATCTCGGCGATCTGGGCGGAGATGTCCTCGGTGGCCTTGGCCGTCTGGTTGGCGAGGTTCTTGACCTCCGAGGCCACGACGGCGAAGCCCTTGCCCGCTTCGCCCGCACGGGCGGCTTCGATCGTGGCGTTGAGCGCCAGCAGGTTGGTCTGGCTGGCGATGCTCTGGATCAGGCTGACCACGTCGCCGATCTTCTGCGCCGCCGCGGCCAGCCCGGCCACGGTGGTGTTGGTCTTCTCGACCTCGCCGACGGCGTCCGCGGCCATCCGCGAGGAGTGGGCGATCCGCTCGTTGATCTCGGCGATGGAGCGCGCCAGCTCTTCCGCCGCGGCGGCGACGGTCTGGACGTTGGCGCTCGCCTGATCGGAGGCGGCGGCGACCGCGACGGCCTGCCGGTCGGTTTCCGCGGCGATGGCCGACAGGTCCTGCGCGTTGGAACGCATCCGGTCGGACTGCGCCGTGACGTCGCGGACCACCCCGCCGACCGTGCCCTCGAAGCTTTCGGCAAGCCGGTTCAGCTCCTGCCGGCGCTGATCGGCGGCGCGGCGCTCCTCCTGGCGGCGCTGCTCCTCCATCCCCGACATGCGCACGGCGCTCTCCTTGAAGAGATGGAGCGCCTTGGCGATGGCGCCGATCTCGTCCTCGCGGTCGCGGTCCGTGACCTCGACCGAATGGTTGCCGGAGGTCAGGGCCTGGATCGTCGTGATCGCGCGGCCGAGCGGCTTGCCGACGACCGCGCGGCTGACGATCCACAGCGCGGCCAGCAGGACGGCCAGCAGGCCGGCGCCGCCGATCAGGATGAAGGTGCGCAACTCGACCTTGGGCATCTCGACCCGGTCGAGCGGCAGGTCCACCAGGATGGACCAGGGCGTCCCGGACGTGCCGACGGTGACCGGCAGGAACAGCTGCTTCACCTCGGTCCGCAGGCTGGCGGAGTTGGAGAAGTGCTCGTGCGGCTGGCCGCCGCGGATCGCCGGCTTGACCGCGCTCAGGCGGGCGTCGGTTTCCTCGATCGGCTTGCCCAGGTGCGCCGTGTCGCTGTAGGCCGCCCACAGGCCCCCGTTGGAGATCAGGGAAACCGACCCCGTCTCGAAGGGCTTGGCCGTCTTCAGCAGGTCCCGGATGCCGTCGGTCGAGATGTCGACACCGGCCGCGCCGATGAACCGGCCGTCGCGGACGATGGGCACCACCAGCGACATCATCAGGATCTGCCGCCCGGCGGCGGTGTAGAGGTAGGGCTCCACCACCACTTCCTTCACGGTGCGCTTGGCGATCTGGTAATAGGCGCCGTCGGGGCCGGGATCGTCGTAGCTGACCAGCGGTTCCAGCGCCACGGAACCCGACGCGCGGTTCCAGTAGGGCAGGAAGCGGCCGGTGGCGTCGCTGCCGGGGGCGTTGACGAAGGCGGCGTCCTTGCCGTCCAGCGCGTTGGGCTCCATGCCCACCCAAACGCCCAGAAGGTCGGGATTGGCCTCGGTGATGGCCTTCAGCCAGCCGTTGATCTGCGCCCGGTCGGTATGGCCGGCCTGCATGAAGCTGGTCAGCGAGGTGGCGACGAAGCGGCTGGTGTCCATGGCGTCGTTCAACTGGCGCTGAACCACGGCGGCGTAGCGGTGTCCCAGCTGCTCGCCCTCGCGGAACGACAGGGCGTCGGTGTCGGCCCCGCTCTTGGCCGTGACGGCCATCACCCCGGCGCCCAGCCCGACGGTGGTCACCAGGCCGATCACGACAAGCAGTTTCGTGACCAGGGAAAATCTGCCGAACGTCATCGTCCCCACGCTCCCATTGTTCATTTTCCCACGACGGTAGCGGTATTCCCTTTCGGATCTGTTAAGAGGCTAGATTGTTATTGGACTGGCTAAATTTAAGGAAAATGTCATACATGACGTCGGCCGCGCCGGGGATCACCGCCGCGGCTTCGCCCGCGCGGTGGGTTCGGCCTGCATGGGGTCGTCGGGCCAGTAGTGCTTGGGGTACTGGCCCTTCAGGTCGGCCTTCACCGCCTTGTAGGCGTTGGCCCAGAAGCTGGCGAGGTCGCGCGTCACCTGCGCCGGCCGGCGCGCCGGGCTCAGCAGGTGCAGCAGCAGCGGCACCCGACCGCCGGCGATGCGCGGCGTCTCGGCCAGCCCGAACATCTCCTGCAGCCGCACCGCCAGCACAGGCTCCTCGCCCGTGTAGTCGATGGGGACGCGCGAGCCGCTGGGCACCTCCACGTGCGTCGGCGCCTCCGCCTCCAGGCGCGTCCGCATGGCCCAGGGCAGCAACCCGCGCAGCGCCGTGCCCAGGTCCAGCCGGTCGAGGTGGGAGCGGCGCGACACGCCCGACAGGAACGGCGCCAGCCAGTCCGCCAGCGTGTCGAGCAGGGCGGCGTCGGACACGTCCGGCCACTCCTCCCCCTCCACGCGGCGCAGGAACTCCACGCGGGCCTGCCATTTGCGCAGCTCGTCCGTCCACGGCAGGCAGGCGAGGCCGATCTCGCGGATGCCCTGGATCATCGCCGCTGCGACCGTGTCGGCCGGCGGGTCGGGCAGGCGCTTGTCCTCCAGCGCCAGCGCGAACAGCATGCGGCGGCGGCGCGCCAGCACCGCCTGTTCCCGGCCGTCCCAGGCGACGACGGTCTCGGTGCGGATCTGCCCGGCGAAGGCGTCTTCCAACTCCGCCAGCGTCACGGGGGCGGCCAGGAAGATGCGCGCTTCGCGCGCCGCGCCGTCCAGGTCGGCTACCGCCAGCCAGTCCTCGGCCGACAGCGGCTCCGGCTGGGCGAAGAAGGCGCCCCGGCCGTTCGACAGGCGGTACTGCGCCGCCTGCCCGCCGGCCCCGGAACCGCCTGAACGCCGTTGGCCGATGCGGTCGGGGTAGGCCAGCGCCACCAGCAGGCCGGTTGCGCCGGCCTCGCCCTCGCCGGCGTTCACGCGCAGCTGCCGCATCCACTGGCGCGACTGCTTCAGCGCCTGCTGCGCCCCGCCGCGCTCCACGCTCAGGCCGCGGCCGGCGCGCAGCTTGCCGTCATCGTCCAGGCCGCGCAGCAGCTCGACGCGCAGCCGCAGGTCGCTGTCGCGGAAGCCCGGCTGCGCCTTGACGATGTCGCGTTCGCCCAGCAGCGCCGCCACCTGACAGGCCAGCCCGCCCAGGCCCCGCTCCTTGCCGGCCAGCATCATGTGCGACAGGCGCGGGTGCACGCCGAAGCCGGCCATGCGGCGGCCGTGCGCGGTGACCGCGCCCGCCTCGTCCAGCGCGCCCAGCTCGCGCAGCAGCTCGCGCGCCTGCGCCATGGCGGCGGCCGG
>DASWVP010000323.1:0-18844 GCA_036401175.1 Azospirillum sp. | reverse complement strand
CCAGAGCGCAAAACGCTGCAACGCGCGCACCGCCGGTCCACGCCGCCGCCGGCCGGGCGCGCACACGCACTACGACACATTTTCCAGGGGAACGGCGGCAGCCACGGTTGCCGGCTGACAGGCAATTCCTTGCATGGTAGTGTATGCCGCAGTGCAGCATGCCAATACCGGGGGAAATTATCGTCATGAACAACTATAGGTGGGGTCGCCCCGTCGCCTTCGCCGCGGTCTGTCTGGCCGCCGTCCTGGGTGCCGCGCCGGGCGCCAGCGCGCAGGTGGCCGAGCTGAAGGCCAGGAAGATCACGCTGTCGATCGATCGCAAGGACATCACGGTGTCCGGCATCTCGTCGGGTGCGGCGATGGCGCACCAGCTCCACGTCGCCCGTTCCGCCGACCTCGTCGGCGTCGGCATGGTGGCGGGCCCGCCGTACCGGTGCGCCGACTACCTCAAGGGCAGTGCCGCCTATCCGGTGACCAGCGAGATCACTGCCGTCGGCCTGTGCACCGCGTACTATGAAAAGCTGGGCATGCCGCTGGGGCCGATCGCCGCGCTGCCGATCGAGACCAAGCGCCTGATGGAGCTGGCCGAGGACGCCTTCGACCGCAAGAAGGTGGACGCGCAGGCCAACCTGTGCGGCGACCGCGTCTATCTGATTGCCGGCGGCAAGGACGACACCGTGCCCGCCAAGGTCAGCGACGCGACCAAGGCGCTGTACGGCGAGCTGATGGCGAGCTGCCCGGCCGGCCAGACGGCCGAGGCCAACCTGAAGGCGGTGACGGTGGACGGCATGCCGCACACCATGCCGACCGACAGCCGCCCCAACGGGCGCAACTGCTTCGCCGGTGCGCCGTACATCGCCGACTGCGACGTTCCGGGCGCGCAGGACATGCTGGCCTTCCTGCACCCGGCCAAGGCCGCCGCCCCGCAGGCCAACCGCCCGGCCGACCCGGCCAACCTGATCGCCTTCAACCAGACCAACGTGATCGGCGCGACCAACCCGCAGGGGATGATGCACAAGACCGGTTACGTCTACGTTCCGGAAAGCTGCAAGTCCGGCGCGTCGTGCTCGCTGCACGTCGCGCTGCACGGCTGCCACCAGAACGAGGACATGATCAACAAGGACAGCAAGGACCCGTCGCGCACGTACCTGTTCGCGCGTGACGCCGGCTACAACGACTTCGCCGAGCGCAACGGCATCGTCGTGCTCTATCCGCAGGCGGCGGCCAGCGGCATGACCGGCGGCAACCCGAACGGCTGCTGGGATTGGTGGGGCTACAACGGCGTCGATTACTGGCAGAAGGACGCCCGCCAGATCCGCAACATCTGGAAGATCGTCGAGGCGGTGGCGAAGAAGTAAGCGGGGACGAGTGCGCTACGCCGCCCGCGCTTGACAGCGCGGGCGGCGTGCCGATCTACTGCCCTGCCTTATTCCCGGTATGACAGGGTCGGAACCCATGGCGCCCAACAAGAAGAATCCGCTTGGCCTCAACGCGCTGCAGCTCAAGACGCTGACGCTGCTCCAGGAGATCGCGCGGCTGGAGAACGCTCCGGTCGAGGAGGAGGAGGGGGCCTTCCTCATCACCCGCCTGCCGCACGCGCACGGCGACCATTTCCACATGGGCCATCATGTGGTGGCGGGGCGCGACGCCACCGGGTTGCAGAACCAGGCGGTGTGGGTGGCGCTGGGCCGCAAGGGACTGGTCCGCCAGGACGAGCGGGGGGCCATCGTCACGCCGGCCGGCATGGGCTATGACACCGGCATGCGCGACGCCATCCTGCACGGCTCCGACCACTAGGCGGGCGGCCCTCTCCCATGTGCGGCTTCTGCGGCTTCGTCGCCCCGTCATCCAGCCGGACCCCGGTCGGGCTGGAGATGACCGTGCGCCGCATGAACGCGACGATCACCCACCGTGGTCCGGACGGCGACGGCGTGTGGGTGGACGAGGCGGCCGGCGTGGCGCTGGCGCACCGCCGCCTCGCCATCGTCGACCTGTCGCCGCTCGGCCGCCAGCCGATGGAATCGGCGGACGGGCGCTGGGTCATCGCCTACAACGGCGAGATCTACAATTTCCAGGACCTGCGCGCCGAGTTGGAGGGCAGGGGGCACGCCTTCCGCGGCCATTCCGACACCGAAGTGCTGGTCGAGGCCTGCGCCGCCTGGGGCGTGGCGGCGACGGCCCGGCGCCTGATCGGCATCTTCGCCTTCGCCCTGTGGGACCGGCAGGCGCGGGCGCTGCACCTCGTGCGCGACCAGCTGGGCGTCAAGCCGCTGTACTGGGCGCGCGTTGGCGGCGCCCTGCTGTTCGGGTCGCAGCCCAAGGCGCTGCGCGCGCATCCGGCCTTCCGCGCCGACATCGACCGCGACGCGCTGTCGGCCTATTTCCGCTTCGCCTATGTGCCGGCGACGCACACCATCTATAAGGGCGTGCGCAAGCAGGAGCCGGGAACCATCCTGACCTTCACCGGTCCGGGCGAGCCGGAGCGCACCGTCTACTGGGACCTGGGCGCGGTGGTGCGTGGCGGCATCGCCGACCGGCTGGATCTGTCCGACCGGGAGGCCACCGACCGGCTGGAAGCGCTGCTGATGGACGCCGTCGGCCGGCAGATGGTGGCCGACGTGCCGTTGGGCGCCTTCCTGTCGGGCGGCATCGATTCCTCCACCGTCGTTGCGCTGATGCAGGCGCAGAGCGACCGGCCGGTGCGCAGCTTCACCATCGGCTTCAACGAGGCCGGCTTCGACGAGGCGGCCGACGCGCGCGCCGTGGCAAGGCACCTGGGCACCGACCACACCGAACTGACGGTCGAGCCGCACCACGCCCTGGCCGTCATCCCGCGTCTGGCCGAATGGTACGACGAGCCGTTCGCCGACGCCTCGCAGATCCCGACTTTCCTGGTGTCGGAGATGACGCGCCGTTCGGTCACCGTGGCGCTGTCGGGCGACGGCGGGGACGAGCTGTTCGCCGGCTACAACCGCTATTTCCTGGGCTCGAAGCTGTGGCGGATGATGGCGCCGCTGCCGGCGGGTTTGCGCGGGGCGGCGGCGGGGCTGATCCGAAGCGTGCCGCCGGGGCGCTGGGACGCGCTGTTCGGCATGCTGCCGGTGCGCGGGATGCCGCGCCTGCCCGGCGACAAGCTGCACAAGCTGGCCGCCGTGCTGGGCGCCGCCGGCCCGGACGATCTGTACCGCGACCTCGTCAGCCAGTGGAAAGCGCCGGACACGCTGGTGCTGGGCGGGCGCGAGCCGCGGGGAGCGGTGTGGGACGACGCGCGCGGCGTGGCCGACTTCGTCGAGCGCATGCAGTACCTGGACGCCGCCACCTACCTGCCCGACGACATCCTCGCCAAAGTCGACCGCGCCAGCATGGCGGTGGCGCTGGAGGCGCGGGTGCCGCTGCTCGACCACCGGGTGGTGGAGCTGGCGTGGCGCCTGCCGCTCGGCCAGAAGATCCGCGACGGCAAGGGCAAGTGGCTGCTGCGGCAGGTGCTGTACCGCCACGTGCCCCCGGCGCTGGTGGAGCGGCCGAAGATGGGCTTCGGCGTGCCGATCGATTCCTGGCTGCGCGGTCCCTTGCGCGACTGGGCCGAGGACCTGCTGGACGAGCGCGGCCTGCGCGAGGATGGGCTGCTCGACGCCGTCCAGGTACGCCGGCTGTGGGCCGAGCACCTGTCGGGCGGGCGCAACTGGCAGTACCGGCTGTGGTGCGTGCTGATGTTCCAGGCGTGGCACCGGCATTGGCAGATGGCGCCGGAGGCCGCGCCTGTGCCGGCGGACGCGGCATGACCGACGAGGCGAAGCCCCCGAAGGCGAAACCCGCCGACCGCCAGGACCGTCTGGCCGAGCGCCTGCGCGAGAACCTGCGCAAGCGCAAGGAACAGGCCCGCGCGCGGGAAAGAAAGGACGAGGACGCGGACACCCCGTAGGTCTATCCCTTTTGCCCGCGCCTGTGCCGCCGGACGGCTGTGCTTCAATCGCCCCGTGATCCACACCGCGTTACGGGGGCTGCCGCCATGGGGCTTTTCGCCCGCCTGATGCTCGTCCTGGCGTTGCTTGGCGCCGCGCCCGCCGCCCGCGCGGAGCTGCTGCCGGGCACCTGGAGTCCGGGGGACTGGAGCCGGGAGGACAAGGCGCTGGCGCTCAACCTGGGCGCGGGCGCGCTGGCGCTGGGCTGGGGAGCGTGGTCGTGGGACTGGGGTTCCGGCGGTCCGCGCTTCCAGGACGAGGGCTGGTTCGGCCGCGGGACGGGGGAGGGCGGAGCCGACAAGCTGGGCCACGCGTGGTCGGCCTATGCGCTCAGCCACCTGTTCGCCAACCGTTACGAGGCGTGGGGGTATTCGCGCGCCGAGTCCGCCCGTTATGGCGCGCTGTCGGGGGTGGGGCTGATGGGGCTGGTCGAGATCGGTGACGCTTTCAGCGACGACTACGGCTTTTCCTACCAGGACATGCTGTTCAACACGGTGGGCGCGGCGCTGGGCTATGCGCTGTGGCGATACCCGGAGATCCAGCGCAAGATCGACTTCCGCGTCGAATACAACCCGTTCCGGCGCGGTGATTACCAGGCGGACGTCTTCACCGACTACGACCGCTTGAAATACCTCATCGCCGTCAAGGCGGACGGGTTCGACGCCGTGCGCGACCCGCTGCTGAAGCACCTGGAATTCCACGTCGGCTTCTACGCGCGCAACTACGCCGACCACGGCGGTCCCGGATCGGCCGACCTGCGCGAACAGCACCTGTACGTCGGCATCGGCCTGAACCTGACGCGGCTGCTGGACCCGTACGTGAGGACCGGCGGCGTCCTGCACTACATTCAGCCACCCTACACCTATGCGCCGGTGGGCCGGCGAGTGGACCGCTGAGGGCACGGGAAGGCCGCCGTGGCCGCCCACGCCGGTCGGAAGACAGCGTCGGCGGCCACGGCGGGAAACGCGAACCTTATGATGCGCCGGCCATTTCCGGGGTCTTGGCCGCCGGTTCCGCCGGCGCGACGGACGTGCCCTGCATGGCCATCAGCATTTCGCGGATGTGCTTGACGTCGTTTTCGATCATGGCCAGCCGCACCTCGCTGCTCTCCTCGGAGACCTCCACGCCCTGCTCGCTCATCTTGGCGCGGGCGTCTTCCTCCTTCGCGTCCTCCATGGCGCCGACGATGATGCCGAACAGCAGGTTGAGGGTGGTGAAGGTCGTGAAGATGATGAAGAGAACGAAGAACGGCCACGCATTCGGCCTGTGCTCCAGCACCTTGTCCGCGATGTCGGGCCAACCTTCCAGGGTCATCATCTTGAACAGCGTGAACAGGGACGCGCCGAGATCGCCGAAGAGGTCGGGGTTGGTGTCGCGGAAGAAGTTCGTGCCCATGACGGCCGCCGCGTAATACATGACGAACAGCACGCCGGCCACCGACGCGGCGCCCGGAATGGCCTTGAACATGCCGCTGACGACGCGGCGCATCGACGGCAACGCCGTCGCCAGACGCATCAGCCGCAGCACCCGCAGGGATCGCAGCACCGACAGCTCGCCCGACGCGGGCACCAGCGCAATGCCGACGACCAGGATGTCGAAGACGTTCCAGCCGCTTTTGAAGAAGTCGAAGCGCAGGACGACCAGCTTCAAGGCGATCTCAACGCAGAAGATGAAGAGGCAGATGTTGTCAAGGAAATCCAGGGTGTTCGCTTGGCTTTCGCTGAGCGTGGTCAGCGTCTGAAGTCCAAGAATGACCGCGTTTATAAGAATAACAAGGACGATAGACCATTGGAATGTTGGACTGTCGATCAACTTCCGAATAGGTTCAAGCATTCGAACTCTCCTTCATTTCTTTGCCGTCCAGCGAATCGTTGGCGGCGGCGCGACAAAATATGGCTTCCCTTCGCCGGCTTGGCGGTGATCAGACGACCGCTTGAGAGCTCGACAACGACGAATGCCTGCGTGTGCTTGAGTGGAGTGCCCCGGTTCTCGGAAACTGCAATGGTATTTCGCGAGGCGGCGGCCCAACCCACAGTATCCAGTCTACGACACAACGTTCCTGAAAGTCGACAACTTGCTTCGCCTCATTATTATCATGAAAGGCCATAATGAACGCGCGTTTAGTGATGAAGGATAGCGCGCTATCGCTGATGATTGCGGTCGCCAAGGTGTTCTGTCGGTTCAGGTATCTCTTGAGATAATATTATCTTCATCGATACTGTCACGCGGGTGCGTCGCCGGATCCGCACGCCCGATCGGGCAGGGGCCGGTGTAGGCCAGGATGCCGTGGTGCTCATAGAAGGCGCGCAGGGCCGGGGCGTGCAGCACCGGTCCGTGCACCTGGAAGACGTCGACGCCGCTGTAGCTGTTGCCTTCGATGACGACCGGACCTTCCGGGCCGACGGCGACGTCCCAGCCGACGTAGCGCAGGAAGGGCAGGTGGACGAAGGCGCCCAGGGTGCAGGCGGCGACCTCCGGCCACAGCGGGACCGTGCGGCCGGTGATCGGCAGCCCGCTGTCGGGGTGCGCCTCGACCGGCTCCACATGCCCGCTGGCCAGCCGGCGCACGCCCCGGCCGATCAGGCCGGTCGCCGGATCAACGGGGAAGGACAGGCCGCCGCGCGAGAAGTTGTCGATCGGGCCGGACGCCACCGTTCCCACCCGCAGCGCCGTGGCGCCGATGAAGGGCTTGCCGTCGCGCGGGTGGCGCGCGACCAGGACGCGCAGCGTGTTGGTCGTGCCGGGGAAGAGCGCGGCCATGTCCGGGTGCTGCACCACGCCGAGCGTTACCACATAGTCGCTGCCGCTGTGCCGGAGCCGGTCCAGGAAGTCCTCTCCGCCGAAGCGCCGGCCGTCCACGGTGACGGCGCCGCCGCCCAGGGTGGCGCGGACCAGGCCGTGGCCCATGCTGCCCTGCGCCGGTTTGGCGTACACCGTGGCCGGCGCATCGCCGTTCAGCAGGGCGTGCCAGGACTGGGCCAGGATGGCGTGCCCGTCGTACAGCGCCACCAGCATCTCCGGCTGGCGGGCGACCGTCTGCAGGGTCTTGTAGAGCACGAACTTGTCGTCGAGCACCCAGCCGTGCCGGCCGTTGATGTTGCGCGCCATGTGGCGCTGGACGTCGCTGAGGAAACCGTCGAAGCCGCGCGACTCCATGGACAGCAGCCGCCACTTGTCGGCCAGGAAGCCGCGCCGCCACAGCGCCTCGCGGATGGCGGGGTCGAGGTCGGGCTGCAGCCCGCCGTTCTTCTCGCTCAGCCGCTGGGTGACGGAGCGGTGCAGGCTGTTCCAGTCGGCGAACGGGGGGCGGCGGTCGGGGCGTGGGGGCGTCACGGGCCCGGTCTCCGGAAAAGGCGGGGGACGGGCGCGACGTTACAGGAACGAACCCGGCAAAGGGAAGCGCGGCCGCCGCGCCCCCATGCGCCGGCGGGTGGACCGATGAGGGGCGGGCGTCAGACCCAATACAGCGGATAGCGCCGCTCGCCGGAGAGATTGTTGACGAGGACGGCGGCGACGACCAGCAGGCCTGCCCCCGCCAGCACGGGCGCCACCAGGAAAAGCCAGCCCGGCGCCGCCATCATGACGAGCAGCGGCACGGCGCCGGCCGGCGGGTGCACGGTGCGCGTAAACTGCATGGCGCCGATCGCCAGCCCCACGGCCACCGCCATGTCCCACGCGTGCGCGCCCGACAGGTCCAGGACCAGCAGCCCGACCAGGGTCGACACGAGATAGCCGCCGATGATGCTGCGCGGCTGGGCGAGGTGGCTGTCGGGCACCGCGAAGGCAAGCACGCAGGTGGCCCCGAAGGGCGCCACGAGCAGCGGGACGTCGGCGTAAAGGGCCAGCGCCAGCACGCTGCCGATCCCCGCCGTGCCGCCCAGCGAGGACCACAGGATGTGCCGCATCGACGGCCGCGCGGGGGCCCGGCCGTGTCCGCGCATCTTGATAAGGTATCGCCGCACCAGACCCCTCCCCCATGCATTGTGGTCTTGTTTGGCAACGAGCATAAGCAATGCCTAATTTACAGGCAACGGCGCCTAAGACCTAGGCCACTCGTCAGCCGCCCGATCGGGCAGGGGCGGGGATGCGCGGCGCCGGTCCGTGCACCTGGAAGACGCCGACTTGTTGATCCCATTTCGTTCCCTTGTGCCCCCGGTCACGCTCGGCTACAAACCCTTGATAACGACATTCCGACGACATTCTGAACGGGGAGTTGGGGCCGATGGGCATCATGCCGGACAGCTGGATCCGCGAAATGGCCGAGACCAAGGGCATGATCGAGCCCTTCGTCGATCGCCAGGAGCGTGCCGGCGTCATTTCCTATGGCCTCAGCTCCTACGGCTACGACGCGCGCGTGGCCGATGAATTCAAAATCTTCACCAACGTCGACAACGCCATCGTCGATCCCAAGGCGTTTTCCGACAACAGCTTCGTCGACCGCAAGACGGACGTCTGCATCATCCCGCCCAACAGCTTCGCGCTGGCCCGCACGGTGGAGTATTTCCGCGTGCCGCGCGACGTGCTGGTCATCTGCCTGGGCAAGAGCACGTACGCGCGCTGCGGCCTGATCGTCAACGTCACGCCGCTGGAGCCCGAGTGGGAAGGCCACGTGACGCTGGAGATATCGAACACGACGCCCCTGCCGGCCAAGGTCTACGCCAACGAGGGCCTCTGCCAGTTCCTGTTCCTCAAGGGGGACACGATCTGCGAGACCTCGTACGCCGACAAGTCCGGCAAGTACATGGGCCAGAAGGGAGTGACGCTGCCGCGGCTGTAACGGCCGCGCGGACCAAGGGAGCCCATCCGCCACCCCGGCATCACCACGCGAAGCACGATAACATCATGGACAAGATCCGCATCCGCGGCGGCAAACCCCTGCGCGGCAGCATCGTGGTCGGCGGCGCCAAGAACGCCGCCCTGCCGTTGATGACCGCCAGCCTGCTGACCGACGGCACGCTGACGCTCACCAACCTGCCGATCCTCGCCGACATCAACACGCTGTGCAACCTGCTGCTCCAGCACGGCGTCGCCATCCACATGAACGGCGCCGGCGGCGACTGCGCCGGACGCGCGGTGGACTTCACCGCCCGCGACATCACCAACACCACGGCGCCGTACGATCTGGTGCGCAAGATGCGCGCCTCCGTGCTGGTGCTGGGGCCGCTGGTGGCGCGCTGCGGCGAGGCCAAGGTGTCGCTGCCCGGCGGCTGCGCCATCGGCGCCCGCCCGGTGGACCTGCACATCAAGGGCCTCGAGCTGATGGGTGCGCGGATCGAGATCACCGGCGGCTACATCGTCGCCAAGGCGCCCCAGGGGCTGCACGGCGCCGAGATCGTCTTCCCCAAGGTGTCCGTCGGCGCCACCGAGAACCTGCTGATGGCCGCCACGCTGGCCCGGGGCGAGACGGTGCTGGTCAACGCCGCGCGCGAGCCGGAGGTGAGCGACCTCGCCCACTGCCTCGTCGCCATGGGGGCGAAGATCAGCGGCATCGGCACTGACACGTTGCGCATCCAGGGCGTCGACCGGCTGCACGGCGCCCGGCACATGGTGGTGCCCGACCGCATCGAGACGGGCACCTACGCCATGGCCGCCGCCATCACCGGCGGCGAGCTGGACATCCTGAACACCCGCCTGGACCTGATCAGCGCCGCCGCCAAGGTGCTGGCGCAGGCCGGCGTGGAGTTCACGGAGATCGAGAACGGCGTGCGCGTGTCGCGCGCCAACGGCGCGCTGCACGGCATCGACGTGATGACCGAGCCGTTCCCCGGCTTCCCCACCGACCTTCAGGCCCAGATGATGGCGCTGATGTGCACGGCGGGGGGTGCGGCCATGATCACCGAGACCATATTCGAGAACAGGTTCATGCACGCGCCGGAACTGATGCGCATGGGCGCGCGTATCACCGTGCACGGCGCCTCGGCGCTGGTGCGCGGGGTCGAGCGGCTGACCGGCGCGCCGGTCATGGCGACCGACCTGCGCGCGTCCGTCTCGCTGGTGCTGGCCGGTCTGGCGGCGGAAGGGGAGACGACGGTCAACCGCGTCTATCACCTCGACCGCGGCTATGAGAAGCTGGAAGAGAAGCTGGCGGCCTGCGGCGCCGACATCGAACGGGTGCGTGAACGCGACGACGACTAGAAACGAGCCAAGGGTGACCATGAGCACGCCGATCCGACTGCGCGCCGAGGACGAGGAGGATCTGAAGGTCGTTTCCGCCTGCCTTCAGGACGCCATCGTGCCGATCGGCGAAATGTGTTTCCTGCCGGACGACAAGCGGTTCGTGCTGGTGGTCAACCGCTTCAAGTGGGAGACCTGCGACACGCCGCGCGACGATGGCTTCACCGCCGACGACGATGCGCAGTTCCCCTACGAGCGCACCCATTGCGGCGTGCGTTTCGAGGGGGTGTCGGCGGTGAAGGCGCGCGGGCTTGACCTCAAGGACCGCGCGCAGATCCTGGACCTGCTGAGCCTGGAATGGGTGGAGGGCGGCGTCGTGCTGCACTTCGCGGGCGGCGGCTGCATTCGCCTGGACGGGCCGAAATGGTCCTGCGTGGTCGAGGACCTGGGCGACCCGTGGCCCACCACCTGCAAGCCGTGCCACCCCATCGAGGACGGCGCGCAGGGCTGAACCGGCCGGCACGGCGGGCGCCCCCCGAAAGAGGAACCCGCGCGCCGACGTTCGCAGTCAGACGGCCGCGTGCACGTACAGGACCCGCGCGTGCCGCATGCCCTCGGCCACCAGCGCCGGGCGGTGCAGGTGCGGGGCGGCGGTGAGGAAGTCCACGGCGTCGGCGATCATGCCCACGTCTTCCGGTGGCATGTTTTCGCCGCCGGCCGTGGCGACGGTCGGCAGATTCGCCACCGCATCCCCCAGGCACGTGGGTTTCAGCGCGCAGAGTTGCCGCCGCGTCGAGCCGCGGGTTGTGGTCAGGCCGGGCGGGGTGTTGCCGCACCCCGCTCGGCCGCTTGACCGATACCGGGATTGTATGTCAGGTTTCGTGCGAACTCCAGCGTGAGTTGCATTCGTATGACCGATATGGACCCCCGGCAGATCCGCGCCGCCCGTGCACTCGTCGGCTGGAGCCGCGACGAGCTGGCCGCCGCCATCGGCATGGCCGTCCGCACCCTGGCCCGCCTGGAACTGGGCGAAACCCCCTACCCCCGCGTCGCCACCATCACCGCCATCCGCACCGCCCTGGAAGGCGCAGGCGTGGAGTTCCTCGCGGCGGGCGAGTCGGCGGGGCCGGGGGTGCGGCTGCGGAAGGTAGGCTGACGCAGGATCGGATATGGGAATGTGGGTTGTGTCTCAGCCCGTTGATGGTACACTACACGTGCAATGCTAGACAGCGCCACCACCGAACGTGATCCGGCGAACGAGAGCCAGGCACCGCAAGTAAGGCGTTGCCTGCGCCTGCGCCTGCGCCTACGCAAGCACAAGGCGCCGCGCGTGATGGAAGCCTACGACCTCGGCAAGCTGGAGTCGTCTGTCAACGCGACCAGCCAGCGCGCGGTGGCGCAGTGGGTCGCGTTCCTGTCGTTGTGGGCCTATTTGTTCTTCACGGCGCTGTCGATCACCCACCGCGACCTGTTTTTGCTGACGCCGGTGAGGCTGCCGCTGATCGGGGTGGACGTGGGGCTTGAGGCGTTCTTCTGGGCCGGGCCGTCGCTGTTCTGGGTGTTCCACCTCTACATGGTGCGCAAGGTAGTGCTTCTTGGTCGGGACGTGGCCTATTACCATGCCCAGATCAGCTGGCAGATCCTGCGCGAGGCCGACCGCGAGCCGCTTTATCGCCGCATGGACGCCTTCTTTTTGACGCGGCTGCTGGGGCATGCCGGGCAGGGCAACACGCTGCGCATCCTGGACGCACTCATCGCAGTGGTGACTTTGGCGGTGGCGCCGCTGGCGCTGATGTTGGTGTTCCAGATCAAATTCCTGGCGTTTCACGACGTGATGATCACGTATTTGCACCGGGGATGGCTGCTGGCCGACCTCGTGCTGGTCGGGTTCCTGGCGGCCCGTGCGCTGAGGCTGCGGACGGACGCGGAAGGGCCGCGCAGCATCGACGCGATCAAACGGCGCCGCCTGCTCCTTGGGCTTGGCCGGACGGCGGCGGGCGTGATTGCCCTGGCGTGCGCGCTGTTCAGCCTGTTCGTCGCGACGGTGCCGGACGAAGCGATCACGCGGGTTGTCCGTTTCCCAGATTGGGAAGAGGCGTTGCCGCGCAATCTGGAACCGAAAGACCCCGATTTCGTCAACGACGAGAAGCTCGACAAGGTCCAATGGACGCTGGACCTGCGTGGCCGGGATCTGCGAAACGCGGAACTGTCGGGGGCGGATCTTCGTAAGGTGCGCTTGGACAAAGCGCAGCTTCAGGGTGCGAAGCTGGTCGAGGCGCGGCTTCAGGGCGCGTCGCTGTACGAGGTGGAGCTTCAAGGCGCGGAACTGAATTGGGCGCAGCTTCAGGGCGCGTCGCTGTACGGGGCGCGGCTTACTAGCGCGTCTTTGAGCAGGGCTCAGCTTCAGGGCGCGTTGCTGAACAGGGCGGAGCTTCAGGGCGCGTCGTTGGAAAGGGCGGAGCTTCAGAGCGCGTCGCTGGAATGGGCGCGACTTCAGGGCGCGTCGCTGGACGATGCGCGGCTTCAGGGCGCGTCACTGTATGGGGCGGAGCTTCAGGGCGCGTCGTTGGAAAGGGCGGAGCTTCAGGGCGCGTCGCTGGACTGGGCGGAGCTTCAGGGCGCGTCGCTGGTCGGGGCGCAGCTTCAGGGTACGTCGCTGGACTGGGCACAACTTCAGGGCGCGTCGCTGGATGATGCGCAACTTCAGGGCGCGTCGCTGTATGGGGCGGAGTTCTGGCTTGCGCGCGTCTCCGAGGACACCGGGGGCGATTTGATCGACCTTGCCGTATTACGCCGAGGTGAACCCAAACCCCCGTTCCAGCCGTATGCGAACGATGAGGCACAGCGGTTGGTCGGCGAATGGTTGGAGAGCATTCCATCCAATGGAATAAGGCGCGGGGAGGCGGAGAAGCGCTTCGCGCGGCTTCTCCACGGACAGCCGCAGGGCGCGGATGCAGCGCTTCAGGCGTGGTGGTCGAAGGTGGTGGACGTCCGGCCGGACCATGGCGATCGTTTGGCGGGTGACCTGGCGACTCTCGCCTGCAAGCCGAGCGTTGACAACGCCGTGGCGAAGGGTATCGTTCGGCGGGTCCGCGCCGTCATGGGGACCAGCGATGTGGACCGCGTTCGGTTCGCCAAGCATCTGCTGAAGCCGGCCTGCGAAGGCGCCAAGGGGCTGTCGGCGGATGATCGGGCGTGGTTGCGACAAGTGGCCGACGGTAAAGCCTCGCATTGATCCATGCCCGTGGAACTTCCTGCCGTTGGCCTGCTCTCGCCATCGTTTGCCCATTCCCGGAGCGTATTCCGTGGCGGATCGGTGTCGTCTGGCGCGACGGCGACGCGTACCACGTGGAACTGGTGGACGACCATAAGGGGTGAACGCCATGGGCTTCAGCCGCGCGGATCTGGACGCCGGACGGGTCGACCTGTCGGACCTGCGCGCCGAGGCGGAGCCTGTGCGGCTGTCGTCGCCCGGCGTGGTGCTGCGGCGCGATTTCCTGGAGCCGCTGGGCATCAGCGCCTATTGTCTCGCCAAGGACTGGGCGTGCCGCTGAACCGCGTCACCGCCATCCTGGACGGCAGCCGCGCGGTGAGCGCCGACACGGCGCTGCGCCTCGGCCGCTTCTTCGGCATGTCGGCGGAATTCTGGCTGGGCCTGCAACAGGCCCACGACCTGGACCGGACGCGCGCCGAACTGGGCGACCGCCTCGACAGCGAGGTGAAGCCGCTGCGGGCGGCGTAGGTTGGCGCCAAGCGCCAGCGCGGCCCAACGCCCGTTGCCAGGGGAAGGAATGTTGGGCCGCGCTGTGCTTGGCACCAGCCTACGGGTCTACGCGCCGCCTTTCCGCCGGGCGGGGGAGGGCAAGAGACGGCCACCTAACGCAACCCGCGCACCTCACACCCGCGAAATTTGCCTCGCTAATCCTCGGGCGTGGCGGTAGAAAAGGGTCCCGGTCCGCCCTGTTTTGGTTGGTCCCGCGGCCGGTGAGGTCCCGGAGCGTCCATGAGCGATTCTGAATTCCACCGCATCAAGCGTCTGCCGCCCTACGTGTTCGCCGAGGTCAACGCCATGAAGGCGCGAGCCCGCGCCGCCGGCGAGGACATCATCGATCTCGGCATGGGCAACCCGGACCAGCCGACACCGCAGCACATCGTCGACAAGCTCGTCGAGGCGGTGCAGAACCCGAAGACGCACCGCTATTCGAACTCGCGCGGCATCCCCGGCCTGCGCCGGGCGCACGCCGCCTATTACAAGCGGCGCTTCAACGTCGACATCGATCCCGAGAGCGAGTGCATCGTCACCATCGGGTCGAAGGAAGGCCTGGCCAACCTCGCCAACGCGATCACCAGCCCGGGCGACACCATCCTGGTGCCGAACCCCAGCTATCCGATCCACCCCTTCGGCTTCGTCCTGGCCGGCGCCTCGATCCGCCACCTGCCCGTCGGGCACGAGGGCGGCGCGGAGCCGGACGCCGACAAGTTCATGGAAGTGCTGGAGCGCGCCACCCGCCACAGCGTGCCCAAGCCGCTGGCGCTGGTGCTGAACTACCCGTCGAACCCGACGGCGCAGGTGGCGGGCCTGGACTTCTACCGGCCGATCGTGGAGTTCTGCCGCAAGCACGGCATCTACATCCTGTCCGACCTCGCCTACGCCGAGATCTACTTCAACGACGTGCCGCCGCCGTCGATCCTGGAGATCCCGGAGGCGCGCGAGGTCGCCGTCGAGTTCACCTCGATGTCGAAGACCTACAACATGGCCGGCTGGCGCATCGGCTTCGCCAGCGGCAACAAGAAGCTGATCGCCGCGCTGGCGCGCATCAAGTCGTACCTGGACTATGGCGCCTTCACGCCGGTCCAGGTCGCCGCCACCGCCGCGCTGAACGGCCCGCAGGACTGCGTCGAGCAGATCCGGCAGATGTACAAGCAGCGCCGCGACGTGCTGATCGACGGGCTGGCCGCGGCCGGCTGGCAGGTGCCGACCCCGCCGGCCAGCATGTTCGCCTGGGCCCCCATCCCGCCGCAGTTCGCCCACCTGGGCTCGCTGGAGTTCTCCAAGCTGCTGCTGCAGGAGGCCTGCGTGGCGGTGTCGCCGGGCATCGGCTTCGGTGAATACGGCGACGGGCACGTCCGCCTCGGCCTTGTCGAGAACGTGCACCGCATCCGTCAGGCGACGCGCAACATCAAGGAGTTCTTCCGCTCCAACGCCGCCGGCGCGGCGCAGAGCAAGGACCCCGAGGCGCGCCGCGAACTCCTGGAATCGGTGAAGGCGAAAGCGTCGTGAGCGGCCAACCCTTGAAGCACGAGCCCCTCAAGATCGCCGTCGCCGGCCTGGGTACGGTCGGCGCCGGTGTCCTCCGGCTGCTGGCCCAGCAGGCCCAGCTGATCGAGCAGCGCTGCGGCCGCAAGGTCGTGGTGACGGCGGTCAGCGCCCGCGACCGCGGCCGCGACCGCGGCGTCGACCTGTCCGCCGCGCGCTGGTTCGACGACCCCGTCGCCATGGCGGCGGCCGGCGACATCGACGTCTTCGTCGAGCTGATCGGCGGGTCCGACGGGGCCGCCAAGGCCGCCGTCGAGACGGCGCTGGAAGCCGGCAAGCACGTGGTGACCGCCAACAAGGCGCTGCTCGCCAACCACGGCACCGATCTCGCCGAACGGGCCGAGGGGCGCGGGCTGACGCTGGCCTTCGAGGCGGCGGTGGCCGGCGGCATCCCGGTCATCAAGGCGCTGCGCGAAGGGCTGGCCGGCAACCGGGTGACCGAGGTGCACGGCATCCTCAACGGCACCTGCAACTACATCCTGACCGAGATGCGCACCACCGGCCGTGAGTTCGCGGACGTGCTGGCCGAGGCGCAGCGGCTGGGCTATGCCGAGGCCGACCCCAGCTTCGACATCGACGGGGTGGACGCGGCGCACAAGCTGGCCGTCCTCACTTCGGTGGCGTTCGGCTGCCCGGTGGACTTCGCCTCGGTGCACGTGGAGGGCATCCGCCACGTCTCCGCCGTGGACCTGAAGTACGCCGAGGAGTTGGGCTATCGCATCAAGCTGCTGGGCATCGCCCGGCTGACCCGCCTGGGCGTGGAGCAGCGCGTGCACCCCTGCATGGTGCCCAAGGACGCGCCCATCGCCGCCGTGGACGGCGTGTTCAACGCCGTGGTGGCGCAGGGCGACTTCGTCGACCGCGTCTGGCTGGTCGGCCGGGGTGCCGGCGCCGGCCCGACCGCGTCGGCGGTGGTGGCCGACCTCGTGGATGTCGCGCGCGGCCGCTCCACGCCCACCTTCGGCGTTCCCGCCGGGCAGCTCGCCCGCCTGGAGCCGTCGCCGATGGAAGGGCGGACCGGGTCGTACTATGTGCGCCTGATGGTCGTCGACCGGCCCGGCGTGATCGCCGAGGTGGCGGCGGCGCTGCGCGACCACAACGTGTCCATGGAATCGTTCCTGCAGCGCGGCCGCGCGCCGGGCGAGGCGGTGCCGGTGGTGCTGACCACGCACGACACCGACGAGGCGGCGATGCAGCGCGCCCTTGCGGCGATCGCCGCCCAGGCGGCCGTGCTGGAGCCGCCGCGGATGATCCGCATCGAGCAGTTCTGACACCTATCTATAAACGCACAAAGCTCAGCCAACGTCGAACCGAGCTGAATTTCGGGGGATAGCAACCAATGGACCATAAAGTCGACCTGTCCGGGATGGACCGGAATCTGGCGCTGGAGGCCGTGCGCGTGACCGAGGCGGCGGCGCTGTCGGCGTCGCTGCTGATGGGCCGTGGCGACGAGAAGCTTGCCGACCAGGCCGCCGTCGACGCCATGCGCCAGGCGCTCAACACGCTGTACATCGACGGCACCGTCGTGATCGGCGAGGGCGAGCGGGACGAGGCGCCCATGCTCTACATCGGCGAGAAGGTCGGCGGCGGCATCGGCCGCGGCGCGCCCAAGGTGGACATCGCGCTCGATCCGCTGGAAGGCACGACCATCACCGCCAAGGGCGGCCCGAACGCGCTGGCCGTCATCGCCATGGCGGAGGAGGGCGGCTTCCTGAACGCCCCCGACGTCTACATGGACAAGATCGCCGTGGGCGCCGGCCTGCCGGACGGCATCGTCGACCTGGACGAGAGCCCGCTGAACAACCTGCGCAACCTCGCCAAGGCCAAGGGCACCGAGGTTGAGGAGCTGGTGGTCTGCATCCTCGACCGTCCGCGCCATGCCGAGCTGATCGCGCGGGTCCGCGAGGCGGGCGCGCGCATCATGCTGATTTCCGACGGCGACGTGTCGGGCGTGATCGCCACCAGCCAGGCCGACGCCGGCGTGGACATGTACGTCGGCTCCGGCGGGGCGCCGGAGGGTGTTCTGGCGGCGGCGGCGCTGCGCTGCATCGGCGGCCAGTTCCAGGGCCGGCTGCTGTTCCGCAACGACGACGAGAAGGCGCGCGCCGCGCGCTGGGGCGTCACCGACCTGAACAAGAAGTACTCGATGACCGAGCTGGCGCGCGGCAACGTGATGTTCGCCGCCACCGGCGTGACCACCGGCGCCATGCTGCGCGGCGTGCGCCGCTTCCCCGGCGGCGCGGTGACGCATTCGGTCATCATGCGGTCCAAGTCCGGCACCGTGCGCTATATCGAGGCGCACCACAACTTCAAGCGCAAGCCGAGCCTGGACGGCACCAAGAACTGATCGGCGCGGGCCGGGGAGGCGGTGCCTTCCTGGGAATGATACGCGATGTGACGCGATGAAACGGGGCTCGGGAGGGTGTTTCCTTCCCGGGCCCTTCGTGCGTTCAGCCCCCGGCCAGCGCCTCGGTGTCCTCGGCCAGACGCCGGGCGAGATCCGGGGCGAGGCGTTCGGCCAGTTTGGCGTGCGCCTGCCGCCAGACGGGGATGGCCGCCTCCAGCCGCCGGGCGCCGGCTTCGGTGAGCCAGACGGCGCGGCGGCGCAGGTCGCTTTCGACCACGGCGATTTCGATCAGCCCTTCACCTTCCAGCGTCCGCAGGTTGCGCGACAGCGTCGACTGCTCCAGGCCGGTGCGGCGGGCGAGCGCGCCCAGCGTGTCGTCGGCGGCCTCGGCGACCTGCGCCATCAGGCCGAGCTGCGCCGTGGTCAGGCCGCAGGGCGCCAGTTCGCGGTCGAGGAACTGGGTGATGCGCCGGGCGGCCAGACGGCTGTTCCAGCCGGCGCAGGATTCAACCAATGCGCGCGCGTCGTCGCGCAGGGTCTTTGGGGGTTGCTGGCACGTGCTCATGGGTATATGTATCTACATCATTTGTATCTGCATGGAAAGCGCCATCCGTCGCCGAGGGAGGGAACCGGGCCATGACCAACGCACCGAACCACACCGTCCGCCAACTCGGGCCATCCGACGCCGAGGCGTTCCGGGCGGTGCACCTGGAGGCCCTGAAGGCGCATCCCGCCGCCTTCGCCATGTCCCACGAGGAGGAACGCGACCTGCCGCCGTCCGAGTTCCGGTCGCGGCTGGAGCATCTGGCGGTGTTCGGCGGCTTCGTGGACGGCGCGCTGGCGGGCATCGCCACCTTGCAGCGCCAGCCGCTGCTGAAGCGCCGGCACGTGGCGATGGTGTGGGGCATGTACGTGCGGGACGCGGCCCGCCGCACCGGGCTGGCGTCCGCCATCCTGCGGGCCGTCATGGCGCGCGCCGAGAGCGAGGTGGACCAGCTGGAGCTGTACGTCGCCGTCGGCAACGACCGGGCGCGCGGCTTCTACAAGGCCATGGGGTTCGAGACGTACGGCGTGATGCGGCGGTCCCTGCGCGTACAGGGCGTC
>DASWVP010000322.1:0-6956 GCA_036401175.1 Azospirillum sp. | reverse complement strand
CGCCGGGGTGTTGCGCGAGGCGCTGGTGCGCGGCGGCTTCGTCGCCGCCGACGCGGCCTTCTGGGGCAAGGGAGGGGACACGCCATGACGAAGAGCATCCTCAGCGTCGATGATTCCGCCAGCATCCGCCAGATGGTGAAGCTCACCCTGGCCGGCGCCGGCTACCGCACGGACGAGGCGGCCAACGGAGCGGAGGGGCTGGCCAAGGCGCGCTCATCCGCCTTCGACATGGTGGTCACCGACCTCAACATGCCGGTGATGGACGGGCTGATGCTGATCCGCGAGCTGCGCAAGCTGCCGGCCTACCGCGGCGTGCCGATCATCTTCCTGACCACCGAATCCGACGCCGGGAAGAAGCAGGAGGCGAAGGCCGCCGGCGCCACCGGCTGGATCACCAAACCCTTCGAACAGGACCAGTTGCTGGCGGTCGCCAGGAAAGTGCTCGGGCCATGACGCACCATCATCCGCAATCGCACCCCGACCCGGCCGACACCTTCCGCCAGGAAGCGCAGGAGTTGCTGGAGCAACTCGAACAGGCGCTTCTCGACCTGGAGCAGACGCCCGCGGACCGCGCGCTGATCGACAGCGCGTTCCGGGCGCTGCACACCATCAAGGGGTCGGGCGCCATGTTCGGCTTCGACGCGGTGGCCGCCTTCACCCACCATTTCGAGACGGCGTTCGACCGTGTGCGCCGGGGCGAGGTGCCGCCCACCGGCGCCCTGATCGGCGTGGCGCTGGCCTCCAAGGACCACATCCGCGCCCTCATCGAAAATCCGGCGGAGGCCGACGCGACCCTCGGCGCGTCCATCCTGCGCGACCTCCAGGCGATCACCGACGCGCCCGCGGCGGACCCGGCGGTGGTGGAAGGCGGTGCAGCGACGTGGCGCATCCGCTTCCACCTCGCCAAGGACACCATGGCGCTGGGCACCAACCCGCTGCTGCTGCTGGACGAGCTGCGCGACCTGGGCCCCTGCGCGGTGACGGCGCTGACCGACGGCGTGCCGGCGCTGGAGGAGATGGAGCCGGACGCCTGCTATCTGGGCTGGGAGGTGACGCTGACCACTGCCCGCCCGCGCGCCGCCATAGAAGAAGTGTTCCTCTTCGTCATCGACGACATGGAGCTGTCGATCGAGCGGGCCGATGACCGGCCGGCCCCACAGGTGGCTCCCCAGACGGCGGCCGCGCCCCCACCCGCCGCGCCCCCACCCGCCGTGCCCGAGGAGCCGGCCGCCCGCGAGCCGGCGCGCGAGGCGGGTCGGGGAGGCGCCGTCATCCGCGTGCAGGCCGAACGGCTGGACGAGCTGATGGACCGTGTCGGCGAGCTGGTGATCGCCCAGGCACGCCTGACCCAGCTCGCGGCGGGCAGCGGCGACACCAACATCAAGGCCATCGCCGAGGAGGTCGAGCGGCTGGCGTCGGAACTGCGCGACACCTCCATGGGCATCCGCATGGTTCCCATTGGTTCGCTGTTCGGCCGCTTCCGCCGGCTGGTGCACGACCTGTCCCGCGACCTCGGCAAGGCGGTGGAACTGGTCACCGCCGGCGAGGAGACCGAGTTGGACAAGACCGTGGTCGAGCGGCTGGCGGACCCGGTGGTGCACCTGATCCGCAACGCCGTCGATCATGGGCTGGAGCCGCCGGAGGGCCGCGCCGCCGCCGGCAAGCCGCCGTCCGGCCGGGTCCGGCTGACGGCCCGGCACGCCGGGGCCGAAGTGCAGATCATCATCGCCGACGATGGGCGCGGCCTGGACCGCGAGCGCATCCGCGCCCGCGCCGAGGAGCAGGGGCTGGCGGCGGCGGGCGCCAAGCTGTCGGATGCCGAGCTTTTCCAGTTCCTGTTCCACCCCGGCTTCTCGACGGCGCGGGAGGTCACCGCAGTGTCCGGGCGCGGCGTGGGCATGGACGTGGTGAAGCGCACGATCGAGGGGCTGCGCGGCACCATCGACGTCGCCACCGCCCCCGGCCAGGGCACCGAGGTGACGCTGCGCCTGCCGCTGACGCTGGCGATCATCGACGGGCTGATGGTTCGGGTGGGCGGCGGGCGCTATGTGATCCCGCTGTCGGCGGTGGAGGAATGCGTCGAGCTGACGGCGGCCGACGACGCGCGCTCCAGGGGGCGCAGCTTGCTCAACATCCGGGGCGAGCTGGTGCCGTTCCTGCGCCTGCGCGAGCTGTTCGACGCGGCGACGCCGCCCGCGCTCTTCCAGAAGGTGGTGATCGTCGCGTCCGGCGACATGCGCGTCGGGCTGGTGGTCGACCAGATCATCGGCAGCCACCAGACGGTGATCAAGTCGCTGTCCAAGCTGCACGCCGATGTCGGGACCTTCTCCGGCGCCACCATCCTGGGCGACGGAACGGTGGCCCTGATCCTCGACGTCGTCCGCCTCGTCGAATTCGGTCAGGCGCGCGAAGAGCGCCTGAAGGCGTCCTGAAGGAAGACCGGCCATGAAGACCCTGCCCGGCGACACCCCGCTCGAAGTGCTCACTCTCGGCCTGCAGGACGAGGTGTTCGCCGTCGAAGCGGCGGTGGTCCGCGAGATCCTCGACCTTGTCCCGGTGACCGAGGTTCCGAACGCCCGGCCCTTCGTCGGCGGGCTGGTGAACGTCCGCGGCAAGGTGGTGCCGCTGGCCGACCTGCGCGTCGTGTTCGGCATGGAGCGCACGCCCCCCACCGTGGACACCCGCATCGTCGTCATCGAGGTGGACATCGACGGCGAGGCGACTCCGGTCGGCATCCTGGCCGACAAGGTGCACGAGGTGACGGAGCTGCCTGCCGCCTCGCTGGAGGAGACGCCGCGCATCGGCATGCGCTGGCGCCCGGAGTTCATCCGCTGCATCGGCAAACGGGGGGACACGGTCATCGTCGTCCCCGACATCGGCCGCCTGCTGTCGGCGCACGCCGCCTGACCTTGCCTGTCCTTAGGCCTGACACTGGAGAAATGACATGCGCGCTTCCGTCAAGCTGAAGCTCGGCGCCGCCTTCGGGGTGGTGATCGTCCTGTCGGCCGCCGCCACGATGCTGGGCATCGGCAGTCTCGGCTCGCTCAACCAGTCGCTTGAAAGCGTGATCGAAGGCGACGCCCAGCGGCTGCGTCTGGCGCAGGATATCAACACCAGCATTCTCACGGCCGTGAAGGCCGAGAAGAACATGATGCTGGCCGACACGGCCGAGCAGATCGACCGCTATGACGCCGAGCTGCTGAAGGCACGCGAGGCGGCGCTCGGCCAGAGCGCCGCGTATCGGGCGCTCGCCACCGATTGGGGCAAGCAGAAGATCGACGCCTTCGCCGCCACGTGGGCGCGCTATACGGCGAACCAGGACAAGGTGCGCGAGCTGGCGCGCCAGAACACCCAGGCGCGGGCGCGCCGGATCTCGCGCGGGGAGGGGCAGAAGGCGTTCGACCTGATGGTCGAGCCCCTGCAGGCGATGGTCGATGCCGGCTTGTCACCCGCGGCCTCGCCGGAGGAGATGCGCGCGGCCATCCAGTCCGCAAGTCTCGTGCAGACGCTGACGGACATCCAGAAGACCGAGAAGGATCTCATCCTGGCCGGCGACTTCGAGAACGGCGAGCGCTTCCATCAGGCGATCGAGAAGAACATGACGGAGGTGCAGCGCCAGCGCGACGCGCTGCGTGGCACGGCGGTCGACCCGCAACGGCTCGCGGCCTTCGCCGAGCGTTTCGAGCCATGGCGGAAGCTGCATGCCGAAGCGGTGGGACTCGGCCGTGAGAAGTCGGAGGTCAAGGCGGCGGAACTGTCCGGTCCGATCGGCCGCCCGCTGCTCGAACAGGCGCAGGCACCCTTGAACGAGATTCTGGAGCGCAACCTGGAGCGCATGCACAAGGCCGAAGCCGAAGCCGAACTTCAGTACACGGACGCCCGCACGATGCTCCTCGCGGCGCTGGCCGGTTCGGTGCTGATCGCGCTGGCCGCCGCCACGTGGATCGCGCTGAGCATCAGCCGTGGGCTGGGCGGCGCCGTGTCGCTGGCCAACGCGGTGGCGGTCGGCGACCTCGACCTGAAGGTCGCCGTCAAGACCAACGACGAGATCAAGGATCTGGTGGACGCGCTGAACCGCATGACCGCCAACCTGCGGGCGAGCGCCGAGCTGGCCAACGAGATCGCCACCGGCAACCTGACCGTCCAGGCCAAGCCGATGTCGGAGCGCGACACGCTGGGGCTGGCGCTGGAAACCATGCTGGAGAAGCTGCGCGCCATCGTCGCCGACGCCGGGGTGGCGGCGCAGAACGTGTCGTCGGGCAGCCAGCAGCTGTCGGCGAGCGCGGAGGAGCTGAGCCAGGGCGCCACCGAACAGGCCTCGGCCGCCGAGGAGGCGTCGTCGTCGATGGAGCAGATGGCCTCCAACATCAAGCAGAACGCCGAGAACGCCGGCCAGACCGAGAAGATCGCCCGGCAGTCGGCCAAGGACGCGCAGAGCAGCGGCGAGGCGGTGGGGCGCGCCGTGCAGGCCATGCAGACCATCGCCGAGAAGATCACCATCGTGCAGGAGATCGCCCGCCAGACCGACCTGCTGGCGCTCAACGCCGCGGTCGAGGCGGCGCGGGCGGGCGAGCACGGCAAGGGCTTCGCCGTGGTGGCGTCGGAAGTGCGCAAGCTGGCCGAACGCAGCCAGGCGGCGGCGGCGGAAATCGGCACGCTGTCCTCCGACACCGTCAAGGCGGCGCAGGACGCCGGTTCCATGCTGTCCAGGCTGGTGCCCGACATCAAGCGCACCGCCGAACTGGTCGAGGAAATCTCGGCCGCCTGCCGCGAGCAGGACATCGGCGCCGACCAGATCAACCAGGCCATCCAGCAGCTCGACAAGGTCACCCAGCAGAACGCCTCGGCCTCCGAGGAGATGTCGGCGACCTCCGAGGAGCTGGCCGCCCAGGCCGAGCAGCTGCAGGCGACCATCGCCTACTTCCGCACCGACGACGCGGGTGCGGCCCGTGCCGTCATGCCGGCCGTCATGCCGGCGGCGGTGCGGAGCGAGCCGAAGCACACCGTGACCGCGGCGAAGCCGGTGAAGCGCGCGGCCCCGGCCCCGAAGCCGAACGGCAAGGCGGGCAAGCCGCAGGTGAAGAACGGCAAGGACCACGGGGCCGGCGGCTTCGCGCTGGAACTGGCCGACGCGGGCGACGCCGCCGACGCCGCGTTCCAGCGCTATTGAGCCGGGCGGCGGGGGAGGGCAGCGCGATGACGGAAAGACCGCAATACGTGACGCTCGGCGTCGGACACGAGGTGTTCGCCTTGCCGGTGGAGGTCGTGCAGGAGATCCTCGATCCCCGCCCCATCGCCCGGCTGCCGCAGGCACCGGCCCACCTGCTGGGCATGATCGACGTGCGCGGGCGCGGGGTGCCGGTGATCGACCTGCGCGGCAAGCTCGGCCTGCCGCCGGCATCCGGCGAGGCCACGCGCATCCTCGTGCTCGACCTGCCGGTGGACGGGCGGGATCTCGTGCTCGGGCTGGTCGCCGACCGCGTGTTCGAGGTGACGGCCCTTGACGAGGACCGGCTGGCGCCGCCGCCGGAAATCGGCCGGCGCTGGAACTCGGCCTGCATCGCCGGTGTCGGCCGGCGCAACGGCGCCTTCGTCATCGTCTTCGATCTGGAACGGCTGCTGGCCGCCGACGCCGTCCTGCTGCCGGACGGCGCCGCCGCCGGGCTGGCGGCCTGAACAAGGGGGAGGCGGCCATGTTCGACCAGTTGAGCGAACGCAACTACCAGCGACTGGCCCAGGTCATCCACGCCCACAGCGGCATCCGGATGCCCCCGGCCAAGCGCACCATGGTCGAGGGGCGCCTGCGCAAGCGCCTGCGCGCCCTCGACGTTCCCAGCCTCGACGAATACTGCAGCATCCTGTTCGACCGCGACGGGCTGAAGGGCGAGTTCATCCACCTCATCGACGCGGTGACCACCAACAAGACCGACTTCTTCCGCGAACCCGACCACTTCCGCTATCTGGCCGAGGAGGCGGCGCCGCGCCTGAGGGCAGAGCGGCGGGCCGGCGTCGACCGTCCGCTCAAGGCGTGGAGCGCCGCGTGCTCCTGCGGCGCGGAGCCCTACACGCTCGCCATGGTGCTGGCCGACGCCGAACAGCGCCGCGGCGTTCCCGGCGGCGCGCCGCGCTTTTCCATATTGGGCACCGACATCTGCACGCAGGTGCTGGAGCAGGCGGTCGCGGCGGTCTACCCCGCCGACATGATCGCCCCGGTGCCGCCGGAGATGCGCCGGCGCTACCTGCTGCGCGCGCGCGATCCCGCGCGGCGCGAGGTGCGGATCGCACCGGAACTGCGCCGCCACGTCCGCTTCGCGCGGCTCAACCTGATGGACGCGCGCTATCCGGTGGACCAGGACATGGACGTGATCTTCTGCCGCAACATCCTGATCTACTTCGAAAAGGATGCGCAGCAGGCGGTGCTGAATCGGCTGTGCCGGCATCTGCGGCCGGGCGGCTATCTGTTCCTCGGCCACGCCGAATCCATGATCGGGGCGGACCTGCCGGTGCGGCCGGTGGCCGCCACCGTGTTCCGCCGCGCATAGGTGCCCGCCATGGACCACAAGCCGGGACGCAAGCTGCGTGTCCTCATCATCGACGACTCGGCCTCGGTCCGGCAGACGCTGACCGACATCCTGGCGTCCGACCCCGGGATCGAGGTGATGGGCACCGCGGCCGACCCCTTCGTCGCCGCCCAGCGCATCCAGCACGAGGTGCCGGACGTCATCACGCTGGACGTCGAGATGCCGCGCATGGACGGCATCACCTTCCTGCGCCGGCTGATGGCGCAACGCCCGATACCGGTCGTCATGTGCTCCTCGCTGACGGAGGAGGGGACGCAGACGCTGCTGCTGGCGCTGGAGGCCGGCGCCGTGGACGTCATCGCCAAGCCGCGCATGGACACCCGCCAGTTCCTTCTGGAATCGCGCGTGCGCATCTGCGACGCGGTGAAGGCGGCC
>DASWVP010000321.1:0-12878 GCA_036401175.1 Azospirillum sp. | reverse complement strand
TCAGCAGCACCGCCAGGGGGAAGGGCGGGCGCATCAGGTGCGGTCCCGTGGCGGCGTGCGGTCCAGGCGGCGGTCCGCCACGTCCGGCGCCGAGCCGGGCTCGACGGATGGCGACGCGGTTCCCGGCCCGCGCACCGGCGGAACGTGGATGCCGCCGGCCTCCGTGGTCTTCGACTCGGCGTCGGTGCCGGTGCCGGTGCCGGCGTCGGTGTTGGTCTGGTGGAAGGCGGTGGCGGCGTCGGACAGGGTGCGCCGCGACTCCACGCTTTCGGGCGAGGGCACGTCCTCGACGGGGGTGTGGCCGACGCTGTCGTCCGCCGTCACGCCGCGCGCCGGCCAGACGGCGGCGCGCCCGGTGGTGCGTCCGGTGGCGGGCTCGCCGGGGATCGCGGCGCCCCCGCCCTCGATGATGGCGATGGCGCGTTCGACGGGTTCGCCGTGGGCGAGCGAGGCGACCAGCAGGGCGCCGCCGCGCTGCACGCCCTGGGCGTACACATGCGCCTCGTCGTCGGGCACGCCCCAGCCGCGCAGCTGCGGGACCAGCGGGCCGAAGCCGTCGCCGGCGCCGTAGCCGCCTTCGTTGATCACCTCCAGCCCGGTGTCGGCGAAGCCGGCGTCCTTCAGGCTGCGCAGCGTGGCGTCGGCGGCGTCGCGGGTGTCGAACAGCGCCACGATGTTGGTGTGGGACATGGCGGCCTCCGTCAGATGATCCAGACCAGGAGAACCGCCAGGATGGCGATGACGATCGCCGCGATGATCAGCGTCCTGGACTGCGACCGGACGGTGCCCGCCCCCTCGTAGACGCCCATCTTGCGGGGCCCATGATCGTCGGCGGCCATGGCGTACTCCCTTCCGTCGTGCCGGATATGGCATCCGGACAACAGGAAGCGGTGCCGCCCGGTTCCCCCGGCGCGGGCGCGCGCCAACGACGAAGGCCCGGAGCGCGGGGCTCCGGGCCTTGTCTGTTCCGGACGGGCCGGGGTGTCTGGACTACTCGGCGTTGACCTGCTGGCGGGCGACGTCGAGCAGGCGCTCCAGCTCGCGCTCGACGCGATGCTCGGACATGTCGACCCCGCGGTCCTTCAGGTCCTTGCACAGCCGGTCGCGGATGTCGTGCGGGCCGATCGTGCCGATGTCGGTGTCGATGACCTGCCGGACGTAGTCGTCGGCCGCCGGGCCGGTCAGGCCCAGGAGGTCGGCCGCCCACAGCCCCGCCAGCTTGTCGCGCCGGGCCCGGATCCGGAACAGCAGCTCCTGGTCGTGCTGGTACTTGTTCTCGAAGGCCCTCTCGCGCTCGTCGAAGGTGGTCATGGGACCCCGGACTCCTTGGCTTGTTTGCGCTTCCCGTTACCAGACTATATAGCCGGTGCATCCGCTGGCGTCACCGCCCCACCGGATACCGCGTTCGCGAAATCGGCAGCGCGCGACATACCGGGAGAGGAGCCGAAAGGCAAGAATTCATGTGCAGTGTCATCATCCTGCGGCGTCCGGACGCAACCTGGCCCCTGATCATCGGCGCCAACCGCGACGAAATGGCGAATCGCCCCTGGCGTCCGCCCGGCCGCCACTGGCCCGACCGCCCCAACGTGGTCGCCGGGCTGGACGAGCTGGCCGGCGGCACCTGGCTGGGCCTCAACGACGAGGGGGTGGTGGCCGCCATCCTCAACCGCCAGGGCACGCTGGGTCCGCAGGACGGCAAGCGTTCGCGCGGCGAACTGGTGCTGGAGGCGCTGGACCACGCCGACGCCGCCGACGCCGCGCTGGCGCTGGGCCACCTGGACACGCGCGCCTACCGGCCCTTCAACCTGTTCGTCGCCGACAACCGCGACGCCTACGTCGTCGTGCATCGGGGTGAGGGCGGCCGCGACCGGCCGGCGGTGGTGCCGGTGGGCGAGGGCGTGCACATGCTGACCGCGCGCGACCTGGACGACACGGGAGACCCGCGCACCGGCCTGTACCTGCCGCTGTTCCGCCACGCGGCCCCGCCCGACCCCGACGCGGCGAGCTGGGGCGGCTGGCCGGAGCTGCTGTCCAGCCGGGTGTGGGACGGCGAGCGGGCCAGCGGGGCCATGAACTTCGCGCTGCCCAGCGGCTTCGGCACCTCGTCCAGCGCGCTGATCGCCCTGCCGGCGGTGGAGCGGCCCGAGTTGGACCCGATCTGGCACTTCGCGCCCGGCCCGCCGCACGAACACCCGTGGGCGCCGCTCGACCCGGGGTGACGGGGAAACCCCTTGGATTGTGTTCCGGCGGCCGTCTTGCTATATCACTGACGGACATCCTGGGCCGGCGGTCTTTTGCCGGCCTTTCTACGGTTTTGGACAATCGCACCCATGTCGAGACGCCGGCGCATCTACGAAGGCAAGGCCAAGGTCCTGTTCGAGGGACCCGAGCCGGGCACGCTCGTGCAGTATTTCAAGGACGACGCCACCGCCGCCGACAACAAGAAGGGCATCATCACCGGCAAGGGGGTGCTGAACAACCGCATCTCCGAGTACCTGATGAGCCGTCTGTCGGAAATCGGCGTGCCGACGCACTTCGTGCGCCGCCTCAACATGCGCGAGCAGCTGATCCGCGAGGTCGAGATCATCCCGATCGAGCTGGTGGTGCGCAACGTCGCCGCCGGCTCGCTGTCCAAGCGCTTCGGCATCCCCGAGGGCACGCCGCTGCCGCGCTCGATCATCGAGTATTATTACAAGTCGGACGAGCTGGGCTCCCCCTTCGTGTCGGAGGAGCACATCACCGCCTTCGGCTGGGCGACTCCGCAGGACCTCGACGACATGGTCGCGCTGTCGCTGCGCGTGAACGACTATCTGTCGGGCCTGTTCCTCGGCATCGGCCTGCGGCTGGTGGACTTCAAGCTGGAGTTCGGCCGGCTGTGGGAGAACGAGGACATGCGCATCGTCCTGGCCGACGAGATCAGCCCGGACAATTGCCGCCTGTGGGACATCAAGACCAACGAGAAGCTGGACAAGGACCGCTTCCGCCACGACCTGGGCAAGGTCGAGGAAGCCTACCAGGAGGTCGCGCGCCGGCTGGGCATCCTGCCCGAAGGCGGGCCGGGGGACGTCAAGGGCCCCAAGACCCTTCAGTAAAGACACCCTCCAGTAAAGACACCATTCAGCAGACCAACACACTGTCAGCGAAGGCCAGATCATGAAGGCGAAGGTTCACGTCACCCTGAAGCGCGGCGTCCTGGATCCGCAGGGCAAGGCCATCGAGCACGCGCTGCACACCCTGGGCTTCGACGGCGTCGGCAACGTGCGCGCCGGCAAGGTCATCGAGCTGGAGCTGAAGAGCACCGACGCCGACGCCGCCCGCAAGGAGGTGGAGGCCATGTGCGCCAAGCTGCTGGCCAACACCGTGATCGAAGACTACGCCATCGAACTGGCGTGATCTCTTCCCCCTCTCCCCTCCGGGGAGAGGGTTGGGGTGAGGGGGCCCCGCGACGCTTTCGTTCCCGGTCCCCCGACAACCCCCTCACCCGGCCGCTTCGCGGCCACCCTCTCCCCAGAGGGGAGAGGGATTGGGGAGATCGAATGACCCCCGACCATCTGGCATCCCTCGACCCGATCTTCGCCGAGTGCGTCCGCGTCGGCGGGCCGCTGGTGCGCGACTTTTCGCGGCCCGGCGGCTTTCCGGGGCTGCTGCGCATCATCATCGAACAGCAGCTCTCCACCCAGGTGGCGCTCGTGCTGTGGGGGAAGCTGGAGGCGCGGCTGAACCCGGTGACGCCGGAAGGCTACCTGTCGCTCGACGATGCGACGCTGAAGGCGTGCGGGTTCTCGGGGCGCAAGATCGTCTACGGCCGCATCCTCGCGGAATCCGTGCTGAGCGGCGCCCTCGACCTCGACGCGCTGCACCGCATGGACGACGAGTCGGCCATCGCGGCGCTGGTGGCGCTGAAGGGCATCGGCCGCTGGAGTGCGGAAATCTACCTGATGTCGGCGCTCGGCCGTCCCGACGTGTGGCCGGTGGACGATCTTGCCATCCAGTTGGGCGTGCAGCGCCTCAAGGGCTGGGAGGAACGGCCGTCGCGCGACCGGCTCCTGGAGGTGGCGGAGCCGTGGCGCCCGTACCGCAGCTTGGCGGCGCGGCTGGTCTGGCACCACTATGTGGCGCTCCAGCAGCGGAAGAGGGATGCCAAGGGTTGACTCCGGTGGCGGTGGACGGGATTGTTCCGGTTGTCCTCCGCCTATCGGGAGTTCGCGCGTGTCCCGTCGAAACCAGCTGTCGCTGAAGTACCTGCGCGGCCACGGCCTGGAAGTCGGGCCGCTGAACGCCCCGCTTCCGGTGGGTGACGGGGCGAAGGTGACCTACGTCGACCGCCTTCCGGTCGAGGAACTGCGCCGGCATTACCCCGAACTGGGGGATATCGAACTGTTCGTCGACGTGGTGGACGACGGCGAGGTGCTGGCCACCGTTCCGCCGTCCAGCCAGGACTTCATCATCGCCAACCACATGCTCGAACACTGCGAGAACCCGTTGGGGACGCTGCGTCATCACCTGTCCAAGGTGAAGCCCGGCGGGGTGCTGTACTACGCCATTCCCGACAAGCGGTTCACCTTCGATCGCGACCGCGCGCTCACCCCGTTCGACCACCTCGTGCTGGACGACATGATGGGGGTGGAGGGCACCCGAGAGGCCCATTATCGAGACTATGTCCTGAACGTCGACAGGATGTCGGGCGCCGACGCGGTGTCCCGCATCCGCCACCTCATGGACATCCGCTACAGCATCCACTTCCACGTCTGGGATCACGAGAGTTACGGCGACTTTCTGCGCCGCGCCGCCGGATACCTGCCGACGCCGTTCGAGATCCTGGAGTTGGAGTTCATCGAGGACCGCTCCGAGGCCGTCGCCATCCTGCGCACATCCTGATCTCCGGACATGCAGGGGCGCGTCAGCGCCCGCGCCGGCGCTTGTCCAGCGCGGCGGCGCGGATCGCCTTCAGCGCGTCGTGCGACAGGCCGATCCGCGTCTGGCCGGAGGTGCGGCCGGACAGGCGCACCTCCATCACCGCATAATCGTCCGGTGCCCGCTCGTGGAACGCGACCGACGCGGCCTCGCTGATGGCCACCTTGCGTGCGAAGTCGACTTTCCAGTTCAGTTCCATGGGGGCCTCCCCGAATAATCGGAGAATCCAGATTATCAGCGAAACAAATCGTAAGTCTACATATTTCTAAATTTTTACATAATGCGCCCGGTCCCAGCCCCTTGCCATCGCGCGCCCGTATCTCTAGTGTCGCCCGCAAAAGTCCCGCCACCCCCGAGCCCGAGCGAAACCGCGCCCCCATGAAGGCTGCCGTCATCGTCTTCCCCGGCTCCAACCGCGAACGCGACGCCGTCGCCGCGCTGGAAGCCGCCTCCGGGACCAAGCCGTACGAGGTTTGGCACCGCGACACCGAACTGCCCGATGTCGACCTCATCGTCGTGCCGGGCGGCTTCTCCTATGGCGACTACCTGCGCTCCGGCGCAATGGCCGCGCACTCGCCGATCATGCGCGAGGTCAAGGCCCGCGCCGACAAGGGCGTGCGGGTGCTGGGCATCTGCAACGGCTTCCAGATCATCACGGAGGCCGGGCTGCTGCCCGGCGCCCTGATGCGCAACGCCGGGCTGAAGTTCATCTGCCGCACCGTGACCATGCGCGTCGAGAACACCGACAGCCCGTTCACCGCGCGGTACCGCCAGGGGCAGATCGTCCGCTATCCGGTCGCCCACCACGACGGCAACTTCTGGGCCGACGCGGAGACGGTGAAGCGCCTGGAAGGGGAGGGCCGGGTGGCCTTCCGCTATGTAGGCGACGCCGGGCAGGATGATCCGGCGCACAACCCCAACGGCTCGGTCAACGGCATCGCCGGCATCTTCAACGAGTCGAAGACGGTGCTGGGCCTGATGCCGCACCCGGAAGACGCGGTGTGCGCCCTGCACGGCAACACCGACGGCAAGCCGATGTTCGACGGTCTGGTGGAGGCGCTGTCGTGAGCGAACCCAAGGTTACGGCGGAACTCGCCGCCGGCTACGGCGTGACCGCCGCCGAATACGCGCTGATCCTCGACCTGCTGGGCCGCGAGCCGACCTTCACCGAGCTGGGCATCGTCTCGGTCATGTGGTCGGAGCACTGCTCGTACAAGTCGTCGAAGGTCTGGCTGATGAAGCTACCGACCACCGGCCCGCAGGTCATCTGCGGCCCCGGCGAGAACGCCGGCGTGGTCGACATCGGCGACGGCGACACCGTCATCTTCAAGATGGAAAGCCACAACCATCCGTCGTTCATCGAGCCCTATCAGGGGGCGGCGACCGGCGTCGGCGGCATCCTGCGCGACGTGTTCACCATGGGCGCCCGGCCCATCGCCAACATGAACGCGCTGCGCTTCGGCTCCCCCGACCATCCCAAGACCCGGCATCTGGTGTCCGGCGTGGTCGCGGGCATCGGCGGCTACGGCAACTGCGTGGGCGTGCCCACGGTGGGCGGCGAGACCAACTTCCACCCCGCCTACAACGGCAACATCCTGGTCAACGCGATGACCGTGGGCGTCGCCAAGGCCGACCGCATCTTCTATTCGGCCGCCGCCGGCATCGGCAACCCCGTGGTCTACGTCGGCTCCAAGACCGGGCGCGACGGCATCCACGGCGCCACCATGGCGTCGGCCGAGTTCAGCGAGGATTCGGAGGAGAAGCGCCCGACCGTGCAGGTCGGCGACCCGTTCACCGAAAAGCTGCTGATCGAAGCCTGCCTGGAGCTGATGGCGACCGACACCATCGTCGCCATCCAGGACATGGGCGCGGCGGGCCTCACCTCCTCCTCGGTCGAGATGGCCGGCAAGGGCGGTCTGGGCATCGAGCTGGTGCTCGACGACGTGCCGATGCGCGAGGAGGGGATGACCCCCTACGAGATCATGCTCTCCGAAAGCCAGGAGCGCATGCTGATCATCCTCAAGCCCGGCAGCGAGGATCAGGCGCGCGCCATCTTCGACAAGTGGGAGCTGGACTTCGCGGTGATCGGCCACCTGACCGACACCGGCCGGCTGGTCATCAAGATGCACGGCAAGACCTGGTGCGACATGCCCATCGCCCCGGTTTCCAACGCATCCCCCGTCTACGAACGCCCGTGGGAGCCGACGCCGCCGCGCGACGAGCTGAGCCCGGAAACGCGCGCCCTGCCGGCCGAGCCGCTGGGCGACGTGCTGACCCGGCTGATGTCCTGCCCCGACCTCGCCTCCAAACGCTGGATCTGGGAGCAGTACGACAGCCTCGTGGGCGGCGACACCCGCTTCATGTCCGGTCAGGCCGACGCCGCCGTGGTGCGTGTGCCGGATCAGGTCAAGGCGGTGGCGATCACCACCGACTGCACGCCGCGCTACTGCCTTGCCGATCCCGTGCGCGGCGGTGCGCAGGCGGTGGCCGAGGCGTGGCGCAACCTGACGGCGGTCGGCGCCAAGCCGCTGGCCATCACCGACAACATGAACTTCGGCAACCCCGAGAAGCCGCGGATCATGGGCCAGTTCGTGGGCGCCATCCAGGGCATGTCCGACGCCTGCCGGGTGCTGGACTTCCCCGTCGTGTCGGGCAACGTGTCGCTCTACAACGAGACGAACGGCGAGGCCATCCTGCCGACCCCCGCCATCGGCGGCGTCGGCATCCTGCCCGACGCCATGCTGGCCGTGGGCATCGCCTTCCGGAACGAGGGCGACACCATCCTGCTGGTCGGCGACACCGTGGGGCACCTCGGCCAGTCGCTGTACCTGCGCGAGATCCTCGGCCGCGAGGACGGCCCGCCGCCGCCGGTCGATCTGGCCGTGGAAAAGCGCAACGGCGACTTCGTGCGCGGCCTGATCCTGGACGGGCTGGTGGTGTCCAGCCACGACCTGTCGGACGGCGGCCTGCTGGTGGCGCTCGCCGAGATGGCGATGGCCGGCGGCATCGGCGCCCACCTGACCGGCCTGGACGGCGCCGACGCCGGCGTCTTGTTCGGCGAGGATCAGGCGCGCTACGTGCTGGCCGTCCGCCCGGACGCGGCGGCGGAGGTCGAGGCGCGCGCCAAGGCGGCCGGCGTCCCGCTCGCCACGCTGGGCCGCACGCAGGGCACGGCGTTGACCGGACGCGGCGGCGAGGCGATCACCATCGAACGCCTGAAGAAGGCCAACGAGGGCTGGTTGCCGGGGTATATGGCGGCCGCTGAGTAATGCCCAAGACTCCCTCCCCCGCCTCCGGCGGGGGAGGGGTTGAGTTCGCATGTTTCTTTCTAGCCGCAGGCAAAAACCCAACGCACCCGCACGGCGAACCTGTTGGGTTTTCGCTGCGCTAAACCCAACCTATGTTTGATCCATGGCAATCTCTTCGTCCCTCCCCCGGTGACAAATCGGATATGCGCGCTAAATTATGCGGCGGTGCCCGCGTAGGCGGGGCATGAATGGAACGGCACGAGAGGGCACAGACCAATGGCGATGGAAGCCGCTGTCATCGAGACGTTGATCAAGGAAGGCATCCCCGACGCCACCGTGGAGATCGCCGACCTGCGCGGTGATGGTGACCACTACGCGGCGCTCGTCACCTCGGCCGCCTTCAAGGGCAAGAGCCGGGTGCAGCAGCACCAGATGGTGTACGCTGCGCTGCAAGGAAAAATGGGCGGCGAACTGCACGCGCTGGCGCTGACCACCGCCGTGCCGGAAGGCGCCTGAAGGCTTATCGGGAAAGGGTACACGAGTATGGACCAGAGTGTCGTCGAACGCATCAAGCAGGACCTGGGCAGCAACGACGTCGTCCTTTACATGAAGGGCACGCCGGTGTTCCCGCAGTGCGGCTTCTCCGCCGCCGTCGTCCAGGTGCTGAGCCACGTGGGCGTGAAGTTCAAGGGCATCAACATCCTGGAGGATCCGGGCCTGCGCCAGGGCCTGAAGGACTTTTCCAACTGGCCGACCTTCCCGCAGCTCTACGTCAAGGGCGAGCTGGTCGGCGGCTGCGACATCGTGCGCGAGATGTACGAGGCCGGCGAGCTCCAGCAGCTCCTCAAGGACAAGGGCGTCGCCGCCGCCGACGCGGCGTAACGCCTTCGGCCTTGGCCGAACGACGAAAGGGCCCCGCGGTGCGGGGCCCTTTTCGTTTGTGGGCTACCGTGTCCCTCCCCCTGCTCCGCAGGGGGAGGGAAGGGGCCCACGAAGTGGGAAGGGTGGGGGCAGCGGCTTCTGTGGCAGGTGGAGAAAGCGGGTCGCTGCTTCTCGGGGAGGCCGCTGCCCCCACCCTCCCAAGCTTCGCTTGGGCCCCTCCCTCCCCCGCCGGAGGCGGGGGAGGGGCTGAAATGCAATCACGCCATCGCCGCGTCGCGGCGTTCGTGCGTGGGGGGCGAGCGCCGCTTTCGGCGCACGGCGTCCATGCGGTCCTCGAACAGGGTGAGGCAGCGGGGCGTCGGGGGCAGGCGCTCGCCGCGGTGCACGGCGGCCAGGAAATCGACCACGTCGACCAGCGCCACCGGCCCCACCGGCTTCTCGACATAGCCGATGCCGTAGGTGCGGTACGTGTGCGCGAAGTCCACGTTGGCGGTGATGTACACGGCCGTCGTGCCGTAGGTTTCGTGCAGCCACGCCTCCACCTTGGCGCCGCAGCGCTTCTGGCCCAGCCGCAGGTCGACCAGGGCAAGGTCGGGCCGTTCGTCGCGGGTCAGCTCCTGCGCCTGTTCCAGGCTGCAGCAGATGCCGATGACGGTGTAGCCCGCGCACTCCACCGCATCGGCATACGCCAACGCGATCAGCGCCTCGTCCTCGATGATCAGAATCTTCATGACACGACCAACACGTGGCGGAACGCACAGGTTCCAGGGGGGTAAGTTGGCGCCCCCACCGGACGTGTGCAATGCCGCTTTCGCGCTACCCGCTTTGCGCGGGCCCCGAACCGGCCTAGGTCATTCGCCGAAGACCCGGCGGAAGATCGTGTCCACGTGCTTGGTGTGGTAGGCCATGTTGAACATGGGCGCCAGATCCTCGCGGCTGATGTGGCCGGTCACGTCGGCGTCGGCCAGCAGCTTGTCCAGCAGGTTGCCGCCTTCCGCCCACACCTTCATGGCGTTGCGCTGCACGGCCAGATAGGCGTCCTCGCGGCTCATGCCGGCCTGGGTCAGGGCCAGCAGCACGCGCTGCGAGAAGACCAGCCCGCCCAGGTCCTCCAGGTTCTTTTTCATGCGGTCGGGGTAGACGACCAGCTTGTCCATCATGCCGGTGGCGCGCGCCAGGGCGAAGTCCAGCGTCACCGTGGCGTCCGGGCCGATCATGCGCTCGACCGAGCTGTGCGAGATGTCGCGCTCGTGCCACAGCGCCACGTTCTCCAGGGCCGGCACCACCGCCGCGCGGACGATGCGCGCCAGACCGGTGAGGTTCTCCGACAGCACGGGGTTGCGCTTGTGCGGCATGGCCGAGGAGCCCTTCTGGCCGGGGTGGAAGTACTCCTCCGCCTCGCGCACCTCGGTGCGCTGCAGGTGGCGGACCTCCACGGCCAGATTCTCCAGCGACGAGGCGATGACGCCCAGCACCGAGAAGTACATGGCGTGCCGGTCGCGCGGGATGACCTGGGTCGAGTGCGGCTCGACGCTCAGCCCCATCTTCTCGGCGACGTACTGTTCGACGAACGGGTCGATGTTGGCGAAGGTGCCGACGGCGCCGGAAATGGCGCAGGTGGCGATGTCGCGGCGTGCCGCCACCAGACGCTCGCGCCCACGGGCGAAGGCGGCGTAGTGGCCGGCCAGCTTCAGGCCGAAAGTCGTCGGCTCGGCGTGGATGCCGTGGCTGCGGCCGATGGTGACGGTGTCCTTGTGCTCGATCGCGCGGCGCTTCAGCGCGGCCAGCAGCCCGTCCAGGTCCGCCAGCAGCAGGTCGGTCGCCTGTTTGAGCTGCACGGCCAGACAGGTGTCCAGCACGTCCGACGAGGTCATGCCCTGGTGCACGAAGCGCGCCTCGGGCCCGACGTATTCGGCGAGGTTGGTGAGGAAGGCGATGACGTCGTGCCGGGTCTCGCGCTCGATCTCGTCGATGCGGTCGATCTCCCACTTGCCGCGCTCCCACACCGCCTTGGCGGCCTCCCTGGGGATGACGCCCAGTTCGGCCTGGGCGTCGCAGGCGTGCGCCTCGATCTCGAACCAGATGCGGAACTTGTTCTCCGGCTCCCAGATGCGGGCCATTTCCGGGCGGGTGTAGCGGGGGATCATCGGTTTCTCCGGGGTTCAAGTCGCGCGCGCGGACCATATACCGGCCCGGACGCCCCAACGGCAAGCCTTACCGCCCCGTGCCGGGCATGAACTCCGGGTGACGTGGTTGGTATGGAAGCGGGTTGGGGACACGGATGCACACGGATGCCCGCTGCGCGGGCGCACGGATGGACACGGATGAAGGGAGATTGCCTTTTGATCCGTGTCGATCCGTGCAAAATCCGTGTGCATCCGTGTAAAAAATGCTGCCCTTTACCGCCCCCTGGGCGCCACCTCGTCGTACGAGCGGCCGCGGGCGAGGTCGTCGAGGTGGACGGTGAGGCCGTAGGGGGCCTTGTCGCGGTAGGGGCCGAAGTTGAAGTACTGCACGTCGTCGAACAGCCGCTGGCCGATGCGCCCGGTGGCCCGTGCGATGGGCACGCCGTCCGCCCACACCTCGACGATGCCGTCGGACTCCAGCGACGGCCTGATGTGATAGACCATGTCGACCCACCGGTCGAAGGGATCGGGCAGCGGGGCGAAGCGCTCCACCCGCACGTCCCTGGCGCAGGGCTCGGCCGTCGTCTCCCTGGTGGTGTGGCGGAAGCTCTCGGGCTGCGGCGCCGGCTCGCCCTGGTAGGCCAGCAGGATGCGGCACTCGCCGCCGCCGTCCTCCGGCAGCGCGTCGTTCTGGATGGTGATGTGGAACCGGCGGTTCTTGAAGCGCTGCGCCACGAAGGGGCTGGCGTTGCCCCAGCCCTTCCACTGGCCGACGACGAGGCGCACGCCGTCGTCCGGCCGCACCGTGCCGTCGATGCGCATGCTGAAGCCGTACCAGACGTCGCTGCCGAAGGGCAGGCGCAGGGATTCCGCCTCCCACACGTCGGCGCGGTCGCGGTTCGGCTGCGCATACTCGGCGGTGGGATTGGACGGGTCCAGGCAGCCCCGCCACGGCACGGGACCGGCCACCGGCTTTACCGGCGGCTCGCCCGGCCCCCGCAGCTCCAGGTTCAGCGCCTTGCCGCCCCGCCCCTTGCCCTCTTTCACGGCGAAGGCGTTCTCGGGGCGCTGGCAGAGCTGCACCGGCGACTCCGACGGCGTCCACGCCTCGAAATCCTCGCGGTAGGAAACGGGGGCGGCGGCGTGCGCGGGCGCGGCGCCCAGGAGAGAGGCCAGCAGCAGGGCGGGGGCGAGGCGCGTCATGGCGGGTTCCGGTCGGTCGGCCCATCCTTCATAGCACGGACCTTCATAGCACGGGTTGAGCTTCCACGCCCGCCATTCGCGGATGCCGGGAGTGCCCGCCACGCCGGTTGACGGGGCCGGTGTGCCCGGCCAGTGTGGCGGGACGCGGCCGCCGGATGGCCGCCCGGAATGGGGAGAGGAGCGCATGGAGATCGCCGAACGGACAGAGCAGGGCGTCAGCGTCGTCGGCGTCGGCGGGCGGGTCGACGGCAGCACCGCGGCGGAGCTGGAGCGCCGCCTGCTGGGCGCGCTGGGAACGGGCGCGCCGCTGCTGGTCGACCTGTCGGGGCTGGGCTACATCAGCAGCGCCGGGCTGCGGTCCTTCCTCAAGGCGGCCAAGCAGGCCAAGGCGGCGGGTGTGCCGCTGGCGCTGGCCGGCCCGCAGCCCCAGGTGCGCGAGGTGTTCGACGTCGCCGGCTTCCTGCCGCTGTTCACCGTGCACGCCGACGTCGGCGCCGGCCTCGCC
>DASWVP010000320.1:0-5074 GCA_036401175.1 Azospirillum sp. | reverse complement strand
AGCACATGCTGCTGATGGCGGTGGCGGCACCGCTGTTCGTGGCGGCGGCGCCGCTGCCGCCGCTGCTGGCCGGACTTCCCGCCGGATGGGGCCGCCGCCTCGCGCGCCGGTGGAACACGGCCGGCGCGCTGCCGGCGCTCTGGTCGTGGCTGACCCGGCCGCTGGTCGCCTTCCTGCTCCAGGCGGCGGCGATCTGGGTCTGGCACGCGCCGGCCCCCTATCAGGCGGCGCTCGGCGACGGGTTCGTGCACGACGCGGAGCACCTGACCTTCCTGGGAACGGCGCTGCTGTTCTGGTGGAGCGCGGTGCACGGCCGGGGCACGCCGGCGGGGCGTGCGCTGGGGGTGCTGGCGGTGTTCGGCACGCTGCTGCACACCGGGCTCCTCGGCGCGCTCATGACCTTCGCGCCCAACCCCTGGTACCCGGCCTACGGCGCCGCCCCCCTGGCCTGGGGGCTGACGCCGCTGGAAGACCAGCAGCTCGCCGGGCTGGTCATGTGGGTGCCCGGCGGGCTGCTCTACCTGGGTGCGGGGCTGCTGCTTCTCGGCCGCCGGATCCTGCGCGCCGGCCCCGCGCCCGCCCGCCCTATTCCACCGGCGGCGGGGCGAGGGCGAGCTGGCTGGCGATCACCGCCGCCTGCGTGCGGCTGAGCACGCCCAGCTTGCGCAGAATCGTCGTGACGTGCGCCTTCACCGTCTTCTCGGCGATGTTCATCTCGTAGGCGATCTGCTTGTTCAGCTTGCCCTCGGCGATGCCGGCCAGCACGCGCAGTTCCTTGGGCGTGAGGGTGGCGACGCGCTGCGCGGGCAGCGCGTCGCCGGCCTCCACCACCTCCTCGACGGCGGGCATCCAGATCTCGCCGTCCAGCACGGCGCGAATCGCCTCGCCGATCCCGGTGTTGGGCGCCGACTTCGGCACGAATCCCGACGCACCATAGTCGATGGCGCGCTGGATCGTCGCGTGGTCCTCCGATGCGGACACCACCAGAACCGGGATCGCCGGATGATCGGAGCGCAGCATCATCAGGCCGATGAAGCCGTTCATGCCGGGCATGTGAAGGTCGAGGACGATCAGGTCGATCCACTCCGAACGCTCGATCGCCGGGCCGATCTGCTCGAAGCGGGCGGCCTCCAGCACCTCGGCATCGCCAAGCGCCTGGGCGATGGTCTGCCGCAGGGCCGTTCGCATCAGGGGATGGTCGTCCGCAACCAGGACGCGGTAGGACATGTCTGGCCCATACTTTGGTAGGACCGGTAGTATCCGACGGCGGCGCACGCCTGACAAGCGTGGCCGGCGGCGATCGGCGCGCGGCTTTCGCTTGTTGACGGACGCCGAAGTCGCCATAGTGACCCGCAGTCAGTGGGAAGACATGAATCATGCGTGACCAGCCCCTCAGCATCGCCGAGGCCGCCCGGTGGCTCCTGTGCACCGAAGACGAGGTGCAAGCCCATATCGATGCCGGCCGACTGCAGCCCTTCCGCGGCCCCGGCGCCGAGGGGAAGCTGTCGCTCAACTCCGTGGTCGTGCTGGCCGAGAGCCTGCCGGAAGACAAGCGGATCTTCGAGTTGCGGCCGTTCTCGGCCTCGCTCGACGGCCCGCCGTCCGGCCCGCGCTCGCCGGGCGGCCCGCGCACCGGCAGCGGCGGCCTGTACGGCAACCGCCCGGCGCCCATCGTCGAGCGTCGCCCCATCCGCCCGATGACGCCGCGCTGACGGGCTCCGGCCGTCAGCGTTCCGATTCGACGGCCCGACTCACGTCCCCCGGCACGGCGCCGGGGGAGCGGGGCTGAACGCGTTCGGCCGGGAAGCGCAGGGTGATGCGCGTGCCTTCGCCGGGCGTGCTGTCGATCTCCAGCGTGCCGCCGTGCGCCTCCATCAGCCGCCGCGACAGCGGCAGCCCCAGGCCGGTACCGGCGTGGTTGCGCTGGAACGCGCTGCGCACCTGCCCGAAGGGCTCCAGGATCAGCGGGATGTCCTCGGCGGCGATGCCGATTCCCGTGTCGGCGACGGTCACCGCCAGACCGCCGTCCACCTCCAGGCGCGCGGTGACGGTGATGCGGCCGCCTTCCGGCGTGAACTTCACCGCGTTCGCCAGCAGGTTCAGCAGCACCTGAAGCACCCGCCGGCGGTCCATGCGCAGCCGTGGCAGGCCGGCGGGCAGGTCGCCGGCGATGCGCACCCCGGCGGCGGCGGTCTGCGCCCCGGCCACCTCGACGGCCTCCTGGACGAGGTCGTCGAGCGGCCCGGTCTCCTCCTCCAGATCGAGCTTGCCGGCCTCCACCTTCGCCAGGTCCAGGATCTCGTCGATCAGCTCGTGCAGGAACTGGCCGGAGCGGCTGATGTCGGCCAGCCGGGCGTTGGTGTAGTCCGACAGCTTTTCGCCCAGCAGACCGAAACGCATGGCGTCGGCATAGCCGATGATGGCGTTGAGCGGCGTGCGCAACTCGTGGCTCATGTGTGCCAGGAACATCGACTTGGCCTTGCTGGCGGTCTCGGCGGACTCCTTGGCCGCCAGCAGGTCGGCGGTGGTCGCGGCGAGCGCCTGCGTGCGCTCCTCCACCTTGCGCTCCAGCGTGGCGTTCAGGTCGCGCAACGCACAGGCCCGCCGGGCGCCGTAGAACAGCGCCGCCCACAGCAGCGCCAGCACGGAAAGGCCCAGCGCGCGCTGCACCGTCAGGCCGTCCGTCATGCCGTTCCAGCCACCCCGGGGCACCGCCGCCATTTGCCAGTGGCCGCCGGGGAAGACCACCTCCGTGCGCACCGCCGCCCCGTCGAACAGGGCCGGCGGACCGTAGAACGCCGGCAGCGCCCGCCCGGCGGCGTCGACGCCGCGGATGGCCAGATCGACCGGCAGCGCCGCCGGAGTGACGCCGGCCGCGTCGAGCAGCGCCTGGACGTCGATGGCCATGGAGATCTGCGCGATGTAGCGGTCGCCATCGCCGGTGGAGGCGCGGCCGAACACCGGTACCCGGCCGATGATGCCCAGACCGCCCTGGGCAAGCGGCGTGGGCCCGGTGACGATCGGCCCGCGGGTCTCGATGGCGCGCCGCATGGCGTCCAGCTGCGCCGGGAAGTTGTTGAGATCGGTGCCGACCACCGCCTGTTCCGGATGGGCCAGCATGATCCGCGCGTCGCGCACCACGCCGATGTTGCGGATGTGGCGCTGGTCGTGCAGCAGCTGTTCGGCGAGGTGGCCGAACAGCCCGGCATCGAGGTCGCCGCGCATCTGCAGGAACGCGACGATCCCGCGCGACGCCAGCAGCGAGGTGTTGAGCGTTCCCTCCAGCCGCGAGCGGACGACGACGAGCCGGCTCTGGATGTCACCGCGCACCGCCTGCTCGTGCCCCTGGCGCACGAGCCCGTCGAGCGCCAGGAAGGCGCCGGCGGCCGCCAGCGACAGCGCCGCGGCGATGCAGTACGGTGCGACGCGCCCGATCACGAACAACCCCTTCGGCAGTGCGGCCACGCACGATAGCGCCCATCCGTCCGTTGCGCACCGCCCATTTGCCGCGTCACGCTGCTGACGGCTGATAGGGGTGCCGCTCGCGCCAGTGGCGGGCGATGTCGACGCGGCGGCAGAACCACACGCCCTCGTGCGACGCGGCGTAGTCGAGGAAGCGCGCCAGCGCCGCCGCCCGCCCCGGCCGGCCGGCAAGGCGGCAGTGCAGCCCGACCGACAGCATGCGCGGCGTCTCCGCCCCCTCGGCGTAGAGGGTGTCGAAGCTGTCCTTCAGATAGGCGAAGAACTGCTCGCCGCTGTTGAATCCCTGCGGGGTTGCAAAGCGCATGTCGTTGGCGTCCAGCGTGTAGGGCACGATCAGTTCCGGCTTGCCGGCCACCAGTTGCCAGTACGGCAGTTCGTCGTCGTAGGCGTCGGCGTCGTAGAGGAAGCCGCCGAACTCCGCCACCAGCCGCCGGGTGTTCGGGCTGATGCGCCCGGTGTACCAGCCCAGCGGCCGGCTGCCGCTCACCTGTTCCAGGATTTCCACGGCCTTGCGGATGTGGGCGCGCTCGTCCTCCTCGCCCATGTACTGGTAATTGATCCAGCGGTAGCCGTGGCTGGCGATCTCGTGCCCGGCCTCGACCATGGCGCGGATGACCTGCGGGTTGCGCTCGGCCGCCAGCGCCACGGCGAAGACGGTGAGCGGGATGCGCTTGCGCTCGAACAGCCGCAGCAGGCGCCACACGCCGACCCGCGCGCCATAGTCGTACAGCGATTCCATGCAGATGTTGCGCACGCCCGGCAACGGCTGCGCGGCGACGATCTCCGACAGGAAGGCTTCCGACGCGGCGTCGCCGTTCAGGATGGTGTTCTCCGCCCCCTCCTCGTAGTTGAGGACGAACTGCACCGCGATGCGCGCCGCGCCCGGCCAGTCGGCCTTGGGCGGATGGGCGCCATAGCCCACGAAATCCCTGGGATAATCGATCGTCATTGCCACGCCTTCCACCACCATCGAGGTTCGTAGGTCGGTGCCAAGCGTAGCGCGGCCCAACACCCATCGCCAAGCCTACACCACCGTGCCCTCGAACCAGGGCCGGCCCTGGCGGTCCTCCACCTCGACCACCCAGAGGTCGGGATCGTACTTGAGCTGGCGGGCGATGTAGGCGTCGGCCGCCGCCTCGTCGACCGGGTCCGCGCCGGTGGCGCGCGACCACACCAGACGCTCGTCGCGGCGCGCCTGGGACAGCACCGCGAAGCGGCCGTCCAGCCGGTTGACCTTGAGCAGCACGGTCCCGCGCGAGCGGTCGCCCTTGCGCGCCACGGTCATCGAAACGCCCTGGGCGTCGGCGGCGCGGACGTGTGCCATCACCCACAGCTCGGTCGGCAGCCGGTCGTCGTCCATGGTTGTCCTCGCTTCGCTCAGGACCGCAGTGTAGACAGGGCGAATGGCGACACTCGTGGAAGTTCTCGACGCCGCCGTCAACCATCATATAGCCGGCCGCACGTCCGAGGCGGAGCGGCTGTACCGCCGCGCCCTGGCGGCGGAGCCGGCGGCGGCGCAGGCGCTGCACCTGCTGGGCGTCCTGGAAGGCCAGCGCGGCGCGACGGCGCGGGCCGCCCTGCTGCTGGGCCG
>DASWVP010000319.1:0-22693 GCA_036401175.1 Azospirillum sp. | reverse complement strand
CGCCAGCCCGGCGCGCCCGCGCGCAGGTTCTCCACGAAGCCGAAGCCGTCGGTGTTGCGCCCCTCCAGACTGCCGTCGTCGCGCACGACGATGGTGTTCACCGCGCCGACGCGCCGGGCCGAGTCGTCCAGGTGGTCGACGGTCGCCGCCGCGACCTCCTTGTGCGGCACGGTGACGTTGCAGCCGCGCAGGCCCAGCGCGGGCAGGGCGCGGATCGCCTCCGCCGCGCGCTCCGGCGGAACGGACAGCGGCACATAGGCGCCGTCGATGCCATAGCGCTCCAGCCAGAAGCCGTGCAGTCGGGGCGAGCGTGAATGCCCGACCGGCCAACCCATGACGCCGGCCACCTTGGCCTTGCCGCTGATGATCATTCCGTCAGAATCCCATGGTCGCGCAGGAACCCGAGCACCGGCAGCAGCGGCAGCCCGAGGATGGTGAAGAAGTCGCCGTCCACCCGATCGAAGAGCTGCGCCCCAAAACCTTCCAGATGGTACGCCCCGACCGAGTGCAGCACCGCCTCGCCGCAGGCGTCCAGGTAGCGGTCCAAGAAGGCGTCGCTGAACGGCCGCATGGTCAGGCGCGCGTCGTCGGTGTGCTGCCACAGCCGTTCGCCGTCGCGCACGATCACCGCGGCGCTGACCAGCCGGTGCGTGCGCCCGCGCAGGTCGCACAGCTGGGCGCGCGCGCCGTCGCGGTCGCCCGGCTTGTCGAACCAGACGCCGCCGCAATCCAGCATCTGATCGGCGCCCAGCACGAAGTCGCCCGGATGCCGGCACGCCACGTGCCGCGCCTTCGCCTCGGCCAGCGCCTCGGCCGTCGCCTCCACGCCGGCGCCCCGCGCCCGGCAGGAGTGCTTCAGGGCGTCTTCGTCCACGTCGGCGGGGTCACGCGCCACGGCGACGCCGGCACCCTCCAGCATGGCCGCGCGGGCCTTGGACCCCGACGCCAGGATCAGGCGCGGTCCGCCGGCGCTCACGAGCCCGCTCCGCCGCCGGATTGGCCTCCCGACTGGCGGCGGGCCAGCAGCATCATGATCTCGGCCGCCGTCTCCTCGATGGACCGGCGGCTCACGTCGATGACCGGCCAGCCGTTGCGGCTGAACATCCGCCGGGCCTCCGCCACCTCGCGCCGCACCTCCTCCGGATCGACATAGGTCGAGCTTTCGTTCTGGTTCAGCAGCTTCAGACGGTTGCGGCGGATCTGGATCAGCCGGTCGGGGTCCTTGGTCAGGCCGACGATCAGCGGCCGGCGGATCTTCTCAAGCTCCGGGGGCAGGGGGCAGCCGGGCACGATGGGGATGTTGGCCGCCTTGATGCCGCGATTCGCCAGATAGATGCAGGTCGGTGTCTTCGAGGTGCGCGACACGCCCATCAGCAGCACGTCGGCCTCGTGCAGGTCCCACGAGGACTGGCCGTCGTCGTGCGACAGCGCGAACTCCATGGCGTCCATGCGCCCGAAATACTCGGCGTCCAGCGCGTGCTGGCGGCCGGGCTGGCGCTGCGACTCGAGCCCCAGATAGGCGGCCAGCGCGTTGATCAGCGGGTCCAGCACGGGGATGCAGGGCACCTGCACCTCGCGGCAGAAGTCCTGCAGGCGGCGGCGCAGCCCCTCGTCCACCAGCGTGAACATGACCAGCCCCGGATGCTCGCGGATCGCCTCCAGCACCAGGTCGAGCTGGCGGTCGGTGCGCACGAGGTTCCAGAAGTGCTCGATCGGGCGCACCTGGTCGAATTGGATCACGCAGGCCCGCGCCACGCTGTTGATGGTCTCGCCCGTCGCGTCGGAGACCAGATGTAGGTGGAAGTCTTTCATTGTCCCCAACATCCTGTGGAGGAATCGGACGATTGCCTGTGGATAAGCTCGGCGGCCGAAACTTGTCCCCGGAGACCGGGCGGCTTGCCCCCCTCGCCGCCACCATGGGGGCGGAGTCCTCCGCACGCACCGGAAGATGGGAACAGTTCGGCTGGCCTGCAGGTTATCCCCGTGACTCCCAGGCTACTCCCAGACCCTCCGCTTTTAGCATTTCCGCCGTTCGCCCCGATAGTCCCCGATTTGCTCCACACCGGCGGCACACCGGGTCCGGCGCGGGTCCGGCCTGTGGATGAATCCGGGGCGGAATGGGATTACCGTTATCCACAGCACCACTATCACTCCATCCTAAAAATCCTAAATCTTAGAAAGGTAGAGGGATGGGTCTCCCGTCGTCCCGAACGCTCCCTCGCCGCCAGCCTGTGCAAAGCGGGGATGATGCGACTCTTTTGCTCGCCGTCGGCGGTGAATGGTGCGATAGAACGTGCGAGGTCGATCGCTTCCACAAGGGAATAGCCGCCGGTGACGGACGTTCGTAAGCCGCTTCTCGCCGCCCTGAAGGGCGAGGCCTGCACCCACCCCCCGTTCTGGCTGATGCGTCAGGCCGGCCGTTACCTGCCCGAATACCGGGAGCTGCGCGCCAAGGCCGGCAGCTTCCTCGACCTTTGCTACAATCCCGATTTCGCCGTCGAGGTGACGCTGCAGCCGATCCGCCGCTACCGGATGGACGCGGCGATCCTGTTCTCCGACATCCTCGTGGTGCCGCACGCGCTGGGCCAGCGGCTGGAGTTCCTGGAAGGCGAGGGGCCCAAGCTCGATCCCGTGCGCAGCGCCGCCGAGCTGAGCCGCCTGTCCACCGACCGCTTCCACGCGCATCTGGAGCCGGTGTACGAGACGGTGCGGCGCCTGCGCGGCGCCCTGCCGCCGGAGGTGACGCTGATCGGCTTTGCCGGCGCGCCGTGGACCATCGCCTGCTACATGGTCGAGGGCAGCGGTTCCAAGGAGTTCGCCGCGGTCAAGAGCTTCGCCTACCGCGATCCGGCCGGCTTCGCCCAGCTCATCGACCTGCTGGTCGAGACGACGTCGGATTATCTCTGCACGCAGATCGACGCGGGCGCCGAGGTCGTGCAGCTGTTCGACAGCTGGGCCGGCGTGCTGCCGGCCGGCGCCTTCCGCCGCTGGGTGATCGAGCCGACGCGCCGCATCGTGGCGCGGGTCAAGGAAAAGCACCCGAACGTGCCGGTGATCGGATTCCCGCGCGCCGCCGGCCTGCTGTACGAGGATTACGTGGCCGATTCCGGCGTCGACGCCGTCGGGCTGGACACCACGGTGCCGCCGGTGTGGGCGGCGCGGACCCTGCAGCCGCGCCTGCCGGTGCAGGGCAACCTCGATCCCATCATGCTGGCGGTGGGCGGCGAGGCGCTGCGCAACGCCGCCATCGATATCCTGGAGGCGTTCTCAGGCCGGCCGTTCATCTTCAACCTCGGCCACGGCGTCATCCAGAGCACGCCGCCCGAGCACGTCGCCGAACTCGCCCACCTGCTGAAGTCCTGGCCGGACGTGACGTGACTCCGGCGTTGGGTTTTCGCTGACGCTCAACCCAACCTACGGACGCGTCGTAGGTTGGGTTGAAACCCAACATTGTTCTTTCCGGCCTCTTGTCGTTTTGACGCAGGCCGGACACTGGACGAACGACCAGGGGCGCTCCAGTTTACGGGACCATGCTGACCACGCCCACCCAGACCCGCACCGCCGTCGTCCTGTTCAACCTCGGCGGGCCCGACAGCCCCGACGCTGTCCGCCCCTTCCTCTTCAACCTGTTCAACGACCCGTCGATCATCGGCGCGCCGAACCCGATCCGCTATCTGCTGGCGCAGTTCATCTCGCGCCGGCGGGAGAAGCCGGCGCAGGCGATCTACGCCGAACTGGGTGGCAAGTCGCCGCTGCTTGAGAACACCCAGGCCCAGGCGCGCGCCCTGGAAGCGGTGCTGACCGGCGGCGAGCTGGGCGAGGTGCGCGCCTTCATCGCCATGCGCTATTGGCACCCGATGAGCGACGAGGCGGCGAAGGCGGTCAAGGCCTTCGACCCCGACCGGATCGTCCTGCTGCCCCTCTATCCGCAATGGTCGACCACCACCACGGCGTCCAGCCTGCGGGTGTGGAACGCGGCGGCGGCGGCCGTGGGGCTGACGGCGCCGGCCCGCGTCGTGTGCTGCTACCCGACCGAGCCCGGCTTCACGGCGGCGGTGGCGGAGCTGATCCGGCCGCGCTACGACGAGGCGGCGGGGCAGGGGCGGCCGCGCGTCCTGTTCTCCGCGCACGGCCTGCCGAAGAAGATCGTCGAGAAGGGCGACCCCTACCAGTGGCAGTGCGAGCGCACGGCCGAGGCGATCGTCGCCGCGCTGGGCATCGACGGCTTGGACTGGGTGAGCTGCTACCAGAGCCGCGTCGGCCCGCTGGAATGGATCGGCCCCTCCACCGACGCCGAGATCCGCCGCGCTGGGCAGGACAGGGTGCCGGTCGTCGTCGTGCCGCTGGCCTTCGTGTCCGAGCATTCCGAGACGCTGGTCGAGATCGAGGTCGAGTACCGCCATCTGGCGCACGAGGCGGGGGTGCCGTTCTTCGCCCGCGTGCCGACGGTGGGCACCACCCCGGCCTTCATCGACGGGCTGGCGCGGCTGGTGCGGCAGGCGGCGGCGTGCGACCGCTTCATGTGCTCGCAGAGCGGCGGCCGGCTGTGCCTGTCCGGCTTTGCCGGCTGCCCGCAGCGCGCTACATAAGCCAAGGTCGAGCTTCAGAACCGGAGAAGGGATCCCATGGCCTACGAATGGGTCAAGGCGCTGCACGTCATCAGCATCATCGCCTGGATGGCGGGGCTGCTCTACCTGCCGCGGCTGTTCGTCTACCACGCCGCCGCGGCGCCGGGATCGGAGCCGTCGGAGACCTTCAAGGTGATGGAGCGCCGGCTGCTGCGCGCCATCATGAACCCGGCGATGATCGCGTCCTACGTCTTCGGCATCTGGATGCTGGTCCTGATCCCGGAGTGGTTCCAGCAGGGCTGGCTGCATGCCAAGCTGCTGTTCGTGGCGGTCCTCACCGTCTCGCACATGCTGATGGCGCGCTGGCGCCGCGCGTTCGAGGAAGACCGCAACACCCACCCGCAGCGCTTCTTCCGAATCTGGAACGAGGTGCCGACCCTGCTGATGATCGGCATCGTCATCTTCGTCATCGTCAAGCCGTTCTGAGCGCTTGACGTTGGGTTTTCGCTGCGCTCAACCCAACCTACGATGCCGTCGTAGGTTGGGTTAAGGCGTCAGCCGAAAACCCAACATTCCTACGCTTTACGCACCCACCGCCGCGCCACGGCCTTCTCCCCCTCCATCACCAGGAAGATGAGCAGGCCGGCGCCGGCCATCGCCGCCCAGTCGGCGGCGGCGATGCCGACCGTGCCGAACAACGTCTGCAGAAGCGGCAGGTAGGTGAAGGCCAGCTGCAGCACGATCATGCAGCCGATCGACACCCACACCGGACGGCTGCCGAAGATCCCGCGCAGGCTCAGCACCGACGTCAGCACGCCGCGCGCGTTCAGCAGATAGAAGATCTCGCCGACGACCAGCGCGTTGACGGCCACGGTGCGCGCCTCCGCCAAGTCGCCGTTGGCGGCCAGGTGGCGGAAGAAGAAGGCGAAGCTGGCCGCGACCAGCAGGGCCATCACCACCGCCGTGCGCATCACCAGATACCAGGGCAGGATCGGTTCGGCCGGGTCGCGCGGCGGCCGGCGCATGACGCCGGGCTCCGGCGGCTCGAAGGCCAGCGCCAGACCCAGGGTCACGGCGGTGACCATGTTGACCCACAGGATCTGCACCGGCGTGATCGGCAGCTGCATGCCCAGCATCACCGCGATCATGATGACCAGCGCCTGCGCGCCGTTCGTCGGCAGCATGAACAGGATGGTCTTGCGCAGATTGTCGTAGACGGTGCGCCCCTCCTCCACGGCGTGGGCGATGGAGGCGAAGTTGTCGTCGGCCAGCACCATGTCGGCGGCCTCGCGCGCGGCTTCCGTCCCCATGCGGCCCATGGCGACGCCGACGTCGGCGCGCTTCAGCGCCGGGGCGTCGTTCACCCCGTCGCCGGTCATGCTGACCGTGTGCCCCGCCGCCTGCAGCGCCCGGACGAGGCGCAGCTTGTGCTCGGGCGTGGTGCGGGCGAAGACGTCGGCCTCCTGGGCCGTCGTCACCAGGGCGTCGTCGTCCAGCCGGTCGAGGTCGGCGCCGGTGAGCGCCCGCTCGCCCAGGCCGAAGCGGCGGCCGATGGCGCGCGCGGTGACGGCGTGGTCGCCGGTGATCATCTTCACGGCGATGCCGGCCGCCCGGCAGGCGTGCACGGCGGCGACGGCCTCCTCGCGCGGCGGGTCGATCAGACCGCACAGGCCGAGCAGGGTCAGCCCCTCGACATCCTCCATGGCCAGCGAGTCCGGCCCGTCCGCATCGAGCGGCCGCATGGCGATGGCGAGCACGCGCTGCCCGTCCGCCGCCAGCGCCTCGACCCGCGCGTGCCACGCGGCGGCATCGACGGGCGCCGGGCCGCCGGCCGTCAGCACGGTGGCGCAACGCGCCAGGATGCGTTCCGGCGCGCCCTTGACGGTGATGAGGCCGCCGTCTTCCGGCCGGCGGTTCAGCGCCGCCATCATCTGGTGCTCGGATTCGAAGGGGATGACGTCGCGCCGCGGCAGGCGCTGCCGTTCGACCGCGAGGTCCAGCCCGGCCTTCGCCGCCAGCGTCAGCAGCGCGCCGTCCGTCGGGTCGCCGGTGACCTGCCAGTCGCCGGCCGCGTCGCGGTGCAGGTCGCCGTCGTTGCACAGCAGGCAGACCCGCGCGAGGTCGAGCAGGACCGCGTCGCCGTCCGCCGCCGCCGCCTGCCCGTCGCGCACGAACCCGCCCTCGGGCGCATAGCCGATGCCGGTGACGGTGTAGGTGGCGTCCGCCGTGGCGACCGTCTGCACGGTCAGCTCGTTGCGCGTCAGCGTCCCCGTCTTGTCGGAGCAGATGACCCCGACCGAGCCCAGCGTCTCCACCGCCGGCAGGCGCCGGATGATGGCGTTGCGCCGCGCCATGCGGGTGACCCCGATGGCCAGCGTGATCGTCATCACCGCCGGCAGCCCCTCGGGGATGGCGGCGACCGCCAGACCGACGGCGGCCAGCACCATGTCCGGCCACGGCTCCCCCATCACCAGCGTGCCGTAGGCGAAGGTCGCCAGCGCCAGACCGACGATGACGACGCTAAGCACCTTGCCGAAGGCGGCCATCTGCCGCAGCAGCGGCGTGGTCAGCGTCTCGACCGCGGCCAGCAGCGTGCCGATGCGGCCGATCTCCGTCGTGTCGCCGGTGGCGACGACCACGCCGTGCCCCTGGCCCTGGGCCACCATGGTGCCGGAATAGGCCATGGAGGTGCGGTCGGCCAGACCGGCTTCGGCCGGCACCGGGTGGGGCTCCTTGCCCACGGGCACCGATTCGCCGGTCAGCGCCGCCTCCTGGATGCGCAGGCCCTTGGCGTGCACGATGCGCAGGTCGGCCGGCACGCGGTCTCCCGACGCCAGGGCGACGCGGTCGCCGGGCACCAGCTCCTCGGCCGGGATGGTGGCGTGGCGCCCCTCGCGCAGCACGGTGGCGTGCGGCGCCAGCATGCTGCGGATGGATTCCAGCGCCTGCTCGGCCTTGCCCTCCTGGATGAAGCCGATCAGCGCGTTGATCACCACCACGCCGGCGATCACCGCCGAATCCGTCCAGTGGCCGAGCAGCAGCGTCAGCGCCCCGGCGGCCAGCAGGACGTGGATCAGCACGTCGTTGAACTGCGCCAGCAGGCGCATCAGCGGCGGCCGGCGCTTGGGCGGGGTCAGCCGGTTGGGGCCGAAGCGGCGGCGGCGGGCCTCGACCTCGGCGGCCGAGAGGCCGGCGTCCGGGCTGTCCAGCACCGCCGTCGCCTCGGCCGGGCTGTGCGCGTGCCATGCCGTCGGCTGGCGCTCCTGCGGGCGTGTCTGTTCGGGCGGGCGGTGGGCGGTGGCGTGCATGGGGGGACCGCATGGGGACGGGGAGGGAGACTCGTACCTCGGCATGATAGCGCGCTCCTTCCACCTCCTGCGACAAAGTGAGTCGCATCACACGCGCCCGTGCTTGCGCTTTCGTTTGACTTGCAGGCGGCGATCCGATACCCATGTCTTACCACGGGGTCCATGACTCCGCGGGACGCACCTCCATATCCGATGTCCCGGCCCCCGCCTTTGTGCCGGGCATGGCGACCAGCGGCCTCCGCCGACCGTCATCGCCGATCCGATCCCCATCCGCGGCTCCCGCCGTTGGCTCGGGGCTCCAACCAACTCTCCTATGCCTATCCCCCAAGCCGATCCTATGCCCGCAGGCCACCGATGAATCTCCAAGAGTTGAAGTGCAAGAGCCCCCCTGAGCTCCTCGCGTTCGCGGAAGAGCTGCAGATCGAGAACGCGTCCACCCTGCGCAAGCAGGACATGATGTTCGCCATCCTCAAGCAGCTGGCGGAGAACGACGTTGCGATCTACGGTGATGGTGTGCTGGAGGTGCTGCAGGACGGCTTCGGCTTCCTGCGCTCGCCGGAGGCGAACTACCTGCCCGGTCCCGACGACATCTATGTGAGCCCCAGCCAGGTGCGCCGCTTCGGCCTGCGCACCGGCGACACGGTGGAAGGGCAGATCCGCTCGCCCAAGGACGGCGAGCGTTACTTCGCGCTGCTCAAGGTCAACACCATCAACTTCGACGCGCCGGAGAAGGTGCGCCACCGCATCAACTTCGACAACCTGACGCCGCTCTATCCGGACGAGCGCCTGCGCATGGAAGTCGAGGACCCGACCAAGAAGAACTACACTGGCCGCATCATCGACCTCGTGGCGCCGCTCGGCAAAGGCCAGCGCGGCCTGATCGTGGCGCCGCCGCGCACCGGCAAGACGGTGATGCTGCAGAACATCGCCCACTCGATCGCCACCAACCACCCGGAAGCCTACCTGATCGTGCTGCTCATCGACGAGCGGCCGGAAGAGGTGACGGACATGGCGCGCAGCGTGCGCGGCGAAGTCATCAGCTCGACCTTCGATGAGCCGGCCGTCCGCCACGTGCAGGTCGCCGAGATGGTGATCGAGAAGGCCAAGCGGCTGGTCGAGCACAAGCGCGACGTGGTGATCCTGCTGGACTCCATCACCCGTCTGGCGCGCGCCTACAACACCGTCGTGCCCAGCTCGGGCAAGGTTCTGACCGGCGGTGTCGACGCCAACGCACTGCAGCGCCCGAAGCGCTTCTTCGGCGCCGCCCGCAACATCGAGGAAGGCGGCTCGCTGACCATCATCGCGACCGCGCTGATCGACACCGGCAGCCGCATGGACGAGGTGATCTTCGAAGAGTTCAAGGGCACCGGCAACTCGGAAATCGTCCTGGACCGCAAGCTCTCCGACAAGCGCACCTTCCCGGCCATCGACGTGTCCAAGTCCGGCACCCGCAAGGAAGAGCTGCTGGTCGACAAGGGCACCATCTCGAAGATGTGGATCCTGCGCCGCATCCTCATGCCGATGGGCATTACCGACGCGATCGACTTCCTGACGGACAAGCTGAAATACACCAAGAGCAATTCCGACTTCTTCGAGTCGATGAACCAGTAGTTATTTTCTCCCTCCCCCTGCTCCGCAGGGGGAGGGAAGGGGCCCACGAAGTGGGAAGGGTGGGGGCAACGGCCTATATGGCAGGCGTCGAGCCGCTGATCCTCGCGAACAACTTGCCCCACCCTCCCAGCCTTCGGCTGGGCCCCTCCCTTCCCCGCCGGAGGCAGGGGAGGGGTTAGAAAACGTTCCTATTTCAGAACGTTCTCTTACCGAAATGAAAATCCCCCGGCACCTGCTGTTGACATGGACCATCGTCTGGACCATTTTTGGGCGGTTCATCGATCGTGCGAGGACGGACATGAACGTGTCGGTTACCGAGGCCAAGGCCCAACTCACCGAACTGGTACGGCGGGCGGAAGCCGGGGAGGAGGTCGTTCTGACCCGGCACGGGCACGGCGTCGTCCGGCTGGTCCCCGTCATCGCGCGTTCCTCCGCCGCGTCGCGACGGTCGCTGATGGAGGAGGTCCGCGCCGCCGGCCGCGCCAAGGCAACTGCCGGGCCTGATGCCGCGCGCAGCCAGGATTTCCTGTACGACGATTCCGGGCTCCCGGCGTGATCGCCGTCGACACCTCGGCGTTGATGGCCATCATTCTGGACGAGCCGTCGGCCAACGCCTGCATGACCTGCCTGGAATCGACGTCCGACGTGGCCATTTCCGCCGGTACGCTGGCCGAGGCGCTGATCGTCGCCGAACGGCGCGGCGTGCGTGCGGAATTGGAACGTTTGGTCGATGGGCTCGGCCTGGACGTCGTGGCGGTCACGTCCGCCGCGGCGCGGCGTGTGGCCGATGCCTACGCCCGCTGGGGCAAGGGCGTTCACGCGGCGTCCCTGAACTATGGCGATTGCTTCGCCTATGCATTGGCGCAGGAACGAGACTGCCCCTTGCTGTTCGTCGGCAAGGACTTTCCGCGCACCGATGTGTCCCCTGCCATAACCCACTGAGCCGAAATAAAAAACGCGAGGGCCGGGACCCTCGCGTTTTTTGTGTCCGGACCGTCCCGCCGGGGATCAGAACGGCGGCTGGCCGCCCTGCGGGGCCTGCGCCTGCTGCTCGGCCTGGGCGCCGAGCTGGCGGCGGTAGAGGTCGGCGAAGTCGATCGGGTTGATCATCAGCGGCGGGTAGCCGCCCTCGCGGGTCGCCTCGGCGACGATGGCGCGGGCGAACGGGAACAGCATCCGCGCGCCTTCGATCATCAGCACCGGGCGATGATGCTCCTCGGCGAGGCCGGGAAGCTGGAACAGTCCGGCGTAGGCCAGCTCCACCAGGAAGGCGACGGTCTCGCCCTGCTTGGCCTCGCAACGCAGATGCAGGGCCACCTCGTACACCTCGTCGGCGGCGAGGCGGGCCTGCACGTCCACGCCGATGTTCACCTGCGGCTGCGGCTGGCCGGGCAGCAGGCTCTGCGGCGCGTTGGGGTTCTCGAAGGAGAGGTCCTTGACGTATTGCGCGAGCACGTGCAGCGGCAGCGCCTGTGCGCCGCCCTGGTCCTCACCATTGACCACCTGATCGGACATGAACGAACTCCTGGCCGTGTGCGGCCTTCCTGGGGGTTTTCTCAACCGCGCTGGCTAGCACGGATCGTCCGCGCCGACAACCGTGCCGGCGCCGCCGTCATGGCCGGGGGTCCTTCGGGCCCCACCGGGATTCTTCCAGCCTGGGCGCGTCGGCGTCCGTCCCGCCGGGCGGATCGACCTCGCGGTAGTCGACGTCGATGACCTCGCCGGGCGCACCGGGCGGCCGGGGCGGCGGGCGCGGGGACGGGTGGCGCGGGTCGACCGCGCGCCCGTTCATCCAGACGTGCAGCCCGCCCTTGCGCCGCATCCTCTCGAACAGCCACAGGCCCAGCGCGTTGCGCAGCGGCGGGATCAACAGGAGCACCGCGACGGCGTCGGTCAGGAATCCGGGGATGATCAGCAGGATGCCGCCGACCGCCACGCAGAACCCCTCGAACACGGCGCCGACCGGCAGTTCGCCGCGGTCCGCCGCCATCTGCGCCTTGCGCACCACGCTCAGCCCCTGCCGGCGCAGCAGCAGCACGCCCAGCACCGCGGCCAGCACGATCAGCGCCACGGTGGCCCCGGCGCCGATGCGCGAGCCCACCTCGATGAAGATGGCGATCTCCAGCACCGGCAAAAGCAGGAGAAACCATAGAAGTGCCTTGCCCATCCTTGCTCTTTCGCGGTGAAGGCCCTATGTAGACCAGTGCGTCGCCAATGGATCCGTCCGGGCGACCCCGTCCGGCGAGCAGCTATCGGCTAGACTTAATGCCCGCAAGCGTGACGGTCCAGACCCAACCCTCAGGAATTAGCGCGATGGGTGAAGGATTCGTGTTTATCGAGATCGTCATCTTCGCGATGATCGCGGCGTTTCTCGTGTACCGGCTGCGCAGCGTGCTCGGCCGCCGCAACGGCGAGGAGCGCCCGCGGCCCAACCCGTTCACGCCGCCGGCCACCGCCGCCGGCAAGCCGGACAACGTCGTTCCGCTGCCCGGCCGCGACCGGGTCGAGGCGCAGCCCTCCCCCGACGAGCCGATGTCGCTCGCCGCGGCGATCGCGCAGATCCGCGGCGCCGATCCGTCCTTCGACGAGAAGCATTTCCTCCAGGGCGCCCGCGCCGCCTTTCAGATGGTGGTCGAGACGTTCGCCCAGGGCGACACCGCCACGCTGCGGCCGCTGCTGGCCGACGACGTGTACGACAGCTTTGCCCGCGCCATCCATGACCGCCAGAAGGCCGGCGAGACGCTGGAGACCCGCATCGAGCGGGTCCGCGACGCCGACGTGATCGAGGCGCGGCTCGAAGGCCGCACCGCCTTCGTCACCGTGAAGTTCGTGTCCGACCAGATGAACGTCACCCGCGACGCCCAGGGCGCCGTGGTGGACGGCAACCCGGACGAGGTGGTCGAGGTGGTCGACATCTGGACGTTTGCCCGCAACACGCGGTCGAACAACCCGAACTGGTCCCTGGTCGAAACCCGCACGCCGAATTGATCCGGTTCCCGCTTCCGGGCGCGGTGCTCGCCGTCATGCTGCTGGCCTCCTGCGGCGAGGAGCGCAAGAGCGAGCAACCGCCGCCACCGCCCGACCGCCTGACCCTCGCCCCCGTCGCCTTCCGGGACCTTCCCGGCTGGGCCGAAGACCGCGTCGCCGAGGCGGTGCCCGCCCTGCGGCGCTCCTGCGCCCGGCTCAAGGGCCAGCCGGCCGACAAGCCGGTGGGCCCCGGCGGCGTGGGCGGCACGGTCGCCGACTGGGCGCCGGCCTGCGCCGAGCTGGCGGCGCTGCCGGACGGCGACGACGGTCCGGATAAAGACGCCCCGGATAAAGACGCAAGGGCCCGCGCCTTCTTCGAAACGTGGTTCACCCCCTACGCTGCCGGCAACAACGGCACCCGCAAGGGCCTCTTCACCGGCTATTACGAGCCGGAGCTGAAGGGCTCGCGCCGGCCGGACGCCGCCTTTCCGGTGCCGCTCTACAAGCGGCCCGCCGACCTCGTCATGGTCGACCTGGGCGAGTTCGCCGAGCGCTGGCGTGGCGAGCGCATCGCCGGCCGGGTGATCGACGGCCGCCTCAAGCCCTACGAGGACCGCGCGGCGATCGAGGCCGGCGCGCTGCGCGGCAAGGGGCTGGAGCTGCTGTGGGTGGACGACCCGATCGGCGCCTTCTTCCTGCAGATCCAGGGCTCCGGCCGCGTCGCGCTGCCGGACGGCGGGGTGGCGCGCGTCGGCTACGCCGGGCAGAACGGCCACAAGTACGTCGCCATCGGCAAGGAGCTGATCGAGCGCGGCGCGCTGAAGCGCGAGGAGGTCTCGTTGCAGACCATCCGCGCCTGGCTGCTGGCCAACCCCGACCAGGCCGCCGGGTTGATGAACCGCAACCCCTCCTACGTCTTCTTCCAGGAGCTGAAGGGGGACGGGCCGAACGGCGCGCAGGGTGTGGCGCTGACCCCTGGCCGCTCGCTGGCCGTGGATCCCAAGTTCATGCCGTACGGGGCGCCGGTCTGGCTCGACGCCGAGGACCCGCTGGACGGCACGCGGCGCCTGCGCCGGCTGCTGGTCGCGCAGGACACCGGCGGGGCGATCCGCGGCCCAGTGCGCGGCGACGTCTTCTGGGGGCACGGCCCCGACGCCGAACAGCGGGCCGGCGTGATGAAAAGCGCCGGTGAATACGTCCTGCTGCTGCCCAAGACGGTGACCCCGGCCTTCTGACCGGACACCGGCCCTGGAACCGGCCGCGCGGGGCGGCGTTTCCCTCTGCGGAGGGGACCATGAACACGCGAGACACCTTGTCGGAACTCGAAGGGCTGGCGCGTCTCGGCTACGCCGCGCGCGGTCTGGTCTATCTGATCGTCGGCTGGTTCGCACTGACCGCCGCGCGCGACGGTGGCCGGCTGACCGACACCAAGGGCGCGCTGGTCGAGCTGTTTCACCATCCGTTCGGCGCGGTCCTGATCGGCCTCGTGGCGCTCGGCCTCGCCGGCTACGCGCTGTGGCGGATCATCCAGGGGGCGCTGGACGTCGACCGGCACGGCACCTCGTGGAAGGGTTTGGCGATCCGGGGCGGTCAGGTGGTCACCGGCATCGTGCACGCCGCGCTGGCCGTGTTCGCCGTGGGCCTGCTGGCCGGGCGGGGCGGCGGCAACGACGGCGAGACGGCGGCGCGCGACTGGACCGTCTGGCTGATGGCCATGCCGGCCGGCCAATATCTGGTGGCCGCGGTCGGGGCCGCCATCGCCGGGGCGGCGATCGCGCACTTCGTCAAGGCCTACAAGGCCAGCTTCCGCCGCCACCTCGCCTTGAGCACCGACAGGCACGGCGTCGTCTGCACCATCGGGCGGGTCGGCCTGACGGCCAAGGGCGTGGTGTTCGCGCTGGTCGGCGCCTTCTTCATCCACGCCGCGTGGCACGGCGACTCCTCGGAATCCGGCGGCATCGTCAAGGCCCTGCGCACGGTGCAGGAGCAATCCTACGGCCCCTGGCTGCTCGGCCTCGTTGCCGCCGGCCTCATCGCCTTCGGGCTGTTCAGCCTCGTGCAGGCCGTCTATCGCCGCATCGACACGGGGGAGGCGGCCGACCGCCTGCGCGCGATGGCCTGAGGCTGTAGGTTGGGTTGAGCGCCAGCGAAAACCCAACGTCCGCCGCTTCGTCATACGAACAGGTCCGCCGTCACCGTGTTGGCGGCGACGCCGACCAGGGTGACGCGGTTGCCGCCGCCGAAATCGAGGATCGCTCCCTCCGCTCCCTGGCCGATCGCGGGCTGGACGGCGGGCGCGATGCGCAGCCGGTCGCCCTCGGCGGCCCGGAAATCCATGACGCGGTCCGCCCCGCTGGTGCCGGCCAGCACGAACAGGTCGGCCCCGGCGCCGCCCCACAGCGCGTCGTTGCCCAGGTTGCCGAACAGCGCGTCGGCGCCGAAGCCGCCGTACAGCACGTCGTCCCCCTGTCCGCCGAACAGTGTGTCCGCCCCGTCGTCGCCATGCAGCGTGTCGCCGGCCAGGTTGCCGTACAGCGCGTCGTCGCCCAGGCCGCCGCGCACGGCGTCGCCGCCCTGTCCGCCGAACAGTGTGTCGGCCCCCAAGTTGCCCCACAGCGCGTCGTTGCCGAGGTTGCCGTACAGCACGTCGCCGCCGTCGCCGCCCGACAGCGTGTCCGCGCCGCCCATGCCCATCAGCACGTCGTCGAAGCGCGAGCCGCCGAAGCGGTCGTCCGTGTCGCCGAATGCGCCCACCACCGGCGCCGCCGACGCGTCCTGATACATGGCCGGCTTCAGCGCGTCGATCTTGGCATGGCTGACGCTCATCCAGTCGGCGCCCAGGACGCCGCCGGTGTCCCAACTCGTCGGGTTCCACGACCAGAAGGTCCAGCTTATGCCCTGCTCCCCGGCGCGCAGGTCGCTCAGCCCGTCGCCCGTCAGGTCGCCGTTCAGGTACTGCACGAACTTGCCCAGCCAGAGCTGGTCGGCGGCGGTCTCCAGCCGCGTGCCGAACTCGCCGACCAGCACGGGCGCGGTGTTGCCGGCGAACAGGTGGCCCCACGCCTCCGTCCACTTGGCCGGCATGTTGTTCGGAAAGTCGGCCGCGGCGAACCAGGGCAGGGGCTGCATCGACGGGCTGTAGTCGTGCGTCGAATAGACCAGCTTGCCCGGCACCGCCAGATCCACCGGGTGCGCCCGCACGCCCGTCAGGTTGCCGCCCCACCAGTACCACGACCCGTTCACCGTCTCGCCGCCCTCGACGATGATCAGGGCGTTGGGGTTGACGGCCAGCACGGCGTTGCCGATGCGCTCGGCCGCCGCGTCCCAGTCGGTGGCGGCGCCGGTGCCCCAGGTGGCGGGCCCGTGCGGCTCGTTGTGCAGGTCGAAGCCGGCGACCGTCGGGTTGCCGGCGTAGCGCGCCGCCAGCATTTGCCAGTTGGCGATCAGCGTCGCCTCGGGATACTGGTCGGTGTACCACAGGCCGTTCTCGTTGGGCCCGCTGCCCACGCCGCTGCGGTGGTGGTCGAGGATGACGCGCATGCCGATCTGCCCGGCGTGGTCGACGATCCGGTCGATGATCTGCAAGGGCGTCAGGCCGGCAAGGTCGGGGTTCAGGCTGTAATCGATGGTGGAGGGGATGCGCCCCGGCTCCAGCATCGCGTCGCTCCAGGGCAGGCGGACGGCGTTGAAGCCCAGGTCCATCATGCGGTTCAGGTGGCCCTGGTAGCTGTCCACCCACAGACCTTCCGGCGCGTAGCCCGGACCGTCCAGCCCGAACCAGTTGACGCCGGTGATGCGCACCGCGGCCCCGGCGGCGTCGACGATCTGGTTGCCCTGGGTGCCGAGATAACCGGGGGGAATGCCCGCCATGACCCGTCGCTCCACGTCCGCGCCCGATCCCGCCCGCGGGGGCATCGTCGGAGCTGAGCGAAAGGTAATGGCGCAGCTGACGGTTGCCGCCTCCGCTTTGGTGGGCCGCCGTCCGGTAAGCGAAGTACCCTTTTGCGCGAACCAAGGGCGGGTTCGGCCGCCGCCGTCGCGCTGCACTGCGTCAATTTAGACCAAAGTTTTAGGAGGTTTGACTCCCATCCGCCTATCGATCGTGGTAGATACGCCGCAGCGCAACGACGCATGTATGGAACCGCCACCGTGCTGCACAGCTTTGCCGAGGACTGGGCCCGTTGGACCGCCGCCGAGCGGCTGGGCGTGACCTTCGCCGGTGTGGCCCTCGTGGCGGTGGTCGTCGCCTCCCTTGCCGCTCAACTGGGTTGAGGTTCCGTCGATGGCTTCATCGGTCGCACGTGCCCTGTCCGCCATCAAGCGTTACGACGCACGGCCCGAGCAGATCGATCATGCCATCCTGTCCGCCATCAACGTGACGCTGTACCTCGCCTCCAACGGCGATGACCGCGTGTCGGAAGGCTTCAACCGCGACATCGCGGTGAGCGGCCGCGCCTTTGGCCAGCGGCGCTGAAAACGTTACCGGCGATCGTTGGGTTTTGTTGGGTTTTCGGCTTTGCCTCAACCCAACCTACGACGCGACGGTAGGTTGGGTTGAGCGCCAGCGAAAACCCAACGTCTGATCACCCCCGGGGCTTGGCGATCATGCCGCCGAGGTCGCGGCCGGCGAAGATGTGGACGTGCAGGTGCGGCACCTCCTGGTGCGCGTCGCGCCCGCAGTTGGACAGGATGCGGTAGCCGTTCTCCACCACCCCGGCGGCGCGCGCGACGGCGCCGATGGCCCGGACGTAGCCGGCCATTTCCGCGTCCGACGCGTTGGCGGAAAAATCGTCGTAATCGACGTAGCGGCCCTTCGGGATGACCAGGACGTGCGTCGGCGCCTTCGGGTCGATGTCGTGGAAGGCCAGCGCGTGCTCGCTTTCGAAGACCGTCTTGCAGGGGATCTCGCCGCGCAGGATGCGGGCGAACACGTTGTTGTCGTCGTACGCCGTGCCCATCTCGTCCCTCCGTCTCAACCCGCCTTGCGGGACTTCTTCTCGTCGATGCCGCTGGTGCCCTCGCGGGCGATCAGCTTGGTGTAGACCTCCGCCGGCTCCAGCCCGGCATCGGCCCACAGGACCAGCAGGTGGTACAGCAGGTCGGCCGATTCCGCCGCCAGCTTGTCCTTGTCGCCGCGCATCGCCTCGATGATCGTCTCGACCGCCTCCTCGCCCAGCTTCTGGGCGATCTTCGGCGTGCCGCGGGCGTACAGCTTGGCGGTGTAGGAGCTTTCCGGGTCGGCGCCCTTGCGCGCCCGCACCGTCTGGTACAGCCGGTCGATGACCTCGGCCGTGGGCTTCGCGGCGGCGGGCTTCGCGGCCTTGTCGTCAGCCATGGGCGGGGATCTCCTGACGCGCCGGGCGCACGGGAATGCCGGCCGATTCCAGCGCCGCCTTGGCCTGTCCGATGGTGTAGGTGCCGAAGTGGAAGATCGACGCGGCGAGCACGGCGGTGGCGTGCCCCTCGCGGATGCCCTGCACCAAGTGATCGAGCGTGCCGACGCCGCCCGATGCGATGACCGGCACGCGTACCGCGTCGGCCACGGCGCGGGTGAGTGCCAGATCGAAGCCGCTCTTGGTGCCGTCGCGGTCCATCGAGGTCAGCAGGATCTCGCCGGCCCCGTATTCGGCCATGCGCCGGGCCCAGTCGACGGCGTCCAGGCCGGTTTCGCGGCGGCCGCCGTGGGTGAACACCTCCCACTTGTTGTCGCCGGTGCGCTTGGCGTCGATGGCGACGACGATGCACTGGCTGCCGAACTTCTCCGCGCCCTCGCGCACGAACTCCGGCCGCGACACGGCGGCGGTGTTGATCGACACCTTGTCGGCGCCGGCCAGCAGCAGCTTGCGGATGTCCTCCACCGTGCGCACGCCGCCGCCGACGGTCAGCGGCATGAACACCTGCTCGGCCGTGCGGCGCACCACGTCGAAGATGGTGTCGCGGTTCTCGTGGCTGGCGGTGATGTCCAGGAAGGTCAGCTCGTCCGCCCCTTCGCGGTCATAGACGCGGGCCTGCTCGACGGGATCGCCGGCGTCCACCAGATCGACGAAGTTGACCCCCTTGACCACCCTTCCGTCCTTGACGTCCAGGCAGGGGATGACGCGCATCTTCAGCATCAATCGGCATCCCCTTCCACGGGCGCCGCCGGGGTGGCCAGCAGGGCCAGCGCCGCCTCCGGATCGATGCGGCCGTCGTACAGCGCGCGGCCGCAGATGACGCCCTCGATCCCGGCGTGCTCTTCCTTCTTCAGCGCCGCCAGATCCTCGATGGACGACACGCCGCCCGACGCGATGACCGGCGTGGTCAGGTGGAAGGCGAGGTCGGCGGTGGCCTCCACGTTGACGCCGCCCATGGCGCCGTCGCGGTTGATGTCGGTGTAGATGATGGCGGCGACGCCCGAATCCTCGAACTTCAGCGCCAGGTCCAGCGCCTTCTCGGTCGAGGTCTCGGCCCAGCCGGCGACGGCGACGTAGCCTTCCCGCGCGTCGATGCCCACCGCCACCTTGCCGGGGAACAGTTTGCAGGCTTCCTTGACCAGCTCGGGATGGCGCAGCGCCACGGTGCCGAGGATGACGCGGGCCACCCCCTTCTCCAGCCACGTCTCGATGGTCTTCAGGTCGCGGATGCCGCCGCCCAGCTGCACCGGCATGTCGACCGCCTTCAGGATGCGCTCCACCGCCTCGCCGTTCACCGGCTTGCCGGCGAAGGCGCCGTTCAGGTCGACCAGATGCAGCCACTCGAAGCCCTGCGCCTTGAAGGCGCGGGCCTGTTCGGCCGGGTCGGTGTTGAACACCGTGGCGAGTTCCATTTCGCCGCGCACGAGGCGGACGCAGGCGCCGTCTTTGAGGTCGATGGCGGGATAGAGGATCATGGCGGCGGCTCGTCCGGTTGCTGGTCCTGGGAGAGGTCCTTGAAGTAATAGTGGCCGGCGACCTGTTGGCCGTCCACCTCGGCATAGAAGGGGTGCGTGCCCCAGCGTTGGAAACCCGTGCTTTCGTACAGGCGGATGGCCGCCTCCTGCGTCTCGCGCACGTCGAGGTTCAGGATGCGGTAGCCCAAGGCGCGCGCCTCGCGCTCCACCGCCTGCGTCAGCTTGTGGGCGAGGCCGTGGCCGCGCGCCCACGGCGCCACGAAGGAGGTGGTCAGCGTGCAGGCGTGCGCCTGCGCCTCGTTGTTGCGCGCCGGCTTGACGAGCTGGGCGGAGCCGGCGATGACGCCGTCCAGCCGGCCGACGAACAGAATGCGCTCCGGCACGATCAGCACGCCGCGCCAGAAGCGCTCCATGATCTCGCGCGACGGCGGGGTGACCCAGCCGAAGCCGCCGCCGTCGCGGATCGCGGCATCCGCCGCGTCGCACAGGTCGTGCAGGTCGGCCGTGCGGAACTTCTCGTCCACGCGCTCGACGATTGCGGTCGAGGGGTCCGCCGCCGATGGGTCCGCCGAATTCGGGACGTTCATCCGCGCGGCTGCCAGGTGAGGAAATTGGCGATCAGCGCCAGACCGGCGGCCTGGCTCTTCTCGGGGTGGAACTGCGTGCCGACCAGATTGTCGCGGCCGATCACCGCCGTCACAGGCCCGCCGTACTCGACACGCGCCAGCTCGTTGGACGGGTCGGCGCACTGGATGCGATAGGAGTGCACGAAATAGGCGTGCGCCCCCGTGGGCAGGCCCTTCAGCACCGGGTGCTCGCGCACGACCTCCAGCTCGTTCCAGCCCATGTGCGGGATCTTCAGCGCCGGGTCGGCGGGCTCCAGCGGCACCACCTCGCCCTTGATCCAGCCCAGTCCCTGGTGCACGCCGTGCTCCAGCCCGCGCTCGGCCATCAGCTGCATGCCGACGCAGATGCCCAGGAACGGCCGGCCGCCGCGGATGACCGTCTCCTCCAGCGCGTCCAGCATGCCCGGAACCTCGGACAGGCCGCGCTTGCAGTCGGCGAAGGCGCCGACGCCCGGCAGCACGACGCGGTCGGCGCGGCGCACCGCGTCGGCGTCGGCGGTGACCAGCACGTCGAAGGAAAGGCCGGCGTCCGCCGCCGCGCGCTCCACGGCCTTCGCCGCCGAGCGCAGGTTGCCGGAGCCGTAATCGATGAGGGCGACCGTTGCCATGTCCCGCGTCCCCCCTACAGCGAGCCGCCGAGCGTGCCCTTGGTCGAGGGCACGGCGTCGGCCTTGCGCGGATCGATCTCCACCGCGGTACGCAGCGCGCGGGCGAGGCCCTTGTAGCAGCTCTCGACGATGTGGTGGTTGTTCTCGCCGTACAGGGTCTCGACGTGCAGGGTGGCGCCGGCCGCCTGGGCGAAGGCCTGGAACCACTCGCGGAACAGCTCGGTGTCCATGTCGCCCAGCTTGTCGCGGGTGAAGGCGACCTTCCAGATCAGGTACGGCCGGTTCGACAGGTCCATCGCCACGCGGGTCAGCGTCTCGTCCATCGGCACATAGGCGTGGCCATAGCGCGCAATGCCCTTGCGCCCGCCCAGCGCCTTGGCGACGGCCTGCCCGATGGCGATGCCGCTGTCCTCGGTCGTGTGGTGAGCGTCGATGTGCAGATCGCCCTCGGCCAGGACCGTCAGGTCGATCAGGCTGTGCCTGGAGAGCTGCTCCAGCATGTGGTCGAGGAAGCCGACGCCGGTCTTCACGTCGTAGACGCCGGTGCCGTCCAGGTTCACCGCGACCCGGATGCGGGTTTCGGTGGTGTTCCGCTCGATCGACGCGCGTCGCGCGGCGGTGCTGCTCTGAGCCTTGTCCATGGCCGGGTTTTAGCAGGAACGCACGGCCTATGCCAGATGATGGGTGCCGGTGCGGCGCTTTTCTGTCATGCTCGCGGGGGTGGAGTGACCGTTGAACCACTCGCCGGACGGATCGATAGAGAGCGCGATGATGGAACCCGTGCGGAACGACGATGGCCCGGATACCCGCCTGCTGGTCAAGATCGCCCAGGATGCGGCGGCAAAGGCCGTCGCCGAGGCCCTTGTCACGGGCGGTGGCGGGCCCCATGATCCTGGTATGGACGCGCTGATCCGCCGGGTCGACCAGCTTGAAGGCGACGTGAAGGGCATCAAGGGAACGCTTGAGCGCCTTGAGCCCATGATCGTGCGCATCGACGAGCGGCTGAAGGTGGTTACCACCAAGGACGACCTCGGCAAGGTCTCCGAGCGCGTGGCGAAGATCGAAGGCGCCGTCGAGAGGCTGCCGACGACGTTGCACCTCCTGGGATTCGTCCTGGCTGTGCTGGGGCTGGCCGGTTTGGCGAAGTACTTTTCCCCGTAAGCCGGGTTGCGCCCATAGCGCGCACGCGATACCTTTGCGCACACTTATCGCGTGCATATCCGGTTATGCCCCTCATCCTCCTTGCCCTGCTTCTCCTCGCCGCCTGCGCCGGCGGGCCGGCGGTGGTGCCGCGTCCGCTGCCGGTGGCGCCGGTGGCGTCGGGCTCGACTGAGACGATGCGGTTCGAGACCTTCGGCATGGGCAGCATGCGCCGGGGGCAGGAGATCGGCCGCTATGTGTGGGACATCGACTGCGCGCCGCCCTACGCCTCGGCCTACTGGACCACCGGCCGCAACCTGCGGCAGGGAGCGACCTGGGCCGAACGCTTCTACGACGTCATGAGCGACGCCGGCTTCGCCGTGGCCGGCGGGGACGAGCACTTCTTCGACAAGCGGCCGGCGGCCGAACGGGCGCGCTTCGCCGTGCATGCCGAGCTGCGCGACGTGCGGCTGCGGCTGTGCAACTGGACCGACTGGCTGTTCGGCTGGGACAAGGGCATCCGTGGCGACGGCACCGTGCGGGTCGATTGGGCCGTCACCGTGCCGGAGGAGGAGCGGCTGGTCTACCGCCTCACCACCGTCGGCAGCGCCACGCTGAACCGCGCCGTTCCGGAGGGCGACCTGCTGCTGATCGAGGAGGCCTACACCAACGCCGCCGTGGCGCTGGCCGCCGACGCCGGATTCCGCGCGGCGCTGACGCGCGGCGGCTCCGTGGCTCCACCGCTGGGGGCCCCGTCGTTTCCGGGCGGCGCATCCCCGCTCCTGCCCGATCCCGCCCCAACGATCCCACCGTCCGGCGACGCGCCGGTGCCGCTCGCCACGCCGGTGGCCTTCCGGGGCGTGCTGGAGGACAACGCGTCGCGCATCGCCGCCGCATCCGTGCGGGTGGGGCAGGGGCGCGGCGTGGTGGTGGGGGAGGCCGGCGGGCGCTCCTACCTGCTGGTGCCCAACGCCGCGCTGGGCGAGGACGCCGCGGT
>DASWVP010000318.1:0-27851 GCA_036401175.1 Azospirillum sp. | reverse complement strand
TCGCCCTTCAGCCCGGCGACGCGGTGAACGAAGTTGGCCAGCAGTTGCGCGCCGTGCGGGGTGTGCACCACCTCCGGATGGAACTGCACGCCGTAGAACTGGCGGGCATCGTCGGCGACGACGGCGAAGGGCGCCCCCTCGCTCACCGCCACCGGGCGGAAGCCCTCGGGCAGCGCGTTCACGCGGTCGCCATGGCTCATCCACACCTGCTCGCGCGTGCCGGTCTCCCACAGCCCGTCGAACAGCGCGCAGGTCTCCTTCACCTCGATGAAGGCGCGGCCGAACTCGCGGTGGTCGGAGCCGGCGACGTTGCCGCCCAGCTGCTGGCACATGGTCTGCTGGCCATAGCAGATGCCCAGCACCGGCACGCCCATGCCGAACACGCACTCCGGCGCGCGCGGCGCGTTCGGCTCGGTCACCGAGGCGGGGCCGCCGGACAGGATGATGGCCTTCGGATCGAACGCCCTGATGCGCTCGTCCGACATGCTGAAGGGGTGGATTTCGCAGTACACGCCGGCCTCGCGGACGCGGCGGGCGATGAGCTGGGTCACCTGCGACCCGAAATCGAGGATGAGAACCCGTTCGGCGGACATCGGCATACTTCCCGGCGGTGAAGCGTGCTAGATGCCCCTCCCCGCCCGCCGGGTCAAGCGCTTTGCTGTCCCGAACAGGCCTTGGCGGATCTGCGATGCCGGGGGAGCATGAGGAGACACCGGTGAACACCGATACTCATATTATCTGTGTCTATCTGTGTTCATCTGTGTCAAAGAAAAAACCCCTTCAGCGAGCGCACGCAGTGGGAAACCGGTTCTTTGACACAGATGAACACAGATAGACACAGATAAAAATGACAATGACATTCCCTCGATCTGGGCCAATTCGCGCCCTTCGTTTTCAAATACCCTTCCGGAACTACCGCACCCCCGGATCGGCCGACATCCGCGCCAGCGGCACCAGGTCGTGCCAGCCGTAGGCGATCTCCACCAGGTCGGCGCCGGCGAAGCGGGTCGGGCGTTCGCCGATGCGCCGGCCGCCCATGCGCTCGTAGAACCAGCGCGCCGGGTTGTCGCGCAGGCACCAGACGACGGCCGAGTGCGTGCCGACGTCGAGCAGCCGCTCGGCCATGGCCGCCATCAGGCGCCGCCCGATCCCCTGCCCCTTGGCGTCGTCGAGCAGGTAGAGCGTGTAGAACTCCCCCGCATAGCCGTCCAGCTTCGTGCGCTGCGCGCCGTAGCTGGCGAAGCCGACGAGACCACCCGGCGAATCGTCGGCCACCACGGTGCCCTGGCCCAGGCGGATCGCCTCGTCGATCAGCATGGCGTACCACTGCTTCTGCAGCCGCTCCACCGACAGGCCCAGCAGGTAGCCGGGCGGCAGCAGCGTCGGGTAGGCCGAGCGCCAGCTCGCCACGTGCACCTGGGCGATCCGCAGGGCGTCGCCCGGTGCCGCACTCCGGATGATGGTCATGGCGCCTCCACCCCACAGCAGGTCCTGAAACCTGATGTGGGGCTGTGGCGTGGCTTTTCCAGCGCGCCGAACGGCGGTCTACTGCGACGCGCCCACCTGCTTGCGCGGGTCCTGCGAGGGGTCGACGTAGTTGAGGTCGAACGGCCCGGTGCCGTTCACCTGGACGACCGTTTCGCCGTTTGCGATGGCGTAGTGCGGCTGCATGGCGGGCATGAAGGCGAAGCCGCCGGCCGGCAGGACCTGCGTCTTGTCGCGGTCGCCCGAATGCCCCATGCCCAGGCCGAAGCTGCCGGAGATGACCGTCACCGTCTCGGGTTGCGAATGCCAGTGGGCGGGCACCCGGTAGCCGTCGGGGAATTTGAGGCGCAACGCGAAGGGACCGGGTTCGGCGGGGTTGCCGGCCATCACCGACCACTGCGCCCCCGGCGGCAGCGCGCCCACCGGCGTCCACTGAAGCGTCTCGTTGGTGTGGATCGCATGCTCGCCGGCCGATCCGGCAAGCGCGGCCGGAACGCTCCCGGCGGCCAGCACGGCCAGCGGGATCGCCGCCGACAGGATCATCGTCGCGCGCAGCATGGCACCCTCCCTCCGCCCCGTGGGGCGTCGTGGTTTCGATGGGCCCAAGAGGCTAGCCCCGCCGAAGACCCACCGTCCAACGGGGGAAAGGCGACCGGCCGGCGCGGACGAGTGGGAATGGACCGATAGTTGGGTGGGGGAACGCGCCGACCGGCGACGCCGCGCCTAACTCCGCCAGAACTGCGGCATGAACAGGATCAGCACGGTGAACAGCTCCAGCCGCCCCAGCAGCATGCCGAACGACAGCAGCCACTTGGCGCCGTCCGGCAGGGTGGCGAAGTTGCCGGCCGGCCCGATGACGTCGCCCAGGCCGGGGCCGACGTTGGCCAGCGAGGTGACGGCGGCGCTGGCGCTGGTGATGAAGTCCAGCCCGAACGCCATCAGCGCGATGGTCAGCAGGCTGTAGGCCGAGAAGAACAGCGCGAAGAACACGATGACCGAGCCCAGCACGTCGTCGTCCAGCAGGCGGTTGCCGTACTGGCGCGGGAACACGCCGCGCGGGTACAGCAGGTGCAGGAAATGGGTGCGCAGCAGCACCGCCATGACCTCGAAACGGAAGATCTTCATGCCGCCGGCCGTCGATCCGGTGCAGCCGCCGATGAACGTCAGGCCGAAGAACACCGCCACCGACAGGTTGCCCCACAGGCTGTAGTCGGTCAGCGCGTAGCCGGTGGTCGAGACGACCGACACCACGTTGAAGGCGACCAGCCGCAGCGCGTCGAGGAACGCATGGTCGCTGCGCCACGTCAGCCACAGCGCCAGCGGCAGGATCACCGCCGCCAGGAACGCCAGCAGCGAGCGCACCTGCCGGTCGCGCCACAGCGCGTCACTCTGCCCGGTCAGCGTGCGCACGTACAGCACGAACGGCAGGCTGCCGGCCAGCATGAAGACCGTCGCCAGCCAGTGCAGGACCGGATTCTCGAAATGCCCCATCGAGGCGTCGGACGTGGAAAAGCCGCCGGTCGACACGCTGGTCAGCGCGTGCACCACCGCCTCGAACGGCGTCATGCCGGCCGCCCAATAGCTCAGCCCGCACACCACGGTGAGTCCGGCATAGACGGCGGCGATGGCCTTGGCGATCTGCTGGGCGCGCGGCAGCACCTTGGCCGACCGGTCGGAGGATTCCGTGCGGAACAGCTGCATGCCGCCGACGCGCAGCGCCGGCAGCACCGCGATCGCCACGGCGATGATGCCGATGCCGCCCAGCCACTGGATGATGGCGCGCCACAGCAGGATGCCCTCGGGCGTCGAATCCAGCCCGACCAGCACGGTCGATCCCGTCGTGGTCAGCCCCGACATCGTCTCGAAGAAGGCGTTGGCGTAGTTCAGCGACAGGTCGGGGAAATGGCAGAACTGGAAGGGCACGGCGGCGAAGGCGGCGGTCGCGCACCAGCTCATCGGCGTCAGCAGGAAGGCCTGGCGCAGCGACAGCCCGCCGCTCATCCGGCAGCGCGTGGCCAGCGCCAGCAGCCCGCCGCACGCCCCCGTGAAACCGGCCGACGCCAGGAACACCAGCCAGTCCGGATTGCCGTAGACCGCGTCGACCCCCGCGGGAATCAGCATCGTCGCCGCCAGCGCCAGCAGCAGGATGGAGACGATGAACAGGACCGGCCGGAAGTTGGGCATGGTGGGAAGGCAGCCTCAAGGGAATGGAGTGTCGCGGGCGGGAACGCCGTAGGTTGGGTTGAGCGCCAGCGAAAACCCAACGCTCGCTCCACGGCGGCGGCGTTGGGTTTTCACCTGCGGCTCAACCCAACCTACGGGAAATCCGCGGCTAGAAAAACTCCAACCCCACGGCGAACATCCGCTCGACCTTGCGCACGAGATTCGCGGTCGCCATGACGATGACGCGGTCGTGGGGCTGGATGTTGGTCTGGCTGTTGGGGATGATCACCTCGTCGCCGCGCACGATGGCGCCGATCAGCATGCCGTGCGGCAGGCCGATCTTGCCCAGGGGCGCGCTGACCAGCCGCGAGGTCTCCATCGCCTCCGCCTCGATCACCTCGCCGAATCCCTCGCCCATGGTGTGGACGGCGGCGACCCGGCCGCGCCGGACATGGCGCAGGATGGACGACACGGTGACCGCGCCCGGACTGACCACCACGTTGATGCCCAGCGCGGCGATGATCGGCTCGTAGGAGGATTTGTTCAGCAGCGTGATGGCCCGCTGGCAACCCGCCTGCTTGGCGAGCAGCGAGGCGAAGACGTTCGTCTCGTCGTCGTTGGTGACGGCGACGATGGTTTCCGCCCGGTGGACGTGCGCCTCCTCCAGCACCTCGCGGTCCAGCCCGTCGCCGCGCAGCACCACCGTGCTCGGCTGCAGCGAGCGCGAGATGTATTCGGCCCGTGCCGCGTTGTGCTCGACGATCTTCAGCGAGACGCCCGGCATCTCGGCCTCGATGATCCGCGCCAGATTGAAGCCGATGTTGCCGCCGCCGACGATCACCAGCCGGTGCGCCACGCTCTCCGTGTGCCCGGCCATGCCGACGACCGTGTCTATGTCGCTGGTGCGGCTGACGAAATAGATGTCGTCGCCCAGTTTGATGGTGTCGTTGCCCTTGGGCACGAAGCCGCGCCCTTCGCGGAAGATGGCGACCACCACCGCGCGCAGGTCGGGGAAGGACTCGGTCAGGCGGCGCAGCGGCGTGTCCAGCAGCGGCGACCGGCTGGTGCAGTGCACGCCGACCAGATGCACCTTGCCGTCGGCCAGCGGCACCATATCGAAGGCGCCCGGCAGACGCAGGCGCCGCGCGATGCCGCGGGCGACCTCGATCTCCGGCGAGATGACGACGGAGATCGGCATGTGCTCCTCGGCGAAGAGCTGCTTCCACTCCGGCTTCAGGTAGGCGTGCTGCCGGATCCGGGCGATGCGGACCGGGATGTCGAACACCGAGTGCGCGACCTGACAGGCCACCATGTTGACTTCGTCGGAATGGGTGACGGCGATCAGCATGTCGGCGTCCGCCGCCCCGGCCTCCGCCAGCACGTCGGGGTGCGAGGCGTGCCCGACCAGCCCGCGCACGTCGTGGCTCTCGTCCATGCGCTGGGCGAGTTCCGTCGAGACGTCGATGACCGTGACGTCGTTGTTTTCCGAGGACAGGTGCCGGGCGATGCTGGCGCCGACCTGACCCGCACCGCAGATGATCACCTTCATCCGACCGTCTCCGCTGAGAAACCCGCCCCGACGTTCTTACCAGCGCAACGCCCGGCGCAGAAGGTCGGATCCGCGGGGCTCTGTTGACAATATTCCTATTTTGTTCCAGAATGCCCGCGACCATCGGCGTCATTCCGCCCGCCTTCGCCGACGGGAACGCCGTAGGTTGGGTCGAGACCCAACATCCCCCACATCGCGGACACGTTGGGTTTTCGCGGGCGCTCAACCCAACCTACGAACTCTCCCCTTTCACCCGAAAATCAACGGGACCCACGAATGAAACACCCGTGCGAATCGCGTATCACGGTGTTTCATCCGGTATCATTTCCCCGTCGGCCACCGGCTCCGCCGTCTCCTCGGCCTTGCGCACCATGACGGCGGCGAAGAAGCCGTCGGTGTCGTGCTGGGCCGGGCTGAGGCGCAGGTAGGGTCCGTCCACCGGACACGGCCCGGCGTCCTCCTCGGCCCACACCTCGGCCACCGGCTTCACGGTGAAGTCGGCGTGCCGCTCCAGGAAGGCGTCGATCTGCTTCTCGTTCTCTTCCGTCAGCATGGAGCAGGTGGCGTAGACGAGGCGCCCGCCGGGCTTCACCAGCCGCGACGCGCTGTCCAGGATGTTCGCCTGCAAGGGCAGAAGCTGTTCCAGGCCGGGACCCAGCGGGCGCCAGCGGCTGTCGGGGTTGCGGCGCCAAGTGCCGGTGCCGGTGCACGGCGCGTCGACCAGCACGCGGTCGAACTTGCGCTTGTGCCGCTTGACCCAGGGGTCGCGCTCGCTGGTCAGCGGGTGCGGCTCGATGTTGTGCAGGCCGGCGCGGCGGAACCGTTCGCCGGCGCGCTTCAGCCGCTTTTCCAGCACGTCGCAGGCGACGACCCGGCCCTTGTTGTTCATCAGCGCCGCCAGCGCCAGCGTCTTGCCGCCGGCCCCGGCGCAGAAGTCCACCACCTGATGGCCGGGCTTGGGCGCCGTCGCCACGGCCACGAGCTGCGAGCCCTCGTCCTGGATCTCGACCATGCCTTCCTTGAAGGCGTCGGTGGCGGCCAGCGGCGGCCGGCCGTGGACGCGCAGGCCGAACGGCGACCAGCGCGTCGGCTCCGCCGTGATGCCGGCCTTGGCCAGCGCGGCGCGCGCCTGCTCGCGCGTCGCCTTCACCGGGTTGACGCGCAGGTCCAGCGGTGCCGAACCCAGCAGCGCCTCCATCTCCGGGGCGAAGCGGCCGCCCAGCGCGGCGCGCATGGGGCCTTCCGCCCACTCCGGGCACTCCACGCGGGCCGTCTCCGGCATGGCGGGATGGTCCAGCGTGTGGGTATCCAGCGCGCGGGCCAGCCGGGTTTCCGCCGGGTCCATGGCGGCGGGGGCGAACTTGCCGCCGCTGAACAGCTCGATCACCACGGCGGCCGGCTTGCCCTCGCCTACGATGGCGTTGGCGATGGTCAGCGCGCGCGGCGTCGCCTCGTGCCCCTCGCGGTCCAGCCACCACGCCAGCCGCGCGTGCCGGCGCAGGATGGCGTAGACGGCTTCGGCGACGGAATTGCGGTCCTTGGAGCCGATGTAGCGCCGGGCGCGGAAATAGGCGCTCATCACCGCGTCGGCGGGGCGCGGGGTGGCGTCGATCTCGGTCAGAAGGTCGATCACCGCCTCAAGGCGGGCAGCGGGGGTCATAACGGCTCCTATCGGGACGGCGGGGGCGGGCGCGGGCCCCCGCTGGTCGATAACCCGTTTCCGGGGCGCTTGTCATCCCTCACCACGCATTCGGATGGTTTCCGAGTCGCCGACGGGGGAGGCGCATGGCGCGCTGCAACCGACCGTACACGGCGTTCGCCGGACATTCGGCTCATTTGCCCCGTTCTGGTCCCTGCGGCATGGAAATCAAACGGTTGCACGGGGTTCCGCAACTCGGGTGCGAGGCGGGCTGTGACAACCGCTTCGCGTTCATTTTGCATTATCGAGATTCGTTGACCCTTTTTCGTGTGCTCGCATAAAGATGTCGGAAGAACCCTTCTGTCGCCGGAGTAGAGGCAAGACGAAGGGGCTTTCTCGACAGTGGAACCGGTGCGAGCCGGAACGGGGTGCGCGATGGCGTTGGCGGGCGTGGGCGGCGTGCGGCGGGTGCTGGCGCGGGTTTCCGGTCTCTTTGCGATGGCGGCCCTGGCCGGCTGCGCGGCCGGTGGGCCGTCGGGCGGCTTGCAGACCACCGCGGCGCACGGGCGCCCCTCGCTCGATCAGGTCGCCGAGGATTTCCGCGGCCTCACCGGCTGGGTCGAGGACGACCACGCCCCGGCCCTGTCCGCCTTCCAGCGCACCTGCGGCTGGATGCGCGGGCAGTCCGACGACCGCCAGTTGGGCAACGCCGGCCGGGTCGCCAACTGGCGCCCGGCCTGCGACGCGGCGCGCGCCCTGCCCGCCGCCAACACCGAGACGGCGCGCCGCTTCTTCGAGGCGCACTTCACCCCCGTGACGGTCGGCTCCGGCACCGAGGGGCTGTTCACCGGCTATTACGAGGCCGAGTTGAACGGCTCCTGGACCCGCACCGACCGCTTCAACGTGCCCCTCTACCGCGTGCCGCCGCGCGCGAAGAAGAAGCCCCACCCGACCCGCGCCCGGATCGAGGCGGGGGCCCTGCGCGGCAAGGGGTACGAACTGCTGTGGGTGGACGACGCCATCGACGCCTTCTTTCTGGAAATCCAGGGCTCCGGCCGGGTGCGCATGACCGACGGCAGTGTCGTGGGCGTCCATTACGCCGGGCAGAACGGCCACGCCTACTACCCGATCGGCCGTTACCTCATCGACCAGGGCATCGCCACGCCACAGGACGTGACGCTGCAGCTCATCCGCCGCTGGCTGAAGGAGAACCCGCAAAAGGCCCGGCAAGTGATGAACCTCAACCCGTCCTACGTCTTCTTCAAGCAGCGCAACGGCGACGTGGGTGCCCGCGGCGCCCTCAACACGCCGCTGGTCCCCGGCCGCAGCCTCGCCGTGGACCCCAGCCACGTGCCGCTGGGCGTACCGCTGTGGCTTGAGCTGAAAGAGGCGCCGGTCCCCGGCGGCGAGCTGAAGCGCCTCGTCGTTGCCCAGGACACCGGCGGCGCCATCAAGGGCGCGGTGCGCGGCGACCTCTTCTGGGGTCCCGGCACCGACGCCGCCGAGGCGGCGGGCGTCATGAAGGCGCGCGGCCGTTACACCATGCTGGTGCCGCGCGCCGTGCCGTCCACCTTCCACACCGCCCAGCGTCAGCCGTAACGCATCGTGATCCTCCGTCTGACCGAGGCCGCCGACCGCGCGGCCGCGCTGGCCGCGCTCGAAGAGATCTTCTTCGCCTCCAGCGTCCGCACCGCCTTCGCCTCCGACGCCGGGCGTGGCGCCTTCCTGCGCACCTGGACCGGCTGGTACGTCGACCACGCGCCGCACGACGTTCTGTTCTGGCGCGACGCGGACGGCCGCGTCGCCGGCTATCTCACCGGCTGCCGCGACAGCGCGGCGGCGACGGAGCTGTTCGGCACCATCCCGAAGTACGACGCCTTCGCCGACCTGTTCGCCCGCTTCCCGGCGCACCTGCACGTCAACGTCCGCGCCGACCGCCGGGGCTCCGGCATCGGCGCCGCGCTGGTCGAAGCCTTCGCCGCCGACTGCCGGGCCGCGGGCCGGCCGGGCGTGCACGTGGTGACCGGCATCGGCGCCCGCAACGTGCCGTTCTACACCCGCAACGGCTTCACCGAGGCGGTCGAGCGCGCGCCTCTCCTGTTCCTGGGGAGGGTCCTGTGAAGCGTCTCGTCCTGGTGCTGGCGTTGCTGCTGGCCGCCCTGCCCGCCGCCCGTGCGGGCGAGTTGAGCTACGTCGCCCGGCACGGCAAGGCGGACTTCCTGACCGCCCACCTCTACCCCGGCGCCGCCATCGTCCTGGCGCCGAAGCGCCTGCGCGAGAACATCGCCGCGCTGACCTTCGACGACGGCCCGGACCCCACCAACGACCCGGAGATCCTGCGCATCCTGGCCGAGCACGGGGCGGTCGCCACCTTCTTCGTTGTCGGCCGCAACGCCGCCAAGCACCCACGCCTGCTCCGCGAGATCGCCGCGCGCGGCAACGAGGTCGGCAACCACACCTTCGACCACCTGCGCCTGATCACCCGCACGCCGGACCAGCAGGACGAGACGCTGCGCCGGACCAACGCGCTGCTGTCGGCCGCCGGGGTGGCACCGCGCTGGTTCCGTCCGCCCTTCGGTTCCTATGACGAGCACACGCTGTCCATCGCCCGGGCCAACGGCCTGGAGACGATCCTGTGGACCATCGATTCCAAGGACTACCGCGACCTGCCCGCCGCCGTGATCGAGGACCGGATGATGCGCGACCTGGGACCGGGGTCGGTGGTGCTGATGCACTCCAACCACCGCAACACGGTGGAGGCGCTGCCGAACATCCTGGCGCGCGCCAAGCTGGCCGGCGTGCGCTTCGTCACGCTCAGCGAATGGAAGGCCCTCATGGAACGCGCCACCATCGCCGAAGCGCACTGAAAACGCCGAATCCGTAGGTTGGTGCCAAGCGCCAGCGCGGCCCAACACCCGTCGCGAAGAAAGGGAGGTTGGGCCGCGCTGCGCTTGGAACCTACGACATCATGGCCGTGCTACGGGCGCGTCTTGCGATCCGGGTCCAGCGCGTCGCGGACCGCGTCCTTGGCACCACCGACCGTGCTCTGGACCTTGCCCTCGGCCTTGTCCATCTTGCCCTCGGCGCGCATCTTCTCGTCACCCGTCAGGTTGCCGACGGCTTCCTTGATGCTGCCCTTCATCTTCTTGCCGGCACCCTCGATCCGATCCTTGTCCATGGTAGACCTCCAAATGGAACCGTCCGCCATCAACAGCAGCGATTGGAAATGGTTGCGGCCATCGCGGGGAATGCCCCCGCGATGGCCGCACGCCGCTCGACAATGCCGCGCTGGTCAGCCCTGGCGATAGTTCGGCGATTCGTTGGTGATGGTGATGTCGTGCACGTGGCTTTCGCGCAGGCCGGCGTTGGTGATGCGCACGAACTGGCTGCGCGTCTGCATGTCGGGGATCGTCTGGTTGCCGGTGTAGCCCATGGCCGCGCGCAGGCCGCCGATGAGCTGGTGGATCACCGCCGACATCGGCCCCTTGTACGGCACCCGGCCCTCGACGCCTTCCGGCACCAGCTTCATGGTGGAGACTTCCTGCTGGAAGTAGCGGTCGGCCGAGCCGCGCGCCATGGCGCCCACCGAGCCCATGCCACGATAGCTCTTGTACGAGCGGCCCTGGAACAGGATGACCTCGCCCGGGCTCTCGTCGGTGCCGGCGAACAGGCTGCCGAGCATGGCGCAGTCGGCGCCCGCCGCGATCGCCTTCGCGAGGTCGCCGGAGAACTTGATGCCACCGTCGGCGATCACCGGAATGCCCTGCTTCCGGCACTCGTCCACCACGTCCATGATGGCGGTCAGCTGCGGCACGCCGACACCGGCGACGATGCGCGTGGTGCAGATGGAGCCCGGACCGATGCCGACCTTGACCGCGTCGGCGCCGGCGTCGATCAGCGCCTTGGCGGCCTCGCCGGTCGCGACGTTGCCGGCGATCACCTGGGTGTAGTTGGACATGTTGCGCGCCGCACGGACCTGCTCCAGCACCTTGTGCGAGTGGCCGTGCGCGGTGTCGACCACCAGCACGTCGACGCCCGCGTCGAACAGCGCCTCGGCGCGCTTCAGCCCGTCCGGCCCGGTGCCGGTGGCGGCGGCGACGCGCAGACGGCCCTTCTCGTCCTTGCAGGCGTTGGGATAGGCCTGCGCCTTCTCGATGTCCTTGACGGTGACGAGGCCGATGCAGCGGTAATCCTCGTCCACCACCAGCAGCTTCTCGATGCGGTGCTGGTGCAGCAGGCGCTTGGCCTCGTCCTGGCTGACGCCCTCGCGCACGGTGACCAGCTTCTTGGTCATCAGCTCGCTGACCGGCTGCTTGGGGTCGGTGGCGAAACGGACGTCGCGGTTGGTGAGGATGCCGACCAGCTTGCCGGCGCCGCGGGCGTCCACATCCTCGACCACCGGGATGCCGGAGATCCGGTAGGCCGCCATGATGTTCAGCGCGTCGGCCAGCGTGGCGCCGGGCGTGATGGTGATCGGATTGACCACCATGCCGCTCTCGTACCGCTTGACCCGGCGCACTTCCTCGGCCTGGCGCTCGATGTCCAGGTTCCGGTGGATGACGCCGATGCCGCCGGCCTGCGCCATGGCGATGGCCAGCGCGCTCTCCGTCACCGTGTCCATGGCCGACGACAGCAGCGGGATGCCCAGCTCGATCGACTTGGTCAGCCGGGTGCGCGTGTCCACGTCGCCCGGCAGCACCGACGACTCGGCCGGCACCAGGAGCACATCGTCGAAGGTGAGGGCTTCTCGGATCTCAAGCACGCGCGACATGGCCGTCTCCCGCAAATTTGCGGCACTATACACAAGCAGATGGGCTTGTGAAGGCCCGGCACCCACAAAGTGTCGCGGTTACCGCAGTTCTGCCATGCTCCCCACCGCACCCTGGCCGCCCACGGCGCGCCAGAAGGCGATGAGGTCGAGCGACGGCGTCTCGTGGCCGGCGCGGGTCAGCATGTCGGTGATCTGGCCGCGGTGGTGCGTCTGGTGATTGAAGAGGTTGGCGAGCAGCAGCCAGCGCGGTTCGCGCGCCGTGCCGCCGCCGGTGATGACGTATTCGACCTCCGTGGCGAAATCCGCGTCGGTCAGGGCATCCACCGCGGCGACGATGGCCTCGTCGAACTCCTCGCGTGCGCCGGTCAGCGCCGCGAGGTCGTCGTGCACGATTTCGTCCAGCTTCCGGAAGCCGTAGTCGCGGCCGGCGACGCGGCCCAGCCACAGGCGATCCATCACCAGAAGGTGGTTGAGCGTCGCCAGGACCGAGCCGTAGAAGGCCCCGACTTCCGACCGCCACACCTCTTCGCCCGCCTCCTCGCAGGTCGCGTAGAGCAGCGCGTTGGCCCAACGGTTGTATCGTGCCAGCGTGGCGAAGTGGACGGCCATCATCGTCGTCGTGATCCCCCGGTGCGTATCCCGTCCATATTCCGGAATGTTCGGGAGCCACGCAAGGACACCGTCACCTCAGGTGGAAGGGTCCTCGTCGCGCCGGGCGCCGCCGCGAAAGCCGGTGGCGACCAGATAGGTCTCCGACGAATCCTGACGGCTGGCCGGCGGCTTGGCGTGGCGCACGGTGGTGAAGTCGCGCTTCAACCGGGCCAGGAGGTCGCGCTCGGCGCCGCCCTGGAACACCTTGCAGACGAAGCCGCCGCCCGGCGCCAGCACCTCCTCGGCGAAGGCATAGGCGGCTTCGGCCAAGGCCATGATGCGAAGGTGGTCGGTCTGCTGGTGCCCGGTGGTGTTGGCCGCCATGTCGCTGAGCACCAGATTGGCCGGCCCGCCGAGCACCGCCTTCAGCCGCTCGTCGGCGCCCTCCTCCAGAAAGTCGGCCTGCATGGTGGTGGCGCCCGGCAGCGCGTCCATGGGCAGGATGTCGAGGCCGACGACCTGCCCGCCGGTTTCATCCGGACGCACGCGCTCCACGGCCACCTGCGTCCAGCCGCCGGGGGCGGCGCCCAGGTCGACGATCCGCTGGCCGGGCGCCAGCAAATGGTACTTCTCATCGAGCTGCAGCAGCTTGAACGCCGCGCGCGAGCGGAAGCCGCGTTTCTGCGCCTCCGCCACGTAGGGGTCGTTGAGCTGGCGTTCCAGCCAGAGCTTGGACGACAGCGAGCGCTTGTTGGCGGTCTTGACGCGCACGGTCTTCTGGCGGCCGCCGGGCCGCGTGTTCGTCGGCTTCTGTGTCATGTTCAGAGTTCCCTTCCGCCCTGCGCCGCGCCGATCAGATCGACGAGAATCCCCTCGCGCAGGCCACGGTCGGCGATGCGCAGGCGATCCACCGGGCAACAGTCGCAGATCGCTTCCAGCACCGCGCACCCCGCCAGCACGAGGTCGGCGCGTTCGGGTCCGATGCAGGGATGCCCTGCCCGGCCGTCGAAGTCCAGCGTCACGAGCTTGCGGATGATCGCGCGGGCGTGTTCGACGCGCAGGTGGCTGCCGTCCACCGCGCGCCGGTCATAGCGCGGCAGGCCCAGATGGCAGCCGGCCAGCGTCGTCACCGTGCCCGAGGTGCCCAGCATCTGCACCGCCCCTTCGGCCATGAGCTGCCGGATGCCGTTGCGCTCCTCGAACGGTTCGATCTCGGCGGCGACCTCCTCGACCATGGTGCGGTACTGGGCGCGGGCGATCCGGTCGCCGCCATAGCGCTCGGTCAGGCCGATGACGCCGCAGCGGATCGACACCTGGTCCAGCACGCGCGGCGGCCCGTCGGGCCGCACGGCCAGCCACATCAACTCGGTCGAACCGCCGCCGATGTCGAAGACCAGCGCGTAGCGGTGCGCCGGGTCCAGCAGCGCGGCGCAGCCGGCCAGCGCCAGCCGCCCTTCCTCCTGGCTGGAGATGATCTCGATGGCGATGCCGGTCTCACGCTCGACGACGTCGACGAACTCGGCGCAGTTGGTGGCGCGCCGGCAAGCCTCCGTGGCGACGGCGCGCGCGGCGGTGACGCCGCGCCGCTGGATCTTGGCGCCGCACACGCGCAGCGCGTCCAGCGTGCGCTCCATGGCCGGATCGGACAGGCGGTCGCTGCGGCTCAGCCCCTCGCCAAGGCGGACGATGCGGGAAAAGGCATCGATGACGCGGAAGCCGCCGGGAGACGGGCGAGCGATCAGCAGACGGCAATTGTTGGTGCCGAGGTCGATGGCGGCATAAACCGGACGCAACGACGCCGACACCCCCATCCGTGCGGAGTCGCGCCCGGACTCGTGCCCGGAATCGCCGTGCCGGAATCCGTGCACCTGCAGATCCACCTCACCTCCCCATGCGTGGCGGCCTGTCCCGACCGCTCTGTTCAGCCCGGCATGATAGCCCGATCCGCCCGACGGGCGAAACCCTGTTCCCCGGGACCGCCGGAGCCGAAAATGCGAACGGCCCCATAAAAACTCTTCACGACCGCCACGGACGGTGTTACAAGGGCGGCCCACGACGGGGAACGCGACTCAACGCCGCGCACCACCGAAGTCTGGGGGATCGTCTAGCGGTAGGACAGCGGACTCTGACTCCGCCAGCCTAGGTTCGAATCCTAGTCCCCCAACCATTTCCAAAGCATTTCAAGCCAATGCGTCAGGCTCGCTCCGGCGGGCCTTTTTGCTGTTCGAACGTGCCGCAACCCGGTGCGGCGGATGTGGCCGGCACCCGCTCGGCACTCCTGAAAATCACGCAATGGGTACCAGCAGCATTCAAGTGTATTCTATTAATAAATACGCACAAATTCCACTATAGAACAACAAAACACGCACTGACATACTAGCCTCCGCAGAACGCGAAAGCGTTCATACACTCGTGTGTAGGAGTTATTTAGTCATGACGCGTTTTCTTCTAATGACTGTGCTGGCAATCACAGTAGCAGTTTCCGCTCTCAGCGCCTCCGCCCACCCCGGGGGCTTGGACCGCAATCGTTGTCACCACGATCACAAGAACGGCGGGTATCACTGTCATTAGAGCGGACTGCCCTTCACCAGGAAGGGTGCCGGATGTTGAGGCGAGTCGCGCGAAACGCCGATGAGATGGCCCATGCGATTTTTCACCGGTCGTGCGGTCTTGGCGTACGCGGCCGTACCGGAAACAAGCCACTGACCAAACTCTGACAACGCCCAGCGGCCGGACATGGAAAGGCCCCGAACGGCGTTACCGTTCGGGGCCTTATGATGGTGAGCGCGCTGGGATTCGAACCCAGGACCTACTGATTAAAAGTCAGTTGCTCTACCGACTGAGCTACGCGCTCCCAATGGGTATCGGGCGGGCGGCACCATAGGAGGTGACGGCCGTCCGGTCAACCTTGGGGTGGAGGTGGCGCGCCACGGAACGCACGTCAAGCCGCGCGCCGCCTCCCATCGGTCACTGTTTCAGCGTCTGCACCTTCTTGGCGTCGTCCGCCCCCGCTTCCAGCGCGAAGCGCTCGGCCAGATGCTTGACGACGCGCGGGGACACGAAGTGCCCGATGTCGCCGCCCAGCCGCCCGATCTCCTTCACGAAGCGCGAGGAGATGAACTGGTGCTTCTCCGAGGCCATCAGGAACATCGTCTCGATCTTCGGATTGAGACGCGCGTTCATGCCGGCCATCTGGAACTCGTACTCGAAGTCCGAGACGGCGCGCAGGCCGCGGATGATCACGCAGGCGTTCGCCTCGATGGCGAAGTGCATCAGCAGCGTGTCGAAGTCCCGCACCTCGATGGTGCAGCCGTTCTTCTCCAGCGCCGACACGTCCTCGCGCACCATCGCCACCCGCTCGTCCGTCGAGAAGAGGGGGCCCTTGCCGGCGTTGCGGGCGACGCCCACGACCAGATGGTCGACCAGCCGCGAGGCGCGCTGGATGATGTCGAGGTGCCCGTTGGTGATCGGGTCGAAGGTGCCGGGATAAACCCCGATGCGGCGCTTGGACATGGTGGCTCCTTCCGGCCTTATCCGATCAGTCCGTCGATTCCGGGCTGCTGCTGTCCGGGGCGTCCTCGGCGGCGCCGTTCGCCTCCCCGTTCAGATCCTCGCTCGCATCGCCGTTTGTATCGCCGTTTCCGTTCGCGTCTTCCTCCTCCTCGATCGAGGCGACGGAGACGACCCGCTCGTCGGTGCCCACGCGGAACAGGGTGACGCCCAGGGTCTTGCGGCCGGCCACGCGCACGTCGTGGATCGGCATGCGGATGACCTGCCCGCCGTTGGTCACCATCATCACCTGATGCGCGTCGGTCACCGGGAACGAGGCGACGATGGAGCCGTTGCGCTCGCTCATCTCCATGTTCCAGATGCCCTGGCCGCCGCGGCCGCTGGCGCGGTACTCGTACGACGAGGTGCGCTTGCCGAAGCCGCGGTCGGAAACGGTGAGCACGTACTGCTCCAGCCGCTTCAGCTCGTCGTAGCGCTCCGGGGTGAGGAAGACCACGTCGGTCGGCACGTCCTCGGCCTCCGGCGCGGCTTCGCCTTCCATGTCCAGCCCCTCCTCCTTCTTCTTCTTGAAGTAGGCGGCGCGCTCGCCGGGCGAAGCCTCGACGTGGCGCAGGGTGGACATGGAGATCACCTCGTCGTCCTTGCCCAGCCGGATGCCGCGCACGCCGGTCGAGGTGCGGCCGGCGAACACGCGGATCTCCGGCACGGCGAAGCGGATGCAGCGGCCGTTGTGCGTGGCCAGCAGGATGTCGTCGTCCTCGGTGCAGGTGCGCACAGCGATCAGGCGCTCGCCCTCTTCCTCCAGCTTCATGGCGATGAGGCCGTTGGAGCGGATGTTGGCGAAGTCCGACAGCTTGTTGCGGCGCACGTTCCCCTTCGAGGTGGCGAACAGCACGTGCAGGTCGCCCCAGGTGCCCTCGTCCTCGGGCAGCGGCAGGACGGTGGAGATGGTCTCCCCCTCCTCCAGCGGCAGCAGGTTGACGAAGGCCTTGCCGCGGCTCTGCGGGTTGCCCAGCGGCAGGCGGTAGACCTTGAGCTTGTAGACGATGCCGCGCGTCGAGAACAGCAGCAGCGGCGTGTGCGTGTTGGCGACGAACAGGTCGGCGACCGCGTCCTCCGCCTTCATGCTCATGCCCGATCGGCCCTTGCCGCCGCGCTTCTGCGCGCGGTAGGTCGACAGCGGCACGCGCTTCACATAGCCGGACTGGCTGACGGTGACGACCATGTCCTCGCGCTGGATCAGGTCCTCGATGTCGGACTCGAATTCGAGTTCCATGATCTCGGTGCGGCGCGGGGTGCCGAACCGCTCCTTCATGTCGACCAGCTCGTCGCGCAGGATGCCCAGCAGCTTCACGCGGTTGGCCAGCGTCTCCAGGAAGTCGGCGATCTGGTCGGTGACGTCCTTCAGCTCGGCGCCGATCTTGTCGCGCTCCAGCCCGGTCAGGCGGTGCAGGCGCAGGTCGAGGATGGCGCGCGCCTGCTCCTCGGACAGCTTGTAGGTGCCGTTCTCGCTGACGCCGCGGCCGGGCTCGTCGATGAGCTGGATGAGCGGCGCCACCTCCACCGCCGGCCATTCCCGCTCCATCATGGCGCTGCGCGCCCAGACGGGGTCGGGGGCCGAGCGGATCAGCGCGATCATGGCGTCCAGGTTGGCCACCGCCACCGCCAGACCCACCAAGGTGTGGGCGCGCTCGCGCGCCTTGCCCAGCAGGTATTCGGTGCGCCGCGTGATGACCTGTTCGCGGAAGCGGACGAAGGCGACGATGATGTCGCGCAGGTTCATCAGCTCCGGCCGGCCGCCGTTCAGCGCCAGCATGTTGACGCCGAACGACGTCTGCAGCTGCGTGTGGCGGAACAGCTGGGCCAGCACCACCTCGGCGACGGCGTCGCGCTTCAGCTCGACGACCACGCGCACGCCGTCGCGGTCGGACTCGTCGCGCAGGTCGGAGATGCCCTCAATGATCTTGTCGTTGACGACCTCGCCGATGCGCTCCATCAGCTTGGACTTGTTGACCTGATAGGGGATCTCGGTCGCCACGATGGCGAAGCGGTCCTTGCGGATCTCCTCGACATGGGTCTTGGCGCGCAGGACGACCGAGCCGCGGCCGGTCTGCAGCGCCGCCCGGCTGCCCGAACGGCCGAGGATCAGGCCGCCGGTCGGGAAGTCCGGCCCCGGCACCAGCTCCATCAGCTCGTCCAGCGTGACCTCGTGGTTGTCGATGTAGGCGCAGCAGGCGTCGATCACCTCGACCAGGTTGTGGGTCGGGATGTTGGTCGCCATGCCCACGGCGATGCCGCCGGCGCCGTTCACCAGCAGGTTCGGGAAGCGCGCCGGGACGACGGTGGGCTCGCGCGTCGAATCGTCGTAGTTCGACTGGAAGTCGACCGTGTCCTTGTCGATGTCGTCGAGCAGCGCTTCGGCCGATTTGGCGAGGCGCGCCTCGGTGTAGCGCATGGCCGCCGGCGGGTCGCCGTCCATCGAGCCGAAGTTGCCCTGGCCGTCGATGAGCGGCAGCCGCATCGAGAAGTCCTGCGCCATGCGGACCATGGCGTCGTAGATCGCGCTGTCGCCGTGCGGGTGGTACTTACCCATCACGTCGCCGACGATGCGCGCGGACTTCTTGTATGGCTTCGACGAATCGTAGCCGCCCTCCTTCATCGCGTAGAGGATGCGGCGATGCACCGGCTTCAGCCCGTCGCGGACGTCGGGCAGCGCGCGACTCACGATCACGCTCATCGCGTAATCGAGGTACGAACGCCGCATCTCGTCTTCGATGGTGACCGGCGCGATGTCGGAGGCGGGAGGCAGTGGGTTCGTGCTCAAGAAACAGGCTCTTCGTTCTTGGGAGCGGCGGTCTCTCTAACCGGGGCCTCGGCCGAAACCAGGGCGTGATCGCCGCGATGCCTCATTAATATAGGTATTTCTACCAGCGTTCGCATGTGCACACAACGTTTCCGGTCAAAACCCCGACCGGTGGCCGAGCGACGCGAAGCGCGCCGAAAGGATGCTGACGGATACCACACTCGCCACAAGAATTCCCTCGAAAAGACCGTGCTCGCCATGACCGAGGGCGAGCGCCAGCCATGCCGACAGCGGCAGCATGACCAGCGCGTACGACACGAAGTGCAGGATCGTCGGCACCCAGGCGTCGTTGCGGCCGCGCAGCGCGTTGCCCATTACCGCCTGCCCGCCGTCCGCCACCAGGATCCAGGCGCCGAAGCTGACCAGCGGCACGACTCGCGCCAGCAGCTCCGGATCACTGGTGTAGACGCCGGCCGCCGCCTCCGGCAGCCAGCGGTAGGCGACGCCGACCAGCGCCAGGATCGCGCTGGTCACGGCCAGCCCGGTCCAGCCCGCCAGTGCCGCCTCGCCCGCGTCGCGCCGGCCGTGCGCGACGGCCACCCGCACCGCCGTCGCCGAGCCCAACCCGACCGCCGCCATGAACGGCAGCGCGATCAGGTTCAGCGCCACCATGTAGGCGCCGAGCGCCAGCGGCGACAGCATGCCGGCGATGAAGCCGAGCGCGGCGAACGCCGAGCTTTCCACGCCGATGCTGAGGCCCGCCGCGTAGCCCAGCGTGCGCTGGCGCGCCCAATCCCGCCAGCGCGTGGGCGCGTTGCGCCGCACGCCCCAGTGATCGCGGTCGCGCATCCACCAGATCCAGGCGAGCAGGCCCAGCCCCATCGCCCAGCGCACGCCGCTGGTGGCGATGGCGGAGCCCAGCGCCCCCAGCGCCGGCAGCCCGAACTCGCCCCACACCAGGATCCACGCCAGCACGCCGTTCAGCAGGTTGCCGCCGACCATGGCCAGCATCACCGGCAGCGGCCGCTTCAGCCCCTCCAGGAAGAAGCCGGTGGCGACGTACAGCATCATGCCGGGCATGCCCAGCCCCAGCACCGCCATCACCCGGCCGCCGCCGGCGGCCAGCTCGGGCGTCTGGCCGGCCCGCAGCAGCAAGGGCTCGCCGAACAGCGACACCACCGCCATCAGCACGCCCAGCGCCAGCGCGTAGGGCAGCGAGCGGCGCAGCACCCGCCCGCATTCCTCCGGTTGCCGGGCGCCCAGCGCGTGGGCGGTCATGGCGACGGTGCCCAGCAGCAGGCCGACGCCGGTGCCGATCATCATGTTGTTGGGCAGGTGGGCAAGGCCGAACACCGCCAGCTCGTGCGCGCTGAAGCGGCCGACGATGGCGGTGTCCACGGCCATCATGACCATCAGCCCGGCGCGCGAGACGATCACCGGCGCGGCCAGGCGCAGCAGTTCCGCCACGTGGGTGCGCACGCGGCCGGAGAGCGGGCGGTCGAGGGATTCGCTGGCGCTCATAGGGGGAAATCCGGCCGGTGACGCGGGAGGGGACCCATCTTGACCGGGCGAACTACCGCGTCAAGGAAGGAGGCCATTCCGATTGCGCGGTTGCGTGTTGCGCGGGTGCACCCGGAACCATCCGGGCGGGCGGGCCGTTCACCGTGGCAGGTGTTCCTCAACAAGGAGACTGGGCGATGACCCGCACGATCCGGCTTCCCGTACGCCAAATTGCGCTGCTGAGCTTCCTCGTCGCGCTGACCGCCATGCTGAGCGCCTGCAACACGATGGAAGGCATGGGGCGGGACGTGCAGTCCGGCGGACGCGCCATCGAGCGCACGGCGGAATAAGGGGAAGCCCATGAGCGATCCGCAGACCCCGACACCCGAGGTGCCGCCGCCCGGAGGTCCGACCTCCCCCTCGCCCGACCGCCCGGCCCCGACGCCGGAGCCGCGCGTTCCGCCGAACCCCGACGTCCCGCCGGAGGTGACGCCGCCGCCCGATCAGCCCATGCCCGGCATGCCGAACCCGACCACGGCGTGACCACGGCGGGCATGCTCCGGCATTCCGCAAGATACGACGGCCCGGCGGGGTAAACCCGCCGGGATTCGTGCCGCTTGCCCGCCGCAGCGGGCGGTCCTCAGAACGGGATCTCGTCGTCCAGGTCGTTGTGCTGCGGCTGCGGCGCGCGACCGCCCCCACCGCCGCCGCCACCCTGGCCACCGTAACCGCCGCGGGCACCGCCACCGCCACCGCCGTAGCCACCGCCACCGCCGCTGCCCGACTCGTAGCCACCGCCGCCCTCGCCGCCTTCACGGGCGCCGCCCATGAAGTCGATCTCGGCGACGCGCACCGACATCTGCGCGCCGCGCGTGCCGTCGCGCTTTTCGTATTCGCGCAGCGTCACCTCGCCGGAGACGACCACGCCCTTGCCCTTGGTCAGGTGCGGCGCCAGCGATTCGGCGCGGCGGCCCCAGATCGAGCAATCCACCCACTGGGTCGTCTTGCGCTCGCCGAAGCCCACGTCGTTGGCGACGCGAAAGCCCAGCACCTTCTCCCCGCTCTGTGTCGTGCGCAGTTCCGCGTCCGCACCAAGCCGCCCCGTAAAGGTCCACACGTTCATCGCTGCATCTCCTAAGCGCGAGTGTCCCGACATCCCTACCGGCCCGATCGGCCGCCCGGCGGCGGGGCGTCCAGATGTCGAGGTTTCCCGTTCGCAGGGCCGGATATGTTGCGTCCACACCCCCCGTTCCGTGCCGTCAGGAAGCACAAGCCGGGCCGTGCGGTCAACCGCCGCGGAGTGTGTCGCCACTCGCCGCCGAGGTCACTCGCACACCCCGCCGGAAAGAGAACACTCCGTGAACAACATATAGCAGAGGGCCGGGCGCGGCGCAATCGCGCAGGCGATCCCCGCCGCACGCATCGCAGGGTTCCGGCAGTGGCAATCCGCGAGTGCCTCGTCCATATCTGTGCGGGCCTCCCGCCCCCCGTCCGGTCTTCCCTTCGGCACCACTTTCGGCTAAGAACACTCCATGAACAAGTTCATCAGCGTCCGCGGCGCCCGCGAGCACAATCTCAAGAACGTCGACGTGGATCTGCCGCGCGACCAGCTGATCGTGATCACCGGCCTGTCCGGCTCGGGGAAGTCGTCGCTGGCGTTCGACACCATCTACGCCGAGGGCCAGCGCCGTTACGTGGAGAGCCTGTCGGCCTACGCCCGGCAGTTCCTGGAGCTGATGCAGAAGCCGGACGTCGATTCGATCGACGGGCTGTCGCCGGCCATCTCCATCGAGCAGAAGACCACGTCGAAGAACCCGCGCTCGACCGTCGGCACGGTCACCGAGATCTACGACTACATGCGCCTGCTGTGGGCGCGGGTGGGCATCCCCTATTCGCCGGCCACCGGCCTGCCGATCGAAAGCCAGACGGTCAGCCAGATGGTGGACCGCATCCTGGCGATGCCCGAGGGCACGCGGCTCCTCCTGCTGGCGCCCTTCGTGCGCGGCCGCAAGGGCGAGTACAAAAAGGAGATCCAGGACCTGCGCAAGCGCGGCTTCCAGCGCGTGCGCGTCGACGGCACGATGCACGAGATCGACGAGGTGCCGGCGCTCAACAAGAAGCTCAAGCACGACATCGAGGTGGTGGTCGACCGTATCGTCGTGCGCGAGGGGCTGGGCAACCGCCTTGCCGATTCGCTGGAGACGGCGCTGAACCTTGCCGACGGCATCGTCTTCGTCGAGAACGCCGACACGCACGAGCCGACGGTCTTCTCGCAGAAATTCGCCTGCCCCGTTTCCGGCTTCACCATCCCGGAGATCGAGCCGCGGCTGTTCTCCTTCAACAACCCGTTCGGCGCCTGCCCGACCTGCGACGGGCTGGGCTCCAAGATCTATTTCGACCCGATGCTGGTGGTGCCGGACGAGCGGCTCAGCCTGGGCAAGGGCGCGGTGGCGCCGTGGGCGGGCTCGTCCTCGAAGTACTACGAACAGACGCTGGTCAGCATCTGCAAGCACTTCGGCGTCGCCATGACGACCCCCTGGGAAGACCTGCCGGAGGCGGTGCGGAACACGATCCTGTTCGGCTCCAAGGGCGCGCCGATCACCATGACCTACGACGACGGCCTGCGCAGCTATCAGACCAACAAGGCCTTCGAGGGCATCGTCAACAACCTGGAGCGCCGCTACCGCGAGACGGACAGCGCCTGGACGCGCGAGGAGCTGTCGAAGTATCAGTCGGCGCAGCCCTGCGAGACCTGCCAGGGCGCGCGGCTGAAGCCGGAGGCGCTGGCGGTCCGGGTGAACGGCCTGCACATCTCGCAGGCGGCGGAAATGTCGATCGCCGACGCCGGCCGCTGGTTCGCCGGGCTGAACGAGCACCTGCGCCCGAAGGACAGGGAGATCGCCTATCGCATCCTCAAGGAGATCAACGAGCGGCTCGGCTTCCTCAACGCCGTCGGCCTGGAATATCTGACGCTGGCGCGCGGCTCCGGCTCGCTGTCGGGCGGCGAGAGCCAGCGCATCCGGCTGGCCTCGCAGATCGGTTCCGGCCTGACCGGCGTGCTCTACGTGCTGGACGAGCCGTCGATCGGCCTGCACCAGCGCGACAACGACCGCCTGCTGGCGACCTTGAAGCGGCTGCGCGACCTCGGCAACACGGTGCTGGTGGTCGAGCACGACGAGGACGCCATCCGCACCGCCGACTATCTGGTCGACATGGGCCCTGGCGCCGGCCAGCACGGCGGCCGGGTCATCGCCCAGGGCCTGCCGGCCGAGGTGCAGGCGAACCCGGAGAGCATCACCGCCGCCTACCTGAACGGCACGCGCGGCATCCCGGTGCCGGCGCTGCGCCGGCCGGGCCACAAGGGCCAGTTCCTGGAGGTGGCCGGCTGCCGCGCCAACAACCTGCGCGACGTCACCGCGCGCGTGCCGCTGGGCACCTTCACCTGCGTCACCGGCGTGTCCGGCGGCGGCAAGTCCACGCTGGTGGTGGAGACGCTGTACAAGGCTGTCGCCCGCCGCCTGATGGGCGCGCGCGAGCATCCGGCCGAGCACGACGAGATCCGCGGGCTGGAGTTCATCGACAAGGTCATCGACATCGACCAGTCGCCGATCGGCCGCACGCCGCGCTCCAACCCCGCCACCTACACCGGCGCCTTCACGCCGATCCGCGACTGGTTTGCCGGCATGCCGGAAGCCAAGGCGCGCGGCTACGGCCCCGGCCGCTTCTCCTTCAACGTCAAGGGCGGGCGCTGCGAGGCGTGCCAGGGCGACGGCGTCATCAAGATCGAGATGCACTTCCTGCCCGATGTCTACGTCACCTGCGACGTCTGCCACGGCAAGCGCTACAACCGCGAGACGCTGGAAGTTCTCTACCGCGACAAGTCGATCGCCGACGTGCTCGACATGACGGTCGAGGAGGGGGCGGAGTTCTTCAAGGCCGTGCCCTCCATCCGCGACAAGATGGAGACGCTGAAGCGCGTCGGCCTGTCCTACATCCACATCGGCCAACCGGCGACCACGCTGTCCGGCGGCGAGGCGCAGCGCGTCAAGCTGTCGAAGGAACTGAGCCGGCGCTCGACGGGGCGCACGCTCTACATCCTCGACGAACCGACGACGGGGCTGCACTTCGCCGACGTGGAAAAGCTGCTGGAGGTGCTGCACGCGCTGGTCGACCAGGGCAACACGGTACTGGTGATCGAGCACAATCTGGAGGTCATCAAGACCGCCGACTGGATCATCGACCTGGGGCCGGAGGGCGGCACCGGCGGCGGCGAGATCGTCGCCGAAGGCACGCCGGAGGATGTCGCCCGCGTGGCGCGCAGCTACACCGGCCAGTATCTGGCACCCTACCTCAAGGAGCGAGGCAAGGCCCGGAAGAGGGCGTGAGGGAAACAAACGCCCTTCTCCCGCGTTGTGGCGCCATCGTCAGCATGACGAACGCACCTTGATGAGGGGATTACCATGATGGCGCGCACCTTGACCGGCATCGCCCTGGCCTTTGGCGTCGCCCTGGCCGTGTCGGCCTGCGGCTCCGACGACACCACGCGCTCGTCGACCACGACGACGACCACCACGACCCCGTCGGCCGGCAGCTCGACCGTCGTCACGCCGGCTCCCGGTACCGGCGGCGCGACCACGATCGAGCGCAACACCACCACCCGCACTTACTGACGCCACGCCCACCGGGGGCACGTCACCCACGGCCGGTCCCCGCGTCACCGCAGGACCGGCCGTTCCCATGCGGGCGCACCGGCGGAAAATTCCGCGTCACCAGTACGATCGTCTCTGTTTCCAGGGCATTGTTGCCCGCCTAGGCTTCGTTCTTTCCACCGATAAAAGAAGCGAGGCTCAGGTGAGGAAACTGTTCGCGACCGCTGCCGCCCTCCTGCTGACGGCGGCTCCCGCCCTGGCAACCGAGGTCCGCGAATCGGTCCGCCTGTCGGTCCCGGTCGATCAGGTATGGCCGTCCATCGGACCCTTCTGCGCTTTGAGCGACTGGCACCCGGCCGTGGAGAAGTGCGAGCTGCGCCAGGACGGCAAGACCCAGTTCCGCCTGATCACCATCAAGGGCGGCGGCACGATCGAGGAACGGCTGCTGAGTTCGTCGGACACCGGGCACCGCATCAAGTACACGATCCTGTCCAGCCCGCTGCCGGTGAAGGACTACGTCGCCACCCTGTCGGCCACGCCGTCCGGCAAGGGAACGAAGCTCGTCTGGAAGGCCAGGTTCACGCCCAGCGGCGCCAGCGAGGCGGAGGCGCGGAAGGTCATCTCCGGCATCTTCACCTCGGGCTTCGACGGATTGAAGCAACGGCTCGGCGCCCAATAAGGGCACACGGCCAGCAAGATCAGCGGCGGCGCGGCGTCTTCGTCTTCGTCGCGCCGCCGCTGGCGACCCAGCGGATCATGCCGCCGTCCAGAACGGCGACGTCGCTCAACCCGGCGCGTTCCAGCACCTTCGCCGCCGCCACCGCGCGCGGCCCCATGCGGCAGACCACCACCACCGGCCGCGCGCCCGCGTCGGCCTTGATTTTCCCGACGCCGCCCTGCAGACGGTCGAGCGGCGCGAGCACCGCCCCGGCGATGTGCGATTCCGCGAATTCCGCCTCGCTGCGCACGTCCAGCAGGAACAGCGGCTCGCCACGCTCAATGCGCCCCTTCACCTCGTCCGGCGCAATCCGCTTCACCCCGGAAAACCGCGCGCGCAGCATCGGCAGCAGCATCACCAGCGCAGCCATCCCCACCAGCAAAACCGTCCAGATGGTGTCGGTCATGTTCCCTCCGTCGCGCGAAGGCGAACATTAGTGTATTCTTATTTAACATGGCAAGGGCTGCGTTCCGCTCCCCTTGCCGTTTCTGGGCGAAGGGGCTAACTCAGTGGTCCCACAGCGGACCTATGACCATGACCGACACCCTTCCCCGTCCCGTCCATGTCGTCGGCGGCGGCCTCGCCGGCTCGGAGGCCGCGTGGCAGCTCGCCTCACGCGGCGTGCCCGTCGTGCTGCACGAGATGCGGCCCGAGCGCGGTACCGAGGCGCACCAGACCGACCGGCTGGCCGAACTCGTGTGCTCCAACTCGCTGCGCTCCGACGATGCCGATTACAACGCGGTCGGCCTGCTGCACGAGGAGATGCGGCGCTGCGGCTCGCTGATCCTGCGCTGCGCCGACGCGCACAAGGTGCCGGCCGGCGGCGCGCTGGCGGTGGACCGCGACGGCTTCGCCGAGGCGGTCACCGCCGAACTCGCCCGGCACCCGCTGGTCACCGTCGAGCGCGGCGAGGTCGCCGGCCTGCCGCCGGAGGAGTGGGACAGCGTCGTCGTCGCCACCGGCCCCCTCACCTCCCCGGCCCTGGCCGAGGCGATTCGCGGGCTGACCGGCGAGCAGTCGCTGGCCTTCTTCGACGCCATCGCCCCCATCGTCTACCGCGAGAGCGTGGACATGACCAAGGCGTGGTTCCAGTCCCGCTACGACAAGCCCGGCCCCGGCGGCACCGGCAAGGACTACATCAACTGCGCCTTCGACAAGGAGCCGTACAACGCCTTCATCGACGCCCTCCTCGCCGCCGAAAAGGTCGACTTCAAGGAGTGGGAGACCAACACCCCCTATTTCGAGGGTTGTCTCCCCATCGAGGTGATGGCGGAGCGCGGGCGCGACACCCTGCGCTTCGGCCCGATGAAGCCGGTGGGCCTCACCGACCCGCACGCCAACCGCCGCCCCTACGCGGTGGTGCAACTGCGCCAGGACAACGCGCTGGGCACGCTGTACAACCTCGTCGGGTTCCAGACCAAGCTGCGGCATGCAGAGCAGCTCCGCGTCTTCCGCATGATCCCCGGCCTGGAGAACGCCGAGTTCGCCCGCCTGGGCGGGCTGCACCGCAACACCTTCCTGAACAGCCCGCGCCTGCTCGACCGCAGCTTGCGGATGAAGGCCATGCCGCGGCTGCGCTTCGCCGGGCAGGTCACCGGCTGCGAAGGCTATGTGGAAAGCGCCGCCGTCGGTCTGCTGGCCGGCCGCTTCACCGCGGCCGAGCGGCTGGGCCGCGCCTCCGCCCCGCCGCCGCAGACCACCGCGCTGGGCGCGCTGCTCGGCCACATCACGGGGGGGGCGGAGGCCGAGACGTTCCAGCCGATGAACGTCAACTTCGGCCTGTTCCCGCCGGTCGAGGAGCGCATCAAGGGCAAGGAGCGCAAGCTCGCCTACACCCGCCGTGCGCTCGCCGACCTCGCCGGCTGGCTGGCGGAGGAGCCGGCGGCCTGACCGGCCGCCCCCGACCGTACGGTACCGTATTTTGCCCCTGTCGCCGCGTTTACGGTTCCGTTATACCTGTTTCCGTAGATTGATCTGCGACCGAACAATTCGACTTCCAACGGATTGCGAAGCGCGGAGAGCAGGGAGCAGGAGCGGTCTCATGGGCTTCACGAACTGGCGCATCGGCAACCGGATCTACGCCGGCTTCGGTCTGGTGCAGATCCTCATCATCGTGCTCAGCGTCATCGCCATCTTCGGCATGGACGCCATCCGCGGGTCCTTCACGCGGTTCGGCGACATGTCGGCGAAGACGCTGCTGATGGACGAGCTGAAGCTGGACGTCGTCACGCTCCAGCTTCGCGCGCGCGAGTTCATGACCAGCCGCACGCCCGACGACCGCACGCGCGCCGAGGCCGCGTACGAACGGCTGGCAAAGACCGTCGCCGACGCCCGGCGCGAGGTGACGGACCCGCAGCGCGCCGCCCTGGTGGGCGAGATCGCCGACCTGGTCGAGCAGTACCGGCAGGGCTTCCGGCGCATCGGCGACCTCGTCGCCAAGCGCAACGAAATCCTGGAAACGGTGATGAACCCG
>DASWVP010000317.1:0-5156 GCA_036401175.1 Azospirillum sp. | reverse complement strand
CCCGTCGCGGCGGAAGCGGCGGCCGACGATGCGGCCGACGCGGTCGGGCCCGACGCGCTGCGGCGGCGGACCGCCGAGGGGCTGAAGGGGCTGCTGGCGCGGACCGTCCGCATGCCGGTGGAGCGCATCAGCGCGTTCGAGCCGTTGGAAGCCTACGGCCTCGATTCGATCGCCGTCACCCAGCTCAACCAGCAACTCGAAATGCGGTTCGGCGCGATTTCCAAGACGCTGTTCTACCAGTACCAGACGCTCGACGCGCTGGCCGCCCATCTGGCGGCGGAGCACCCGGCGGCCTGTCTCGCCTGGGCCGGGCAGGCCGCCCCGGCCCGCGTCGCCGCGCCGGTCGCGGTGTCGGAACCCGCCGTTCGCCAAACCGCGCTGCCGGACGGCGTGCAGGAGCCGATCGCCATCGTCGGCATCGCCGGCCGCTACCCGCAGGCCGACACGCTGGAGGCGTTCTGGGAGAACCTGAAGGCCGGCCGCGACTGTGTGCGCGAGATCCCGCCGGACCGCTGGCCGGTCGAGGGCTTCTACGAGGCCGATCCGAAGCGGGCGGTGGAGACGGGGCGCAGCTACAGCAAGTGGGGCGGCTTCCTCGACGGCTTCGCCGACTTCGACCCGCTGTTCTTCAACATCGCGCCCAAGGAGGCGCTGGCCATCGACCCGCAGGAGCGGCTGGTCCTGCAATGCGTCTGGCACGCGCTGGAGGACGCCGGCTGCACGCGGGAAACCCTGCGGACCGCCTTCCGCCAGAACGTCGGCGTCTTCGTCGGCATCACCAAGACGGGCTTCGACCTTTACGGGCCGGAGCTGTGGCGGCAGGGGCAGGCGGTCTTCCCGCACACCTCGTTCGGTTCGGTCGCCAACCGAGTCTCCTATTTTCTGAACCTGCGCGGCCCCAGCATGCCGATCGACACCATGTGTTCGTCGGCGCTGACCGCCATCCACGAGGCCTGCCAGCACATCCGCCACGGCGACTGCGAAATGGCGATCGCCGCGGCGGTCAACCTGTACCTGCACCCGTCGACCTACGCCGGCCTGTGCTCGGCCAACATGCTGTCGCGCGACGGGCAGTGCCGCAGCTTCGGCGACGGCGGCAACGGCTTCGTGCCGGGCGAGGGCGTCGGCGCGGTGGTGCTCAAGCGGCTGTCGCAGGCCGAGCGCGACGGCGACCGCATCCACGCCGTCATCCGCGCCAGCGCCGTCAACCACGGCGGCAAGACCAACGGCTACACCGTTCCCAACCCGGTCGCCCAGGCGGACCTCATCCGCGCCTGCCTGCGCCGGGCCGGCGTCGACGCCCGCAGCGTCGGCTATGTGGAGGCGCACGGCACCGGCACGGCGCTGGGCGATCCGATCGAGGTCACCGGCCTGACCGAGGCGTTCCGCACGGACACGGCCGACACCGGCTTCTGCGCCCTGGGCTCGGTCAAGTCCAACGTCGGGCATCTGGAAGCGGCCGCCGGCATGGCCGGGCTGGCCAAGATCATCCTGCAGATGCGGCACGGACAGATCGTGCCCAGCCTGCATTCCCGCCGCCTGAACCCCAACATCGACTTCACCGCCACGCCCTTCGTCGTGCCGCAGGAGCTGGCGGAGTGGCGGCGCCCGGTGCTGGACACCGACGGCACGGCGCGCGAGCTGCCGCGCCGCGCCGGCCTGTCCTCCTTCGGCGCGGGCGGCGCCAACGCGCATCTTCTGGTGGAGGAGTACGTCCCGCCGGCCCCGGCCCCGCGACCGGCCTCGCGCCTGGAAGGCGTGGAACCCGCCGTCATCCTGCTGTCCGCGAAGACCGGGGAGCGGCTGCGCCACGTCGTCGCCGACCTGCTGGCGTTCATCGACCGCCATGGGGAGGAGGTGGCGCTGCGCGACATCGCCTACACCCTGCAGGTCGGCCGCGAGGCGATGGACGAGCGGCTGGGGCTGGTGGTGTCGTCGGCGGCCGAGCTGCGCCGGGCCCTTGCCGGCGTGCTGTCCGGCGATGCCGGCGGCGTGCCGGTCCGGCGCGGCCGGGTGGAGCGCGACAAGGACGTGCTGGCCGCGATGGCCGAAGACCGGCAGGTGCGGGAATCGGTGCGCGACGCGCTGGCGCGCGGGGACCACGACACGCTGCTGGCGATGTGGGTGCGGGGGCTGGCCATCGACTGGAGCGCGCTGTACGGCGCGCCGACGCCGAAGCGCGTCGGCCTGCCGCTGTACCCCTTCGCCCCGCAGCGCTGCTGGCTGGAGGTGCCCGGCGCCAGCGTAGCCACTCCCCCCGCGTCTGCCACGCCCGCCGAGGCGGCGGCCGAACTGTTCGTGATGCTGCCCGTCTGGGACGCCGTCGTGCCGGGGACCGGCGAAGCCATCCCGGCGCCCGGTGCGCGGGTGGCTGTCGTCGGCGGCGGCGAGGCGCGCCGGCGCGCGGTGCGGCTGCACTGCGCCGACGCCGTCGATCTGGCGGTGCCCGCGTCGGCGGACGCCGCCGGCATCGCCGCGCTGCTGAGGGCGGCGGGACGGCTCGACCACCTCGTGTGGTTCGCGCCGGAGGGCGGGCACGACGTAGCCGACGACGGGCTGATCGACGCCCAGCGCGACGGCGTCCTGGCGCTGTTCCGGCTGGTCAAGGCGCTGCTGGCCGAAGGCTACGGCACGGCGGCGTTCGGCATCACCATCGTCACCACCCAGGCGCTGGCCGTGCCCGGCCACGGGCGCGTGGACCCGACGCACGCGGCCGTGCATGGGCTGGCCGGCAGCCTCGCCCGCGAGTTTCCCGCCTGGACGGTGCGCGCGCTGGACGTGGCCGCCGACGCGCCGTGGCCGGTCCCCGGCCTGTGGCGGCTGCCGGGCGACGGGCAGGCGGGCAGCTACGCGTGGCGCGGCCGGGAATGGCTGCGGCAGACGCTGGTGCGACTGGCCGAAACGCCGGCCGGCGATCGCGATCCCTACCGCCGGGGCGGCGTCTACGTGGTCATCGGCGGCGCCGGGGGGCTGGGCGAGACGTGGAGCCGGGCGATGATCCGCGACCACGGCGCCCGCATCGTCTGGCTCGGCCGTTCCGCGCCGAACGCGGAGATCCGGGCGAAGATCGACGCGCTGGCGCAGCACGGGCCGGCGCCCGAGTACATCCAGGCCGACGCGCGCGACGCCGGGGCCATGCGGCGGGCCTGCCTGCAAATCCGCCAGATTCACGGCGCCATCCACGGGCTGGTCGTCTCCACCCTGGGCGACTACGACCAGAGCCTCGCGCAAATGCCCGAGGCGTTGTTCCGCGACATCCTCTCGACCAAGCTCGACGTCGGCGTGCGCGCCGCGCAAGCCTTCCGGGACGAGGCGCTGGACTTCGTCGTGTTCTTCTCGTCCATGGTGGCGTTCGGCCGGCCGGGCGGCATGGCCGCCTACGCCGCGGCCTGCGCCTTCGCCGACGCCTTCGCCCGCCGGCTGGCGCAGGACTGGACCTGCCCGGTCAAGGTCGTCAACTGGGGCTATTGGGACGTCGGTGGCGGCACGCGCATCTCCGGCGCGCTGAAGACCCTGGTCGAACACCGCGGCGTCCAGCCGATCGAGGCGGGGCAGGGGCTGGCGGCGCTCAAGGCACTGCTCGGCTCGCCGCTGCCGCAGGTCGCGGTCACCCGCACCAGCCGGCCGGAGCTTATCGAAACCTTCGCGGCGGACCAGCAGGCGATGATCCATCCGGCGTCCCGATCCGTTGCCCAGGCCCTGGCCGCCTACCGTCCGGCGCAGGCGGCGCCGGCCCACAACCCCGAAACCGACGAGCTGAACCGCTGGCTCGTCCGGCTGCTGTTCGTGGAACTGCGCTCGCTCGGCCTGTTCGGGGAAGCCGAACGCCTCGACGCGGACGCGCTGCGCCGGCGCGCGGGCATCCTCGACAAGTTCGACCGCTGGTGGCGGGAATGCCTGAACGTCCTTGCTGAGCACGGCTATCTCCGCCTGGACGGCGGATACCCGGTGCCGGTGGCGGAGGCCGCGCCCGGCCCGCGCGATCGGGTGTGGCAGGACTGGCAGCACCGCAAGCCGGCGTTCCTCGCCCAACCAGAGACGCGGACGCTCGCCGTGCTGGTCGAGGACTGCATGGCGCGGCTGCCCGACGTGCTGCGCGGCACGACGCTGGTCACCGACATCCTGTTCCCCAACGGCTCCATGGACAAGATCGCCGGGCTGTATCGGGACAATCGGGTGTGCGACCACTTCAACGACGTCGTCGCCGGTGTGGTCGAGACCTTCATCGCGCGGCGCGTGGCGGAAGACCCGGACGCCCGCATCCGCATCATCGAGATCGGCGCCGGCACCGGCGGCACCACCACCACGGTGCTGCCGCGCCTGGACCCGTGGCGGCGGCACGTCGCGGAGTACCGCTACACCGACCTGTCCAAGTCCTTCTTCATCCACGCCCGCCAGCGCTACGGCGACAAATACCCCTACCTGGATTACGCGATCTTCAACGTCGAGGAGCCGCCGGAAGGGCAGGGCATCGCCGCCGGCGCCTACGACATTGCCATCGCCACCAACGTGCTGCACGCAACGCGCAGCATGCGCAACACGCTGCGCAACGCCAAGGCGGTGCTGCGCGGCGGCGGCATCCTGGTGGCCAACGAGATCAGCGACAAGACGGTGTTCGCCTCGCTGCTGTTCGGCCTGATCGACGGCTGGTCGCTGGCCGAGGACGAGCACTGGCGCATCCCCGGCAGCCCCGGCCTGTACCCCGAGAGCTGGCGGGACCTGATGCTGCAGGAGGGCTATTCGCCCGTCCTGTTCCCGGCCGAGGCGGCCCACGCGCTGGGCCAGCAGATCGTCGTCGGGCTGAGCGACGGCGTCGTGCTGCGGCGCGCCGCCGGTGCGGAACCGGCCCGCACGCCCGACCCTGTTCCGGCACCCGCGCCGGAGGCCGCGCCGCCGGCCGAGGATATGGGCGAGGCCGTGCGCGCCGTCGTGCTCGACGCCCTGGCCCAATCGCTCGGCATCGACCACGACGCGGTCGAGACCGACGTGGCGTTCTCCGACTACGGCGTCGATTCGATCCTCGGCGTCGGCTTCGTCCAGCGCGTCAACACGGGGCTTGGCCTGTCGCTGAACACGACGGTCCTCTTCGACCACACCACGGCCGAGCGGCTGACCCGGCACATCGTGGCCGAGCACCGGCCCGTCCCGGCCCAATC
>DASWVP010000316.1:0-2366 GCA_036401175.1 Azospirillum sp. | reverse complement strand
GATCGGCGCCACCATCGGGCGGGCGCTCGGGGCGCTGGCCGGCGCCGCGGTCGACAGCGCGCTGTTCGGCGACTCGCCGCAGCCCGCAGCCGGCGCCGACATCCGCCTGCAGGGCTCGAGCGAAGGCGGCCCGATCCCGCGCCTCTATGGCTGGGGCCGGATCACCGGCAACATCATCTGGGCCACCGAACTCGAGGAGATCGCCGGCGAGGCGACGGGCGCCAAGGGCACCAGCGAGGCCGATGCCAGCGATATCGTCGCCAGCTTCGCCGTGGGGTTGTGCGAAGGCGAGGTGCAGCGGCTCGGGCGCATCTGGGCGGACGGGCGGGTGCTGGAGACGGCCGGGCTCAACCTGCGCTTCTACCGCGGCAGCGAGACGCAGACGCCGGACAGCCTGATCGAGGCCGTGCAGGGTGAGGGGCAGGCCCCGGCCTATCGCGGCCTGTGCTACCTGGTGTTCGAACGGCTGCCGCTCGGCCCGTTCGGCAACCGCATCCCCAACATCTCGGTGGAACTGTGCCGCGTGGTCGGCGACCTGGAGCCGGCGATCCGGGCGGTGACCATCATCCCCGGAGCAACCGAGTTCGGCTACGATCCGGTCCCCAGGGTGCGCGTGGTGGCGCCGGGGACGACGGCCAGCGAGAACGCGCATATGAGCGCCGAGGTGTCGGACTGGACGCTGTCCATCGACGAACTGGTGGCGCTGTGCCCCAACCTCGAGCGCGTGTCGCTGGTCGTCGCGTGGTTCGGCGACGATCTGCGCTGCGGCCAGTGCAGGCTGCGCCCCAAGGTGGAGGCGGCGGCGCGGTCGGTGAGCGGCACGGACTGGGACGTGGCGGGGCTGGCGCGGGAAGAGGCGCAGGTGGTCAGCGTCCACGAGGGCGGCCCGGCCTATGGCGGCACGCCTTCGGATGCGGCGGTCGCGGCGGCGATCGCCGACCTCAAGGCCCGCGGCCTCGCCGTGACGCTCACCCCGCTGGTGCTCATGGACGTGCCGGCGGGCAACGCGCTGCCCGACCCGTATGGCGGCGGCGCCGCCCAGCCGGCCTATCCCTGGCGCGGACGCATCACCTGCGACCCGGCGCCGGGCGTCGCGGGCACGCCGGACCGGACCGCGGCGGCGGCAGCCCAGGTCGCCACGTTCGTGGGGACTGGGTCGGGCTGGGACTACCGCCGCATGGTGCTGCACTACGCGCAGCTGGCCGCAGCTTCCGGTGGCGTCGATGCCTTCATCATCGGCTCGGAATTGCGCGGGCTGACCACGATCCGCGGCGGCGCCGACGGCTTCCCGTTCGTTGCGGCGCTGGTGGCGCTGGCTGCCGATGTGCGCGCCATCGTCGGGGCGGCGACGAGGCTCACCTATGCCGCCGACTGGTCGGAATATTCGGGCTACCAGCCGGAGGATGCGCCGGGCGACAAGCTGTTCCATCTCGATCCGCTGTGGGCGGCGGAGGACATCGACGCGGTCGGCATCGACAACTACATGCCGCTCGCTGACTGGCGCGACGGCGACGGGCACGCCGACGCAGCGGACTGGGAGTCGCCCTACGAACTGGCCTATCTCGAGGCCAACATCGCCGGCGGCGAAGGCCATGATTGGTTCTATGCCGGCGACGCCGACCGCCTCGACCAGGTGCGGGCGCCCATCGCCGACGGGGTGCACGGCGAGCCCTGGGTGTGGCGTATCAAGGATCTCGCGGGCTGGTGGAGCCATGCCCACCACGACCGCGTCGGCGGCGTGCGCGCGGCGAGCCCGACGGCGTGGGTGCCGCAGGGCAAGCCCTTGTGGTTCACCGAACTCGGCTGCGGCGCCGTCGACAAGGGCGCCAACCAGCCCAACGTCTTCGGCGACGCCAAGAGCGCCGAAAGCGGCCGGCCGCATTTCTCGAGCGGCGCCCCCGACGCGCTCATGCAGCGCCAGTTCCTGCGCGCGCATTTGGCCCATTGGGCTCGCGTCGCGAACAACCCGGTTTCCGCCGTCTATGGCGGGCCGATGCTCGATGTGTCGCGCGTCTATCTGTGGAGCTGGGACGCGCGGCCCTATCCGGCCTTCCCGGGGGATGCGCAGACGTGGAGCGATGCCGCCAACCACGCCACTGGCCACTGGCTCACGGGGCGGCTCGGGGCGCTGGCGGGCGACGAATTGCTGCGCGCCATCGCCGCCGATTGGGGCGTGACGCTCGGGGCAGTGGCGGCGTTGCCGCCCCTGCTGCACGGCCTCGTGAGCGAGGGCGTGCTGTCGGCCCGCGAGCTCATGGAAGCCGTGCTCGCCGCGACCGGCACGGCGCTGCGCGACGCGCCGGCGGGCCTCGCCGTGGGGCGCGCCTTGGCGCGGCGGGCGCTGCCGGTCGCTCGGGACGACGTGG
>DASWVP010000315.1:0-9461 GCA_036401175.1 Azospirillum sp. | reverse complement strand
CGCGCGCTGGGCGGCACCGGGCTGGGGCTGGCGATCGTCAAGCACATCATCAACCGCCACCGCGGCCGCATGACCATCGAGAGCGAGGTCGGCGTGGGCAGCACCTTCACCGTGTACCTTCCCGCCGAAGCCAAGGCCCATAGCGCGGAGGCGGCGGAACGGCGCGGCGCGGCGTGATGACTTGCCCTCCCCCAGCCCTGCTGGGGGAGGGAGGGACCCACGCGCAGCGTGGGAGGGTGGGGGCAAGTTGTTTGCCGAGGATCAGCGGCGCCAGCCTGCCGCAAAGGCCGTTGCCCCCACCCTTCCCGCCTTCGGCGGGCCCCTCCACGGTCGCCCGCAAGTCGGGCGACCGCGCTCTGCCTTTCGCGGCTTTGCCGCGAATGCCTTCGGCACCGGCTGCACGCCCCCGCCGGAGGCGGGGGAGGGAGTAGATGCCGCGCTGTCATAAAACCGTCATCAAACTGTAATGATTCGTTCTCATACCGGGGCTAGGGTCCGGCGCACCGACCGGAAGCCGGAGAGACCAACCGTGAACACCTGGAAGCTGACGCTCGCCGCGCTCGCGGCCGTCGCCGTCTGCGCCGTGCCGGGCGGGGACGCGCGGGCGCAGTCGCGCAGCCAGATCCGCGCCGTCGGCTCCTCCACCGTCTTCCCGTTCACCACGGCCGCCGCCGAGGCGTTCGGCAAGACCAGCCGGTTCAAGACGCCGGTCATCGAATCCACCGGCACCGGCGGCGGGCTGAAGCTGTTCTGCGCCGGCGTCGGCCCGGCCCACCCGGACATCGCCAACGCGTCCCGCCGCATCAAGAAGTCGGAGGTCGCGCAGTGCGCCGCCAATGGCGTCACCGGGATCACCGAGGTGAAGATCGGCTTCGACGGCATCGTGCTGGCCTCCACCCGAGGCGCGCCGCACCTGGACTTCTCCCGCGCCGTGCTGTGGAAGGCGCTGGCGAAGGAGGTGCCGGTGAACGGCAAGCTGGTCCCCAACCCCTACCGCACCTGGGCGGAACTCGACCCCAAACTGCCCGACAAGCCGATCGAGGTGCTGGGCCCGCCGCCCACCTCGGGCACGCGCGACACCTTCGTCGAGCTGGTCATGGAGGCCGGCTGCCACGCGGTGCCGGAGGTCAAACAGGCGGTCCCCGACGACAAGGCGCGCGTCCGCGTCTGCGCCTCGGTCCGCGAGGACGGCGCCTATGTGGATGCCGGCGAGAACGACAACCTGATCATCCAGAAGCTGGGCGCCAACCCCACCGCCTTCGGCGTCTTCGGCTACAGCTACCTGGACCAGAACCGCGACAAGCTGCAGGCCGCCGACGTGGACGGCGTGACGCCGACCTACGAGGCGGTGGCGTCGGGCAAGTACCCGGTGGCCCGCTCGCTGTTCGTCTACGTCAAGAGCGCGCACGCCGCCGTCATCCCCGGCGTGCGCGAGTTCATCGCCGAATACACCTCCGAACGCGCCATGGGGGAGGAGGGCTATCTGGCCGACAAGGGCCTGATCTCCCTGCCGCCGGCCGAGCGCGAGGCGATCCGCGCCGCCGCCGTGGCGCTGACGCCGTTGAAGCTCTGATCGGACACGCACGCATGCAGCTCACCGTCCTTCTTCTGGTGCTGGCCGCGTTGACCGCGGCGGGCTACCTGCTCGGGCGCGCCACCGCGGTGGCGCGGGCCAGGGGGCGCCTGCCGGCGCTGCATTCGGTGCCGGCCTACCATGGCCTGTACGTGGCGCTGTGGGCCGGGCTGCCGGCCTTCCTGCTGTTCCTGGTGTGGACGGCGGGGCAGAGCTGGATCGTCATGCAGCTCGTCCTGGCCGCCCTGCCCGACCGGCTGACCGGCGTCGACGCCCAGGCGCTGAGCCTGCTGAAGGCCGACATCCTGAACCTCGCCGGCGGCATCGACACCGGCCGGCGGCCGGACCCGGCGCTGCTGGAAGCGGCGGCGCGCCACAACCGGCTGATGGACCTCGGTCAATGGATGCTGCTGGCGCTGGGCGCGGCGGCGGCCACCGCCGGGCTGCTGTTTGCCCGCAACCGCATCACCCCCGATCTTCGCGCCCGCACCAAGGTGGAGCGGCTGACCAGCGTCTTCCTCGTCGTCTGCTCGCTGGTCGCCATCCTGACCACGGTCGGGATCGTGCTGTCGCTGCTGTTCGAGGCGATGCGCTTCTTCGCCGCCTACCCGCCGCTGGACTTCCTGTTCGGCCTGCACTGGAGCCCGCAGACGGCGATTCGCGCCGATCAGGTGGGCTCGTCCGGGTCGTTCGGCGCCATCCCGCTGTTCGCCGGCACGCTGCTGATCACCGTGATCGCCATGCTGGTGGCGGCCCCCATCGGCCTGTTGTCGGCCATCTACCTGTCGGAATACGCCAGCCGCGGCGTGCGCGCGACGCTGAAGCCGGTGCTGGAGATCCTGGCCGGCATCCCCACCGTGGTCTACGGCTTCTTCGCGGCGCTGACCATGGCGCCCTTCGTGCGCGAGGTGGGGACGGCGCTGGGCCTGTCGGTGTCGTCGGAATCGGCGCTGGCGGCGGGCGTGGTCATGGGGGTGATGATCATCCCCTTCGTCAGCTCGTTGTCCGACGACGTGATCAACGCCGTGCCGCAGTCGCTGCGCGACGGCTCCTACGGCCTGGGCGCCACCCAGTCGGAGACGATCAAGCAGGTGGTGATCCCCGCCGCGCTGCCGGGCATCGTCGCCGCCGTCATGCTGGCGGTCAGCCGCGCCATCGGCGAGACGATGATCGTCACCATGGCCGCCGGCCTGTCCGCCAACCTCACCGCCAACCCGCTGCAGTCGGTCACCACGGTGACGACGCAGATCGCCACCCTGCTGGTCGGCGACCAGGAGTTCGACAGCCCGAAGACGCTGTCGGCCTTCGGCCTCGGCCTTGTGCTGTTCATCGTCACGCTGGCGCTCAACGTGGCGGCGCTGCGCGTCGTCCAGAAGTACCGGGAAAAGTATGACTGACTTCGTCGAACACGCCGTGACGCCCCGGTCGCGCCGGCAGGACGCCGCCGCCGCCCAGGCGCGGCTGCGCCGCCGCCACGCCGCCGAACGCCGGTTCCGGCTGGCCGGGCTGGCCGCCGTCGCGCTGGCGGCGCTGGTGCTGGTGCTGCTGCTGGGCTCCATCGCCGGCAAGGGCTGGTCGGCGTTCCTGCAAACCCGCATCCAGCTGGACATCAGCTTCGACGCGGCCGACATCGACCCGCAGGGGACGCGCGACCCGCTGGTGCTGGCGCAGGCCAACACCATGAAGCTGATCCGCGACGCGCTGGCCGCCCGCTTCCCCGAGGCCGCCGGCCGGGCCGAGCGCCGCCAGCTCTCCGACCTGCTGTCGTCGGGCGCGCCGTTCGAGCTGAACCGCATGTTGGTCGCCGACCCGTCGCTGGTCGGGCGCAAGCGCACGGTGTGGCTGACGGCGTCGGCCAACGTCGACCAGTTCGTCAAGGGCTTCATCCCGCGCGACGTGCCGCCGGCCGAGCGCAAGGTGAACGACCTGCAGATCCGCGCCATCGACGCGCTGAGCGCCGACGGCGCGCTGACCAAGGCGTTCAACACCACGCTGTTCACCGCCGGCGACTCCCGCTATCCCGAACAGGCGGGCATCGGCGGGGCCATCGTCGGCTCGCTTCTGACGCTGGTGGTGTGCCTGGGGCTGTCGGTGCCGATCGGCGTCGCCGCGGCGGTGTACCTGGAGGAGTTCGCGCCCAAGAACCGCTGGACCGACCTGATCGAGGTGAACATCAACAACCTCGCCGCCGTGCCGTCGATCATCTTCGGCCTGCTGGGTCTGGCGGTGTTCCTCAACGTCTTCGGCATGCCGCGCTCGGCCCCGCTGGTCGGCGGCTTCGTGCTGGCGCTGATGACGCTGCCGGTCATCATCATCGCGTCCCGCGTCGCCATGAAGGCGGTGCCGCCGTCGATCCGCGAGGCGGCGCTGGGCATCGGCGCCTCGCGCCTGCAGGTGGTGCTGCACCACGTGCTGCCGCTGGCGATGCCGGGCATCCTGACGGGCATCATCATCGGCATGGCGCGCGCGCTGGGCGAGACGGCGCCCTTGCTGATGATCGGCATGATCGCCTTCATCGTCGACATCCCGCAGGGCTTCACCGATTCGGCCACCGTGCTGCCGGTGCAGATCTACATGTGGGCCGACAGCCCCGAGCGCGCGTTCGTCGAGCGCACCTCGGCGGCGATCCTGGTGCTGCTGGGCTTCCTGATCCTGATGAACGGCCTGGCCGTGTTCCTGCGCAAGAAATTCGAGAGGCGGTGGTAAGCCATGCGCGTGCAGACCGAAACCCGCGCCGCCGCGGCGGCGCCCCACCCGAATGCGAAGATGGTGGCGCGCGGCGTCAAGGTGTTCTACGGCGCCAAGCAGGCGCTGAAGGGCATCGACCTGGACATCATGGGCAACGAGGTGCTGGCCCTGATCGGCCCGTCCGGCTGCGGCAAGTCGACGTTCCTGCGCTGCCTGAACCGCATGAACGACACCATCGACAACGCCCGCGTCGAGGGGCGGATCACCCTGGAGGGCGAGGACATCTATGGCCGCCACATCGACGCGGTGCAACTGCGCGCCCGCGTCGGCATGGTCTTTCAGAAGCCGAACCCGTTCCCCAAGTCGATCTACGACAACATCGCCTATGGCCCGCGCATCCACGGCCTGGCCGCCGGCCGCGACGAGTTGGACGAGATCGTCGAGACGTCGCTGATACGCGCCGGCCTGTGGACCGAGGTGAAGGACCGCCTGAAGGAGCCGGGCACCGGCCTGTCGGGGGGCCAGCAGCAGCGCCTGTGCATCGCCCGCGCCATCGCCGTGAGCCCGGAGGTGATCCTGATGGACGAGCCGTGCTCGGCCCTCGACCCCATCGCCACCGCGCACATCGAGGAGCTGATCGACGAGCTGCGCGGCGCCTACACCATCGTCATCGTCACCCACAACATGCAGCAGGCCGCCCGCGTGTCGCAGCGCACCGCCTTCTTCCACCTGGGCGAGATGGTGGAGTGCGACGACACCGAGGAGATCTTCACCAACCCCCGCGACGAGCGCACGCAGGGCTACATCACCGGGCGGTACGGTTGAGGCTTCAGCGGCTTTACCCGAGGAGCCCCTCCCCCCTTGCGGGGGAGGGGTTGGGGAGAGGGGGATTGCGCCCGGCAGGGCGGAAAAGACCCATTTTCCGGGCGTCCGCCCGTAACCACCCTCTCCCCAACCCCTCTCCCGTCAAGGGAGAGGGGGCTTATGTGGCGCACATTCTTCCGAGGCCACCCCCCAAATGACCATTGCGACCACCGGCAAACCGCTGATCCTGATCGTCGAGGACGAGGCCGACCTCGTCACGCTGCTGCGCTACAACCTGGAGAAGGACGGCTACCGCACGGTGACCGCCGGCGACGGGGAGGAGGCGCTGATGCTGGCCGGGGAGCAGACGCCGAACCTCGTCCTGCTGGACTGGATGCTGCCGCTGATGTCCGGCATCGAGGTGTGCCGGCAGTTGCGCCGCAACGCGAAGACGCGCGACATCCCCATCATCATGGTCACCGCGCGGGGCGAGGAGAGCGACCGGGTGCGCGGCCTGAACTCCGGCGCCGACGACTACATCACCAAGCCGTTCTCGCCGACCGAGCTGTCGGCGCGCGTGCGCGCCGTGCTGCGCCGCGCCCAGCCGGCGCTGAGCGAGGAGACGCTGCGCTTCGCCGACGTGGAACTGGACCTCGCCGCCCACCGCGTGCGCCGGCAGGGGCGCGAGGTGCACCTGGGGCCGACCGAGTTCCGCCTGCTGCGGCATTTTCTGCAACACCCCGGCCGCGTCTTCTCGCGCGAACAGCTCCTCGATCAGGTGTGGGGCCACGACGTGTATGTCGAGCCGCGCACCGTCGACGTGCACATCCGCCGCCTGCGCAAGGCGCTGAACGGCGAGGACGGCGCCGACATCATCCGCACCGTCCGCTCCGCCGGCTATGCGCTGGACGACACGGTATAGGGGCGGCCGCTCACCGGCCGTTTACCCTTTGCCCGGTATGCTGCCCGTGTCGGACGACGGCGGAGCGCACGGGGGAACCGGGATATGACCAAAGCCTGTCTGCGCGGCCTGTGCGCGGGCCTCGCGCTGTGGCTGGCGGCGCTCGCGCCGGCATCGGCCGGGGATCACGTGGCGAAGACGCTGTATCTCAACACCGGCGTCGGCGCGCCCTACACGACGCCCGACCGCAAGGGCTTCCTCGACCAGCTCGTCGCCGAACTGTTCGCCCGCCTCGGCCACGAGGCGCGGGTCATGGTCTATGAGGCGACCGAGCGCGGCATCATCAACGCCAACAAGGGCATCGAGGACGGGCTGGTGATGCGCGTCCGCGGCTTCGAGAAGACCTACCGGAACCTCGTCATGGTTCCCGAGAAGATCATCGACAACGACTTCGTCGCCATTTCCATCGGCCACGACTTTCCCACCGACAGCTGGGCGTCGCTGGCGCCTTACGAGATCGCCTACATCATCGGCTGGAAGATCTTCGAGAACAACCTGCCGCCGGCCAAGCAGATCGTCACCGTCGCCGACGCGGACCAGCTTTTCACCGTGCTGGAGAAGGACCGCACCGAGGTGGCGCTGTACGAGCGCTGGCAGGGGCTCTGGCGGCTGCGCGCCATGGGCGCGCGGGGCCGGATCCTGGAACCGCCGCTGGCCCGCACGGAGATGTTCATGTACCTGCACAAGGACCGGCAGGCCCTGGTCGGCCGCGTGTCCGAGGAGTTGGCCAAGATGAAGGCCGACGGCACCTACCGCGCGATCTTCGAACGCACCCTGGGGCCGTATCAGGGATAAAAACCGCCCTAAACGCCGCGCAACGCCGTCACCGCCTCGCGCAGGACGGCCACCTTGCGGGTGAAGCGGCCGGTGTCGTCGCTCTCCTCGATCCAGCCGATCATCAGGGTCAGCGCCTCGGCGACGCGGGCCGGCAGGGCGGGGTCGCGGCCGCGCACCACGGCGGCGAGGCGGCCGATCTCGGCCTCGTGCGGGATGCCGTCCATGGCGTCGGCGGCGATCGCCTCGAAGGCGTTGGCGTACGTGAGGGCGTCGGACATCATCAGACGAACAGGGTGGCGCCGCCGGGCGTCACGGCGTTGAGGAAGCTGACGACGCCGCCGGTCTCCACCGGCACATCCGGGCGCAATTCCGTACCGGGCGGCAGGCCCAGCGCGCGCAGCCCCATTTCGCACGCCATGATGGTGACGCCCAGCGCCACGCAAGCGCCCAGCAGCTCCTCGAAGGTGGCGAGGCCCTGCTTGGCGAAGGTGCGGTCGCGCTCGTCCGGGCCGCTGCCGTCGTCCGCCATGTCCAGATCGTGCCAGCCCGGCTGGCCCGGCTGGCGTTCGCGCACCAGCGCGCGCAGCGCCCGCCCGGTGAAGAACAGCGTCACCCGCCGGTTGGTGGCGGCCGCCGCGCTGGCCATGACCAGCGCGTAGTGCACCCGGTCGTAGCCGCCGGCGAACACCACGATGGACAGGCTGTCGGGACCCTGCATGGCGTGCCCCCTCAATGAATCGACAGGTCGGTGATGGTCGGGTGCGCGCCGCACAGCGGGCACTCCGGGTCCGGCTTCACGGCGATGCGGTGGAACGAGGTGTGCAGCGCGTCGACCATCAGCATGCCGCCGGCCAGACTCTCGCCGATGCCCAGCAGCTCCTTCAACACCTCGGTCGCCTGCAGGGTGCCCATCAGCCCGGCCAGCGCGCCCAGCACGCCGCCCTCCGAGCACGACGGCACCATGCCGCGCGGCGGCGGTTCGCGGAAGATGCAGCGGTAGCAGGGCTTGTGGTCGCCCCCCGGTTCGCGCTCGAACGCCTTGAAGGTCGACACCTGCCCGTCGAAGCGCAGCATCGCCGCCGACACCAGCGGCCGTCCGGCGAAATAGCAGGCGTCGTTCAGCAGGAAGCGCGTGGCGAAGTTGTCGGATCCGTCGGCCACGAGGTCGTAGCGGCCGATCAGGTCGAGCGCGTTGTCCTTGTTGATCCGTGTTTGGTGCGTCTCGACCCGGACGTCGGGGTTGAGCGCGCGCATGCGCGCGGCGGCGCTGTCCACCTTGGGCACGCCCAGGCTGGATTCGTCGTGGATGACCTGCCGCTGCAGGTTCGACAGGTCGACCGCGTCGTCGTCGACGATGCCGATGGTGCCGACGCCGGCCGCCGCCAGATACAGCAGCAGCGGCGAGCCCAGGCCGCCCGCCCCCACCACCAGCACCTTCGATTGCAGCAGCCGGGCCTGCCCGACGCCGCCGACCTCCGGCAGGATGATGTGGCGCGAATAGCGGTGGAGTTGGGTGTCCGTGAAGTCCATGCGCGCAGCATAGCGCAGGTCGGGCCACCCCGCGCAAGCCATACGGAGGTGCCGGGGGGCCCGGCGCCCGTCAGGCCGTCTTTTTGGTGGTCGAGCTTTTCTGGGCGTCCTGCGCCGCCCATTGCTGCAGGCGGGACTCGCGCTCGCGCAGGATCTTGTCGATCGGGCGCTCCTCGGCCGGCATGTCGACGCTGGCGGTCTTCGGCACCATGGTGAGCTGGAAGGGGATCTCGCCGATCACACGCTTGGGCGGCACGATGACCACCTCGTACTGGCCGGGTTCGATCTTGTGGCCCTTCTTCTTCAGGATGTCGTTGATCTGCGCCCCCGGCTTCATGGTGTCGCCCGCCGCCACCACCTTGCCGTCCTTGCTCATCACCGCCCAGCGGCTGTAGGGCATACTGAAGTCGATGCTGAACTCGCCGCCCTGCACGACGTTGAGCGAGTGCTTCTGCACGCCGGGATCGTTGGCGAAGGTCTCGCGCGCCACGCCCTTCAGGCTGCCGCCGGACGACAGCACCATGGCGGTGTTGCGGTGCGACACCTCCAGCGTGTAGTCGCGTTCGTTGGCGCCGCGGATCTGCTGCTCGATCAGCGCGGTGTAGGTGCCCGGCCCCAGCTTGGCCGAGGCCTGCGCGATGTCCTGGCCGGACTTGGCCTCCGCCACCACCTCGTTCCGCGCGTTCATGATGCGGACGTTGGTGTAGGAGTTGTTGATCTTGAAGTTGAACTCGCCGGGCTTGTCGACGACGAACGTACGGTAGTCGGCCGAGTTGCCGCGCGGGCTCAACTCGCTGGTCTTGCCCGTGAACTGGAACCAGTTCATCGAGGATGCGTTGGGAACGGTCACGCCCATCGCGGTCGCCTCCCTGTTTCACCGGCGGGATCGCCGACATCGCACGGCGTTCGCTAAAGGATGCCGTGTCCGCCTTTACGATTTGTTAAAACCCGCCGCCCCCCGGTCAATCCCCGATCAGCCGACCCGGCCGATGCGGTCCAGGCGCAGCGCCTTGAGCCAGCGCGCGGGGTCGCTCCAGTCGGCGCGGAAGTCGATGGAGAAGTAGCGCACGTCGGCTCGCCCGATGAGGTTCTCCGCCGGCACCATGCCGACGCCGCCGGCCCAGTCCG
>DASWVP010000314.1:0-8323 GCA_036401175.1 Azospirillum sp. | reverse complement strand
CTGGCCGGGCTGCTGCCGCGCGGCGGCGGCGCGGTGACGCTGGACGGCCGGCCGCTCGACGCGCTGGCGCCGGAGGAGCGGGCGCGCCGCCTGGGCTATCTGGAGCAGAACCCGACGGCGCACTGGCCGCTGGCGGTGGAGCGCGTGGTGATGCTGGGCCGCGCGCCGCACCGCACCGCCTTCGGCGCCGAGACGGCCGAGGACCACGCGCTGGTCGAGACGGCGCTAAGGCGCTGCGATGCCTGGGCGTTCCGTGGGCGGGCCGTCACCACCCTGTCGGGCGGCGAGCGGGCGCGCGTCATGCTGGCCCGCGTGCTGGCCGGGGCGCCCGCCGTGCTGCTGGCCGACGAGCCGGTGGCGGGGCTCGACCCCTATCACATGCTGCACGTCATGGACCTGCTGCGCACCCTGGCGGGCGAGGGGATGACGGTGGTGGTGGTGCTGCACGACCTGTCGCTGGCCATGCGCTTCTGCGACCGGCTGTACCTGCTGGACAAGGGAACCGTCGCCGCCGCCGGGCGGCCGGACGAGGTGCTGGATTCGGGCGACGCCGAGCGGGTGTTCGGCGTGCGCCTGCTGCGCGGCGAGGGCTGGGCCCTGCCCTGGACGCGATTGGAGGAGAGCGCATGAGCGCGGCCGAGAACGCCGATGTGACCCTGGTGCTGGGCGGCGTGCGCTCGGGCAAGAGCCGTTATGCGGAGGGGCTGGTGACCGCCGGCCCGGCGCCCTGGATCTACCTCGCCACGGCCGAGGCGTGGGACGAGGAAATGACGGCGCGCATCCGCCGCCACCGGGAGGACCGCGGCCCCGGCTGGACCACGGTGGAGGAACCGCTCGACCTGGCGCAAGCGCTGGAACGCGTCGCGGTGGCCGGTACGAGCGTGCTGGTCGATTGCCTGACGCTGTGGCTGTCCAACCTGATGGGGGCGGAGCGCGACGTGGCGGCGGAGACGGCGCGGCTGCTGGACGCGCTGGACCGCGTCGAGGGGACGGTGGTGTTCGTCTCCAACGAGGTGGGCCTGGGCATCGTGCCGGACAACGCGCTGGCGCGGCGCTTCCGCGACGACGCCGGGCGGCTGCATCAGGCGGTGGCGGCGCGGGCGCGGCGCGTGGTCTTCGTGGTGGCCGGGCTGCCGATGATGGTGAAGGGGTGATCGGGATGGCGCGCGCGCTGATGCTGCAGGGCACGGGGTCGGACGTCGGCAAGTCGCTGCTGGTGGCCGGGCTGTGCCGGGCGCTGGTGCGGCGGGGCCTGAGCGTGCGGCCGTTCAAGCCGCAGAACATGTCCAACACCGCCGCCGTCACCGCCGACGGCGGCGAGATCGGCCGGGCGCAGGCGTTGCAGGCGCGCGCCTGCGGCGTGTCCCCCAGCGTGCATATGAACCCGGTGCTGCTGAAGCCGCAGTCGGACGTCGGCGCCCAGGTGGTGGTGCACGGGCGCGTGCACGGCAACGCGCGGGCGGCCGATTATCAGGCGCGCAAGGGCGAGCTGCTGGGCGCCGTCCTGGACAGCTTCGGCCGGCTGCGCCGCGAGGCGGACATCGTGGTGGTGGAGGGGGCGGGCAGCCCGGCGGAGGTCAACCTGCGCGCCGGGGACATCGCCAACATGGGCTTCGCCTGCGCCGCCGACGTGCCGGTGGTGCTGGTCGGCGACATCGACCGGGGCGGCGTCATCGCCAGCCTCGTGGGCACCCACGCGCTGCTGGAGGCGGATGAGCGGGCCCGCGTGAAGGGCTTTCTGATCAACAAGTTCCGTGGCGACGTGCGGCTGTTCGACGGCGGGCTGGCGGTCATCGAGGAGCGCACGGGCTGGCGCGGCTTCGGCGTCGTGCCGTGGCTGCGGGAGGCGGCGCTGCTGCCGGCCGAGGACGCGGTGGCGCTGGACACCTGGAGGACGCGGGCCGGCGGGTCGATCCGCGTCGCCGTGCCGATGCTGTCGCGGATTTCCAACTTCGACGATTTCGACCCGCTGGCGCTGGAGCCGGAGGTGTCGCTCGCCATGGTGCCGCCGGGCCAGCCGCTGCCCGGCGACGCCGACCTGATCGTGCTGCCGGGCAGCAAGGCCACCATCGCCGATCTGGCCTTCCTGCGCGCGCAGGGCTGGGACGTGGATCTGCTGGCGCACCGGCGGCGCGGCGGGCGGGTGCTGGGCATCTGCGGCGGCTACCAGATGCTGGGCCGCCGCATCGCCGACCCCCACGGGATCGAGGGGCCGCCCGGCGCGGCCGAGGGCCTGGGCCTGCTCGACGTGGAGACGGTGCTGAGCGGGCCGAAGGTGCTGAGCGAAACGGCGGGGGTGGAGGTCGCCACCGGCGCCCCGGTGCGCGGCTATGAGATGCACATGGGCCGCACGTCCGGGCCGGACGGCGCGCGCCCCATGCTGCGCCTGGACGGCGGCGGGGTGGACGGCGCGGTGTCGGCGGACGGCCGGGTGGCGGGGTGCTACCTGCACGGCCTGTTCGGCGCGGACGGCTTCCGCGCGGCGTTCGTCCAGGCGCTGGGCGGGCGGGGCGAAGCCGGGCTGGCCTACGACGCGACGGTCGAGCGGGCGCTGGATTCGCTGGCCGACCGGCTGGAGGCATGCGTGGACGTGAACGGGCTGCTGGGCGTGGCGGGGTAATATTTCCCTCCCCCGGCGGGGCCGGGGGAGGGAAGGGGCCCACGAAGTGGGAAGGGTGGGGGCAACGGCTTATGCGGGAGACAGGGGGCCGCTGATCCTCGCGAACACCTTGCCCCCACCCTGCCCGCTGGCGCGGGCTTCCCTCCCCCGGCGGGGCCGGGGGAGGGACAAAATCACAACACCACCGCCAGCACCGCCGCCCAGCCGAACAGCACGGCGCAGGCGTAGCGGTACAGCGCCAGGGCGCGGTCGATGTCGTCGGGGGTGGCGGCGGTGCGGCCGTGGCCCATCCAGGCGTCGACGATGCGCGCGGCGCCGTAGGTGCGCGGGCCGCCCAGGCGCAGGTCCAGCGCGCCGGCCATCGCCGATTCCGGCCAGCCGGCGTTGGGCGAGCGGTGGCGGCCGGCGTCGCGCCGCACCGCCTGCACGGCATCCGTGGGCGACGCGCCGGGACACAGCCAGGAGGCCGCGATCAGCAGACCGGCGGTGAGGCGCGAGCCGGGCAGGTTGACGAGGTCGTCGAGCCGCGCCGCCGCCCAGCCGAACGACTCGTGGCGCGGCGTGCGGTGGCCGATCATGCTGTCGGCGGTGTTGATCGCCTTGTACAGCGCGATGCCCGGCAGCCCGCCGACCGCCAGCCAGAAGGCCGGCGCCACCACGCCGTCGGAGAAGTTCTCGGCGAGGCTCTCGATGGCGGCGCGGGCGACGGCCGGTTCGTCCAGCGTGTCCGGGTTGCGGCCGACGATGCGCGACACAGCATCCCGCCCCGCCGCCAGCCCGCCGGTGCGCAGGGCCCGCGCCACGGCGGCCACATGCTCGTGCAGGCTGCGCTGCGCGAGGAGGGAGGAGGCGATCAGCGCCTCGACAAGGGTGCCGAAGGGCAGGGCGCGGGCAAGGCCGGACAGGACCGACGCCGCCGCGCCGACGATCGCCAGCAGCACGAGCAAGGCCAGCACCCCGGCCAGCCGCCGTTGCCAGCCCGGCGCGTCGTCGTGGTTGAGCATGGCGTCGAGGCGGTCTATGACCGCACCGATCCACACCACCGGATGCTGGATGCGCGCGTAGAGCGCATCGGGATAGCCGGCCAGCGCCTCGACCGCGAGGGCGAGGGCGAGCACGGTGAGATGGACGTCCACGGTGAATGACCCTGCCGGAATGGAGCGGCGATCATGGCGGAAACGGCCGACACCTCCAACCCCGTCCTGCATGGCGGCAACCTGGGCGCCGCGCGCGCCGCGTTTCCCGACGCGCCGGAGCCGTGGCTCGACCTGTCCACCGGCATCAACCCGTGGCCGTACCCGATCCCGGCGATCCCGGCCGAGGCGTGGACCCGGCTGCCCGACCGCGACGCGGAGGAGGCGTTGCGCGCCGCCGCGGCATCCTGTTACGGCGCGCCGTCGGCGGCGCACGTCGCCGCGGCGGCGGGCTCGCAGGCGCTGATCCAGATCCTGCCCCGGCTGCGCCCGCCCGGCCGCGTCGCGGTGCTGGGGCCGACCTACGCCGAGCACGCGCGCGGCTGGGCGGCATCCGGCCACGCGGTGACGACGGTGTGCCGGCTGGAGGCGGCGGAGGGGGCGGACGTCGTCGTCGTCGTCAACCCGAACAACCCCGACGGCCGCGTCGTGCCCGCCGCCGTCCTGCTGGAATTGGCCGACCGTCAGGCGGCGCGCGGCGGCTGGCTGGTGGTCGACGAGGCGTTCGCCGACACCATGCCGGAGGTCAGCGTGGCCGCCGCCGTGGACCGGCCGGGGCTGGTGGTGCTGCGCTCCTTCGGCAAGTTCTTCGGGCTGGCCGGGGTGCGGCTGGGCTTCGCCCTGGCGCGGCCGGAACTGACCGAGACGGTATGTCGCGGCACCGGGCCGTGGGCGGTGTCCGGGCCAGCGCTTGCCGTGGGTACGGCCGCACTCTCCGACCGCGCGTGGATCGCCGGGATGCGACAACGGCTGGTCGTTGAAACATCCGCCCTTGACGCACACCTGCAACGCATGGATCTTTCCATTTCGGGAGGAACGCCGCTCTTCCGCCTTGTCACGCACGGCCGCGCCCTGGACCTCTATCAGGCGTTCGGACGTGCCGGCATCCTCGTCCGCCGCTTTCCGGAGCATCCGGAATGGCTGCGGCTGGGTCTGCCACCCGACGAGGCGGCGCGCGCGCGACTGACACAAGCCAGCGAAAAAGCCGGCAACAACGGGGCGCAAGAGTAAAATGCGGTATTTATTTGTCTCTACAACGGAAAAACTGCGACATATCGGCGCACCTGGGGCGTGTGCGGCCTTCGGCTAGCACTCATCACGTCAGCACGATTGCGGCTCTCTAAAAACTCATGAGACCATTGCCGCCATGTTGGACGCGAACGTCGCCGCGGTGCCCCCGATGACCGGGCCGAAGCCTCAGGCCGGCGGGCACACGCCGTGGACCATGTTCGAGAACCTGCCGACCGGGGCGTGCGTCGCCACCCCGGCGGGCCGCATCGTCTATGCCAACCGCCACCTGCACGAACTGCTGGGCTACCCCTACGGCGACCTCGTGGGGGAGGACGTCGGCATGTTCACCGCGCACGAGGTGGCGCTGCCGGCCATTCCGCTGCAATGCCGCAGCGGGCGCGAGCGGCGCTACCGCTGCCGCGACGGCGACTTCATCTGGGTGTGCGAGGCGGTGAGCGCCTTCGACGGGCCGGACGGGCAGCCGTACGAGCTGCACATCGCCACCGACGTGTCGCACCACCGCCGGGCCGAGGCGTCGCTGCGCGACCAGTTGCTGATGAAGGACGTGCTGTTCGAGACGCTGCCGGTGCCGGTGTTCATCAAGGACGAGGATGGCCGCTTCGTCGACTGCAACGACGCCTTCGAACGCTACACCGGCCTGCCGCGCCGCGACATCATCGAGAAGACCTCGTTCGCCGTGATGGACCCCGGCATCGCCCGCAAGCACGTCGAGATGGACCGCGACGTTTCCGTGCACTGGGGGCCGCGCAGCTATGAGGAAACGGTGCCGCACGCCGACGGCACCACGCGCGAGGCGCGCATCTCCAAGGCAGTGTATTCCGACAGCGCCGGCGGCTTCGGCGGCATCGTCGGCGTCATCCACGACCTGTTCGACGACCAGCCGACCGAGGCGCGGCTGCAGACCATCCTGGAGCAGAGCCCGATCGGCGTTTCCGTGTCGCGGCGCGACACCGGCAGCGTCATCTTCGCCAACCAGCGCTTCGCCGAACTGATCGGCCTGCCGCGCGAGCGCCTGATCGGCGCGCACGCCCGCGACTTCTACGTCGACGACAACCAGCGCGGCCGGGTGATCGAGCGGCTCAAGACCTCCGGCTCGGTGGTCAACATGGAGGTGCAGTTCAAGAAGGCCGACGGTTCGACCTTCTGGACGCTGTTCACCGTGAATCAGGCGTCGATCCACGGCGTGCAGGTCAACCTCGCCTGGATCTACGACTACACCGAGCGCCGCAACATGGAGGAGGCCCTGCGCGACATGGCCTCCAAGGACCCGCTGACCGGCATCTACAACCGGCGCTCCTTCATGGAGCTGGCGCGCCAGCAGATGGCCCGCGCGCAGCGCTTCAACGAGCCGCTGTCGGTGCTGGTGCTCGACGTCGACCACTTCAAGCGGATCAACGACACCTACGGCCACGCCACCGGCGACGACGCGTTGCGCATGGTGGCGGGGGCGTGCGTGTCGATGCTGCGGGAATACGATGTGCTGGGCCGCCTGGGCGGCGAGGAGTTCGTCATCGTCCTGCCCGGCGCCACCGGCGACGAATCGCGCGTGGTCGCCGAACGCCTGCGCCGCCAACTGGCCAAGATGGCCATTCCCGGACCGGAGGGGCGGTTCCACCTGACCGCCAGCATCGGTATCGCCGGGGCCGACCATTCCGTCGACACGCTGGAAAAGGCGATCCACCGCGCCGACCTCGCCCTTTACCGCGCCAAGCGCGAAGGGCGTAACCGGGTCATCGTATACGAAGCCGGCGTGTAGCGCACTCGGCACCCCCGGCGGGCTACGGCCGAATGCCGTTCGGTGCCCGGACCCGCCTGCGGTACAGTTCCGCGCAATTGCAGCGTCGCCGTAACACGTCCGGGGGGTGCCCATGCCCGTTTTCCGCGGTGGCCGGCAGGCCCGCGCCGTCGTGCTGGCGGCGGCTCTGGCGGCGGTCATGGGGGGCCTGGGGGGCTGTGCCGCCACGGGGTCGCGCTATGCGCAGCCGTCGGACGCCTGCTTCGTCCACCGCAAGGCGCTGGACGCGGCCGGCCAGGGCATCGTCGGCGGCCCGGCCGAGGTGACGGAGGGGACCGAGCCGGATGCCTACTGGCGCGCGCGCCGGGCGGGCACCCGCGACCGCGTCCGGCTCTACAACGCCGTGCTGGGCGACCTCGACGCCGAGGTGCGCCACGTCGGCGCGCTGCGCACGGCGTACGGCCGGCTGATGGATTGCCGCCGCGGGCAGGCGGCTGCGCTTCGCGAGGCATGGTCGGCCGGGCGCATGACGCGCTGGCGGGCACAGGCCGAGTTGACCGAGCTGACGGAGGCGGTGGGCGCGGATACCGCGCTCGCCAACGACATCGCCGTTGACCTTGACCGCCGGGCGGAACAGCTTGCCTATGCCAGCAACCGCATGAGTCCCGGATCGGGCGCCAGGGTGCGGGCACGGGCGCTGCGGCGGGCCGGTGTGACGCCCGCCCCGGTCGTGCGCGAGGAAACGGCGGCGCGGCGGCGCCCGCGCGTTTTTCCGGCGGACACGGCGGCGGCGCGCACGGTGCGCCTGACCGAGCGGCTGCTGGAAGGGCGGGAGCGCTTCCGTCAGGCGCGGGCGTCGGCGGCCGATCCGACGATGGTGACGGGGCGGCTCGAGTCGCCGGCGGGGTGAGGGCGAACGAGGGGAGACGGGGACCGTGGTCGCGAATTTCGAGACGAAACGCCTGGTGGCGGCGCGCGCCCATCCGGACGATCTGGACGATCTGGCGCGCATGCACATGGACCCCAAGGTCATGGCGACGCTGGGCGGCAAGGCGTGGAGCTTCGAGGAGACGCAGGCCTTCCTCGGCCGCCTGATCGAGCATTGGGATCGCCACGGCTACGGCGTGTGGACGCTGCGCGACCGTGAGACGGGCGCCTTCGCCGGGCGCGCCGGGCTGCGCCGCAAGGTCATCGACGGCTATGACGAGACCGAACTCCTGTACGCCTTCATGCCGGAGCACTGGGACCAGGGACTCGCCACCGAGGCGGCGCAGGGCATCGTGCGCATCGCCTTCGACCGGCTGATGTTCCCGAACCTCGTGGCCTTCACGCTGCCGTCCAACGCGGCCTCGCGCCGGGTGATGGAGAAGAGCGGCTTCGCGTACGACCGCGATTTCATCCACGCCGGCCTGCTGCACGTGCTGTACCGCATGCGCCGGCCCGCCGGTGGGGTGGGCTGACCCGGTGGCGCCCACCCGCCAGCAGCGCCGCCAGCAGGAGCGCGACGACGAACGGCTGCTGCGCCACGGCATCCCGCTGGGGGAGGACGCCGACCCGCTGCTTGCCGAGGCGCGGCGCCTGCTGCGCATCCTGGAACGCGGGGAGGGCACGCGGGCCGGCGACGCGGCGGCGGCCATCCACGCCGGCTTCGACACCGCGCTGCGCTGGGCGAGGCCGGAGCCGGCGGCCTGCCGCCGGGGCTGCGCGCATTGCTGCGTCAGCTACGTCGCGGTGACGGCGCCC
>DASWVP010000313.1:0-10991 GCA_036401175.1 Azospirillum sp. | reverse complement strand
CTGCAGGTCGACGGCGGCATCAACGCCGAGACCGCGCGCCTCGCCATCGAGGCCGGCGCCGACGTGCTGGTCGCCGGCACCGCCACCTTCACCGGCGGCCCCGACAAGTACGCCGAGAACATCCGCAAGGTGCGGCTGGGGTAACGCTTACTGCTTCGCCGTCGGCACGCCGCCGCCGGTCAGGCTCTGCGCCATCGCCAGATGGTTTCGCAGGATCGGCAGGGTCTGCGCCGCGAACGAGCGGAACGGCGTCATGTCCGGCGCGGTCGAGTTGGCCGCCGAGGAGAACAGGGTCACCGCCTCCTCGTGCGCGCCGACCTGCCCCACCATGTACAGCCGGTCGAACTCGGCGCCCGACGCGCGCGACAGCGCCTGGATCTGCTGCTGGTGATCCGGCCGCATGGTCGACGGCACGGCCATGCCGCTCTGGCGGGCCAGCGCCATCAGGTCCTGGTTGGTCTGGGTGTGGTCGGTCACCATCTGCTGGCCGAAGGTGCGCACCTGATCGCGGCTTGCCTTGTCGACGGCGAGGCGGCCGGCTTCGACCTCGAACAGGCCGCTGGACGCGGCGTGCGTCAGGAAATCGCCGGCGGTCAGGTTCTGCGCGGCACCCGCGCCCTGCACGGTCACCTTGCCGGACGTCGATGATGTGGTGGTGTCCGGCACGATCCGGGCCGGCGGGGTCGTGGTGGGCGAGGTGCTCTGCGCCAGCGCCGGTGCGGCGAGCGCCGGCAGCGCAAGCGCGGCGAGCGCGACGGCGGCAGCCTTGGCAATCATGGGAATTCTCCTTTGTTCCTCAGGGACTTCGGCCTGGAGGCGTGCGGAGAACATGACCTTGCCGCAAAGGTTCCCCCATCGGCGACACTGAACCATCGCCCTTCCCGCCCGTTATCCCATCGGGCGGAGGCGCCCTGATTGACTGGGAGAGTGTGGCATGGAGATCCTTTGGACGATCATCATCGGCTTCGTCGCCGGCATCATCGCAAAGCTGCTGATGCCGGGGCGTGATCCCGGCGGCTTCATCATCACCACGCTGCTGGGCATCGCCGGCGCGTTCGTCGCCACCTATCTGGGCGAGGCGGTGGGCTGGTACCGGGCCGGCGACGGGGCCGGGCTGATCGGCGCCGTCGTGGGCGCCATCATCATCCTCGCGCTCTACCGCATGTTCGTCGGCCGCCGCACCACGGTGTGATTCGGGGGTGTGATCCGGCAGGCGCGAAGGAAAACACGAAAGCGGGGGCGGTTCGCGCCGGCCGCCCCCTTCTTCCCAGGCCGAACGGCGATCTCAGGACAGCGCCACCGGCGTCGGCATGAACACGGCGCGCGAGATGGCGGAACGGATGGCTTCCACCGTGAAGGGCTTGCGCACGATCTGGCCCAGGTGGCGCGCGCCCAGTTCCTCCAGGTCGCCGTCGAAGGCGGTGACGAAGATGGTGCGCAGCGTGCGCTGGTCCTCGCGCAGGCGGCGGGCGACGTCGACGCCGCTGTCGCCGTCGGCCAGCCGGATGTCGAGCAGCGCCAGCGTCGGCTGCGCGCTCTCCGCCAGTTCCAGCGCCTCGCGCCGGGTGGCGGCGGTGCCGCACACCACATGGCCCATCTCGGCGATGACGGAGCCGATCTCCAGCGCCAGGATCGGGTTGTCCTCGACCACCAGAACGCGCTGCGTCAGCACGCCGCGCACGCCGTCGCGCGCGCGCTTCAGCCGCTCCGCGGCCAGCGGCGGGGCGATCTGCATGACCTGGGCGATCTCGCCCAGCGTCAGCCCTTCCAGCGCGGCCAGCAGATAGACCCGCCGGTCATCCTCCGGCAGCCGCGCCAGCGCCCGCTCGATCGGATGGGGGGAATTGGCGGGACGCCCCTCCCCCTCGTCGTCGAACAGCAGGTTGAGCAGCGCGTACAGGGGGATGCGCGATCCCTCCGACAGGCCGAAGTGCGTGGGCGCCAGGATGGCCACCTCCGCGCACCGGGTCACCAGGTCGTCGCCGACCTCGGTCGCACCCGTCAGGGCCCGCGCGTAGCGGCGCAGGTACGGCAGGTGCTGGTACAGTTCGCGTGCGTGAACTCGCATGTGCCGGTCTTTCGCGCCCATCGGATGTCCCACGGGGTCTTGCGCCCGCAGGCGCGGCACCACATCGGTGCCGTCGCATCAAGTCGTTAACCTTTCATTAACCTACCACGCCGCCCGGGGTGGACGAACCGAAAAAAAGCCGAGGTACCCTCTCCCGTTCGGCAGAGGTCAGCGCGCTTGTTCACGAAGCTTTCGGGTGCGCCACTGCCACGGTTTTTCCACCTGCCCCGCCCAAAGCCCCATGCGTTTGCTCATCGCATAGGCTTCGGTCTTCTGGTAGGCGCCGGTCAGGCTGCGGTAGGTGAAGGCCCAGCCGCGCGCCACCATGGCGCCGCCCAGATCGACGCCGCGCACCCGGCACTCGCCATGTTTCTGGCCATTGCGGTCCTGGTCGGCGACGGTGCACTCGACCTCCTCGTTCTCGATCAGCGCCTTCAGCACGTCGCGGGCGACGGTGAAACAGTCCAGTTCGCGGCCATAGCGGTTCTTGCACATCTGCCCGACGTCGGGCGCATCGACGCCCATCAGGCGCACCGGCGTGCCGTTGATCGACAGCAGGTCGCCCTCGATCGCCATCCCGCGCCCCTTCAGAAGGGTGTTGGGCACGGCCGAGGTCTTGCCCTGCACCGTCGCGCCATGCGCCGGCAGGGCCAGGAGCAGCAGCGCGGCGAGCGCCCAGTCAAAGCAGGGTCGGCGGGGCATCGAAGGGCACAACGCAGGTTTCATCGTCGTTGCGGACGTTGTTGACGTGGGTGGCGACGGGGAACGCCTCCAGCGCCGCGTCCGGCGCCGGGCGCAGCAGCCCCTCAACCATCGGCGGCGGCGCGTCGGGGTCCAGCCACAGCGGCCAGTCCGCCGGATCCAGCATCACCGGCATGCGCTCGTGCAGGTCGGCCACGACGCCGCCGGCCGCCGTGGTGACGATGGTCACCGTCTCCAGCGGTTGCGGCAGTGGCGCGCCCTTCGGCCCCGGCCAGCGCTCCCACAGCCCGGCGAAGGCGAGCGGCCGGCCGTCGGCGCGGCGGATCAGGTAGGGCTGCTTGCGCTTGCCCGCCGTCTTCCATTCATAGAAGCCGTCGGCGGGGACGAGGCAGCGGCGGTGGCGGAAGGCGCTTCGGAAGGCCGGCTTGCCGGCCAGCGTCTCGCCGCGCGCGTTGATCATCCGGCTGCCGATCACCGGGTCGTCGGCCCAGGACGGCACCAGCCCCCAGCGCAGCAACACCAGATGCCGCGCCCCGTCCTCGCCCAGACGCACGGCGGCGACGTCCTGGGTTGGCGCGATGTTCCAGCGCGGCCGCAGGTTCGGCGTCTCCGAAAACGCGAAGAGCCGCTTCAACTCGGCAACCGGCGTGGCGAGGGTCATGCGTCCGCACATGCCCCGATTATGGCGACGCGAACGCCCGGACGCCAGGGGGCGATCCCTGGAAGCAATGAGACACGGATGCCCCACGCCCTCTCCCGCGCGCCCCCGCCAACCGGCAGGGTTCCCCTTTTCCCGGCCGGGGCCTATCTTGGTGGGGCCACACCGCCCACGAAGAGGCAGCCCCTATGCAGAAGTTCGGCATCGGCCAAGCGGTTCCCCGTACCGAAGACGCGCGCCTCCTCACCGGGCGCGGCCGCTACACCGACGACGTGTCGCTCCCCGGCCAGACCTACGCGGTGTTCGTCCGCTCGCCGCACGCGCACGCCGACATCCGCGGCGTCGACGCCGACGCGGCGCGGCAGGCGCCGGGCGTGCTGGCCGTCTACACGGTGGCGGACCTGGACGCCGACGGGCTGGGCCCGATCCCCTGCCAGTTCAGCCTGAAGAACCGCGACGGCAGCCCCTACAGGACGACGCCCCGCCCGGCCCTGGCGCGCGGCCGCGTGCGCCACGTCGGCGACCCGGTCGCCGTGGTGGTGGCCGAGACGCTGGACCAGGCGCGCGACGGCGCCGAGCTGGTGATGGTCGATTACGACGACCGCCCGGCCGTGACCGGCACCGCCGAGGCGCTGGAGCCCGGCCGGCCGCTAGTGTGGGACGACGCGCCCGCCAACCTGTGCTTCGACTGGGAGGCCGGCGACGAGGCCGCCGTGGACGCCGCCTTCGCGCGGGCGGCGCACGTCGTCGCGCTCGACCTCGTCAACAACCGCGTGGTGGCGAACCCGATGGAGGGCCGCGCCTGCCTGGGCGCGGTGGAGGCGGATTCGGGACGGCTGCTGCTGTACGTCTCCAGCCAGGGCGTGCACGGCATGCAGAAGCAGCTCGCCAAGGAGATCTTCCACCGGCCGGAGAGCGACTTCCACGTCATCACCACCGACGTCGGCGGCGGCTTCGGCATGAAGCTGTTCATGTACCCGGAATACGTCGTCAGCCTGTTCGCCGCGCAGAAGCTGAACCGCCCGGTGAAGTGGACCGCCGACCGCATGGAGGGTTTCGTCAGCGACGACCACGGCCGCGACCACGTCACCCACGTCGAGCTGGCGCTCGACAACGACGGCCACTTCCTGGGCCTGCGCGTCGGCACGATCGCCAACCTGGGGGCGTACCTGTCCAACTACGGCCCGTTCATCCCGACGGCGGCGGGCACGGCGATGCTGGTGGGCTCCTACCGCACGCCGGCGCTGTACGCCCACGTGCGCGGCGTGTTCACCAACACCCAGCCGGTGGACGCCTATCGCGGCGCCGGCCGGCCGGAGGCGGCCTACGTCATCGAGCGGATCATCGACCACGCCGCGCGCACCCTGCGCCTCGACCCGGCGGAGCTGCGGCGGCGCAACTTCATCCCGCCCGAGGCCATGCCCTACGCCACGCCGCTGGGCCAGACCTACGACAGCGGCGACTTCCGGCAAAACCTGGAGGATGCGCTGGCGATGGCCGACGTCGCCGGCCTGCCCGCCCGCCGGGCCGAGGCCAAGGCGCGCGGCAAGCTGCGCGGCACCGGCATCAGCACCTACATCGAGGCGTGCTCGGGCGGCGGGCCGGAGCAGGCGACGGTGGAGATCCTGAAGGACGGCCGCGCCATCCTGATGATCGGCACGCAGAGCAACGGCCAGGGCCACGAGACCGCCTACAAGCAGATCCTCGCCGACCGCCTGGGGCTGGCGCCCGAGGATGTGGAGGTGGTGCAGGGCGACACCGACCGGGTGAGCTGGGGGTCCGGCACCGGCGGCTCTCGCTCCGTTCCGGTGGGCGGCGCCGCGCTGGCCGAAAGCGCCCGGCGCATCGTCGAGAAGGGCACCGGCCTCGCCGCCGAGATGCTGGAGGCGGCGGCGGTGGATGTGGAGTTCCGCAACGGCGCCTTCGCCATTGTCGGCACCGACCGCAGCGTGTCGCTGAAGCAGGTGGCCGAGAAGGCGGCGGGCCCAGATGCCGGCATGGGCGCCGTCGCCTTTTCCGAGCGCGCCCGCTGGACGCCGCCGGCCAGCACCTTCCCCAACGGCTGCCACGTCTGCGAGGTGGAGGTCGATCCCGACACCGGCATGGTGGAGATCGTGCGCTACACCGTCGTCGACGACTTCGGCGTCGTCATCAACCCGCTGCTGGTCAAGGGGCAGGTGCACGGCGGCGTGGTGCAGGGCATCGGGCAGGCGCTGCACGAGCGGGTGGTGTTCGACCCGGATTCGGGTCAGCTGCTCAGCGGCTCCTTCACCGACTACGGCCTGCCGCGCGCCGGCGACGTGCCGTTCATCGAGGTGAAGCTGAACTGCGTGCCCAGCACCACCAACGCGCTGGGCATGAAGGGCGCGGGCGAGGCCGGGGCGATCGGCGCCCCCCCGGCGGTGATCAACGCGCTGGTCGACGCCCTATCCGAATACGGTGTCACCACCGTCGACATGCCCGCCACGCCCGCGTACCTGTGGGAGTTGATCCAGCAACACCGCACCCGCGCGGCCGCCGAGTAGCGTGCACCCGTTGGGTTTTCGGCTTCGGCCTCAACCCAACCTACGACGGCACCGTAGGTTGGGTTGAGCGTCAGCGAAAACCCAACGCCGTCCCTCTCACTTCAGCGACTTGATGTAGGCGATCAGGTAATCCTGCTCGGCCACGTCGGAAATCGCCACGTGCCGCATGCGGGTGCCGGGGACGGTCTTCTCGTTGTCGGCGATCCACTGGCGCAGCTTGTCTTCGGTCCAGGTGATGCCGGACTTGCGCATGGCCTCGGAATACTCGAAGCGCGGCACCGTGCCGGCTTTGCGGCCGACGACGCCGTGCAGCGCCGGCCCGAAGGCGTTGATGCTGGGATCCAGCGCGTGGCAGGCCTGGCAGCGGTGGAACACCAGACGGCCGGCGGCCTGCATCATCTCTTCGTTGGCCGCGTCCTGTTTGGCGTCCGCCCGGGCGGACCCGGCCGCCAGCAGAAACCCAACCGCAACCACCCCGACCGACACCGCAAGGCTGGCGACTTTCATCAAACGAACTCCCCCGTCATGAACCGCGGCACCGCGCCTCTGGCGCCGGCACCGGACGGCGGCATATTACGGGGGCGCGGGGACGGGAATTATTAGACTTTAGGACCGGCCACCGGCGCCACCCGGTACGCCATGCCCGCGCCATAGGACGCCAGCTTGCGCGCCAGCCCCTCCCCCGCCCCGCCCCACGGCCCGAACCCCTGCCGTTCCCAATAGGACAGCGCCCCCGGCGTTGAGGTCAGCGCCAGCCACGCCCAGCCGCCGGCCCGCGCCAGTTCGCGCGCCTGATCCAGCGCCGATTCGCCCAGCCCCAGGCCGCGCGCCTGCGCCAGCAGCGCCACGTCGTGCAGGTACAGGCAGTCGGCCGGCTCCGGCAGGGCGCCCAGCAGGTTGTCGAGCGGCGGTGGCGCGCCCAGCCGGCCGGGGTGCAGGATGGCGTAGCCGACCGGCGCGCCGTCCGCCTCCGCCACCCGGCAGCCGGCCGGGTACAGGCTCAGGCGCTCGGCGAAGACCGCCGGCGATTCGGGGTAATCGGTGTGCACGCGCGCGGCGATCCGCTGCACCGCGTCGAGATCGCCCGCCGTCATCGCCCGCCAACCGGCCCTTCCTGCCCGCATGGTTCCCTCTTTCGCGCCCATCCGTCTGCGCCGGCCGCAAAAGCTTCCGGCTACCCCCTCCCCCGCGTTATGGTTGCGTCACACCCGCGTTTGGAGGATGACCATGACCGACATTTCCGTGGCCAAGTTGCTGCCGACGGTCCGCACCATCGCGCACGAGGCCGGCCAGGTCATTCTGCGCTTCTACAACGATCACATGACCGTCGCCACCAAGTCCGATGGCAGCCCGGTGACGCAGGCCGACAGCGCGGCCGAGGCGGTGATCCTGCCCGCCCTCCACCACCTCACCCCCGACATCCCCGTGGTGGCGGAGGAGGAGCACAGCGCCGGCCGCGTGCCCGACGTGTCGAAGGGCCTGTTCTGGATCGTCGATCCGCTGGACGGCACCAAGGAGTTCATCAGCCGCAACGGCGAGTTCACCGTGAACATCGCGCTGATCGAGAACGGCCGGCCGCTGCTGGGCGTGGTCTACGCGCCGGCCATCGGCGACCTCTACGCCGCCTGCGGCCCCGGCACCGCCGTGCATTGGGTGGAAGGGCGCGGCGAGCGCCCGATCAAGGTGCGCCCCCGCCCGGCCGATGGGCTGACCGTGGTCGCCAGCCGCTCGCACGGCGACCCCGGCGAGACCGACCGCTTCCTCGAACAGTTCACCGTCAAGGAGCGCATCTCCTGCGGCTCCTCCCTGAAGTTCTGCGCGGTGGCGGAGGGCAAGGCCGACCTCTACCCGCGCTACGGCACGACCATGGAATGGGACACCGCCGCCGGCCACGCCGTGCTGCTGGGCGCCGGTGGCCGGGTGTGCGTCGCCGGCACGCAAGACCCGCTGCCCTACGCCAAGCCCGACTTCCGCAACCCGTTCTTCGTCGCCTATGGGTGGTGACGGGCGGATGGTGACTCTGTGCGACGCGGCGCGGACGGTGCTGACCACCGCCGCGCCGCTGGAGAAGGCGCGGCTGACGCGGGAGTTCGCGGCGGCGTGGCGCGATGGGCGGATCGCGGAGATCGGCGCCGGGGCGCCGCCCGACCGCCCAGCGCGCCCGGACCGCCCCGAGTTGAAGCTGCCGCGCGAAATGCCCAAGCGCGGGCGCGGCGGCAGCGCGCAGAACCGCTTGGCGCTGCTGCACGCGCTGGCGCACATCGAGTTGAACGCCATCGACCTCGCCTGGGACATCGTCGCCCGTTTCGTCGATGAGGGGATGCCCAGGGGCTTCACCGACGACTGGGTCCAGGTGGCCGACGACGAGGCCCGGCACTTCGTGATGCTGGAGGATCGGCTGAACGAACTGGGCGCCACCTACGGCGACTTGCCGGCGCACGACGGCCTGTGGCAGTCCGCCCAGGCGACGGCGCACGACCTCGCCGCCCGCTTGGCCGTCGTCCCCATGGTCCTGGAGGCGCGCGGCCTGGACGTCACCCCCGACACCGTCGCCCGCCTGCGCGCCTTCGGCGACGAGGCGAGCGCCGCCCTCCTCCAGACCATCTTCGAGGAGGAGATCACCCACGTCTCCGCCGGCCGCCGCTGGTTCGGCCATTTGTGCGCGGCGCGCGGCGTGGACCCGGTGGCAACGTGGCAGGATCTGGTGAAGCGCCACTTCCGCGGCACCCTGAAACGCCCCTTCAACGAGGCCGGCCGCCAAGCCGCCGGCCTCGGCCCGGAATTCTACGAGCCGCTGGCGGAGGGCTGAGCGCGGGCGTATCTTCCTTGCCAAGGGAGGCGCCGATGTCCGCACGGTTCGAAGACGATCGCCCGCTGACGCTGAGCGCGTTCCTCGCCTGGGAACGCCGCCAGCCGGAACGCTATGAATATGTGGGGAACGAGATCCGCATGATGGTGGGCGGCACCGTCAACCACGCGCGGATCGCCGGCAACCTGTTCTTCCATCTGCGCAGGGCCGGCGAGCCACGGGGCTGTCAGGCCTTCTTCGAGATGCTCAAGGTGATCGCCGCCGATCAAGTCCACTATCCCGACGTCGTCATGAGCTGCTCGCCGCAAAGCGGGCGCGGCGATGTGCTGGCCGACCCCGCCCTGATCGTGGAGGTTCTTTCCCCCTCGACGGCGCATGTCGATCGCGGGCCGAAGTGGCACAATTACCAGACGATCACCAGCCTGCAAGCCTACCTGCTGGTCGCGCAGGACCGGCCGCGCGTCGATGCCTACCTGCGCCAGCCGAATGGTTGGGCGTACGTCATCCACACGGGAATGGAAAGCGCCGTGACCATCCCCGCCCTCGATCTCGCCCTACCGCTTGCCGAAATCTACAGCGGCGTGGACTTCGGCAACGGAGCCTAACGCTTCGTCCCGCCGTACACCTTGGGCTCGGCGAAGTGCAGATGGTCGGCCAGTTCGCGGCTGACGCAGCCGTCCACGGGCAGCTTCGCCGCCTTCTGGTAGGCGCGGATGGCCGTCTGCGTCTGCCGGCCCGGCTTGCCGTCGATGGGGCCGGCGCGGAAGCCGTGCTCGGTCAACTGCTGCTGAATGTCGCGGGCGTAGGAGGTGTACATCTCCGGCGGCATGCCGCGGGTGTCGCAGGTCGCGGCCAGGGCGGGCGCCGCGAGGGCGGACAGGACAAGCGCGGCGGCGGTCAGCGTGCGGATCATGGAATGGCCTTTCCGTTGGGAAGGCAAGGACGGAACCCCGCCCCGTCCCTCCCCCACGTCGCGGGGGAGGGAGAGGAGGGCTTACGCCGCGTCCTGTTCGTCGCCCTGGCCCTTGATGCGGGAGGCCAGCGCCGCTTCCAGGAAGGCGTCGAGGTCGCCGTCGAGAACCGCCTGGCTCTGCGAGGTTTCCACGTTGGTGCGCAGGTCCTTGACCATCTGGTAGGGGTGCAGGACGTAACTGCGGATCTGGTGGCCCCAGCCGATGTCGGACTTGGTGGCCTCCAGCGCCGCGGCGGCGTCCTCGCGGATCTTCAGCTCGCGCTCGTACAGGCGGGCGCGCAGCATGTCCCACGCCTTGGCGCGGTTCTTGTGCTGCGAGCGCTCCTGCTGGCACGCGGCGACGATGCCGGTGGGAAGGTGGGTGATGCGGACGGCCGAGTCCGTCTTGTTGATGTGCTGGCCGCCGGCGCCCGAGGCGCGGAAGGTGTCGATGCGGCAGTCCTTCTCGTTCACCTCGATCTGGATCTTGTCGTCGATCACCGGCGACACCGACACGGCGGCGAAGCTGGTCTGCCGGCGCGCCTGGCTGTCGAACGGGCTGATGCGCACCAGACGGTGCACGCCGGCCTCGGTCTTCAGCCAGCCATAGGCGTTGTGGCCCTTGATCTGCACCGTGGCGGACTTGATGCCGGCCTCTTCGCCGGGGCTCTCTTCCAGCCATTCGGTCTTGTAGCCGTGCTGCTCGGCCCAGCGCGTGTACATGCGCATCAGCATGAGCGCCCAGTCCTGGGCCTCGGTGCCGCCGGCGCCGGCGTTGACCTCGACGAAGCAGTCGTTGGCGTCGGCCTCGCCGGACAGCAGGCTTTCCAGCTGCAGCTTGGCGGCGCGGTCGCGCAGGCCGTACAGCGCCTTCTCGGCGTCGGCCACGACGGTCTGGTCGTCCTCGGCCTCGCCCATCTCGATCAGGTCGAGGCTGTCGCTGAGGTCGCGTTCAAGCGCGCGGTAGCCGGAGACGGCGGTCTCCACCTGCGTGCGCTCGCGCATGATCTTCTGCGCGTTCTCCGGGTTGTCCCAGAGCTTGGGGTCCTCGGCGAGCGCGTTCAGTTCGTCGAGACGACGCAGTGCGTTGTCCCAGTCAAAGATGCCTCCTCAGCAGCGCCAGAGATTCCCTGATCTCGCTGGCGGCCGCCTCGATCTCGGCCCGCATCGCGGTACCTCCTCGTCAGGCTGGGGTTGGACCATGTTCGGATCGGGTTATGTAGCGCCCCGCGCCCGGATTTGCATCCCCTTTTCGTCGCGCCCCGATCAGTACAGCC
>DASWVP010000312.1:0-1897 GCA_036401175.1 Azospirillum sp. | reverse complement strand
GAACCCGTCGCGCGCCGCCACGCGGAAATGGACGCCGGAAACGGCGTCGATCCCCTCGGCGGCCTCCGGGGTGGCCAGCACGGGGCAGCCCATGGCCATGGCCTCCAGCACCTTGTTCTGCACCCCACGGGCGACGCGCAGCGGCGCCACCACCGCGCGGGCGTGGGCGAGGTAGGGGCGCACGTCCGCCACGGTCCCGGTCACCTCCACGGGCCCGGCACGCTCCAGCGCCCGCACCGACGGGCCGGGATTGGCGCCCACCACATAGAACCGCACGCCGGGGATGGCGGCGGCCACCGCCGGCAGCACGGCGCCGGCGAACCATTCCGCCGCGTCGGCGTTCGGCCAGTAGGACATGGCCCCGGTGAACACCACCGGCACGGTCCCCGCCGGGAACGGGTCGGGATAGCCGCCGCCCGGCGCGAAGTAGGCGTGGTCGACGCCGTTCTCGACAGCCAGCACGCGCGCGGCGCTCTCCGGCGCCAGGGTGCGGAACAGGTCGGCTTCCGCCGGGGAAACGAACAGCACCGCGTCGGCCGCCGCCGCCGCCTCCCGCTCGGCGGCGAGAAGGGTGCGCCCCTCGCGCTCGAACACGGCGCGCAGGGGCCAGGGGCGCGTCGCCGCGTACTGGCGCCATTTCTCGGAATCAACGTCGACCATGTCGAGGATCCGCGCGCAACCCTCCGCCTCCGGCACGGCGGCGAAGGGGGCCATGGCCGAGGAGAAGACCACCACCGCGTCCACCGGGCGCTCGCGCAGCACGCGGCGCGTCCACGCCGCCATGCGGGCGCTGCCGTACCACGCCAGCGTCAGCGGCTCGCCCGTCAACAGGCCGCGCAGGCAGCGCAGGCGCGCCGCCATCGGCGCCAGCGGCAGCGCCAGCACCTCCCCGCACAGCGCGCGCAGCATCGGCACGTGCCGCAGGTCGTCGGGGTCGTCGACAAAGCACCCCAGATGCACGCGGTGGCGCGCCGCCAGATGGCGCAGCGTGTGCCAGGAGCGGATCTTGTCCCCCTTGTTCGGCGGGTAGGGGATCCGATGGGCGAGGAACAGGATCTCCCGCATCGGCTTACCCGAAGTTCCGCACGATGAGCGGCCCCAGGCCGTTCGCCACCACCAGCGGCAGCCGCTTCCACAGCGCGATGAAGGGTTGGAACCTGGGGTTCAGCGCGTGCCTCTCCGGCACCGCGCCACGCCGCACGAGGTATTCGTGATAGAGCGGCTGCGGCTCGAAACCCCAGTTCTTCTTGTAGGCGAAAGCGCCGGTTCCCCGCTTGCTGCGCCCGAAGTCGAACTCCCGCTGTCCGGACAGGCAGGCGCGCCGCATGACGTCCCAGTACATGAAATTGTACGCGCCGGTGTCCCGCGCCTCGTCCGTGCCGCCGCCGTAGTAGGGCAGCACCCGGCCGCGGAAGGTGAAGGTGATCAGCCCGGCGACGACCCGCCGGTCGCGGTGCACGGCGAGGATTTCGCAGGCGTCGCCGAAGCGCTCCTTCAATTCCCGGAAATAGCGGCGCGGAAAGGCCGGCGTGCCGAGGCTGCGCAGGTTTTGCGAATAGGCCCGGAAGAAGTCCGCCGGATCGTCGTCGATCGTGGCGTTCAGCCCGGCCTGCAGGCTCTGGCGCACCACGGCGCGCTGCTTGCGCGGGATGGCCGCCAGCGCGCGCTCGGGATCGGCGGCCAGAGGGCGCCGGAAGACGGCGTAGAGGTCGTCCTTGCAGGCCCAGGCGGGCACCGCGCGCGCCGTGCCGCGGAATTCCACATAGTCAACGTCCAGCGCGTCGGCCAGTTCGGCGGCCCGCGCGGTCAGCGCCGCCGCGGCCTGCGCGTCGGCGGCGGCCGGCCCGCCCTCCACGCAGAAGGCGCTGGAGACCAGAGCGCGCCCGAAGACGCGGCT
>DASWVP010000311.1:0-6825 GCA_036401175.1 Azospirillum sp. | reverse complement strand
CCGACGTCTTCCTGGTGCCCGGCCCCGGCGGGCCGGATGGTTACGTGGCGGTGCTGCCGCCGCGCGGCGGGCGGCTGGCGGTGGTCGACCTGTGCGTACCCGGCCGCCGCGCCGCCCGGCCGATTCTCGGCTTCCTGGCGGGGTACCGCGGGCTGGTGGACACGGTGACGTGGCCCGGCGGACCGGACGACCCACTCGTCCACCTTGCGCGCGAATCCGGTGCGGGCGTGTCCGAATGGGACGAGTGGCTGTTGCGCATCCTCGATGTCGAGGTGGCGCTCACCGCGCGCGGCTACCCGGCGGGGCTGAACGCCACGCTCGTCCTCGACATCGCCGATCCCGTTCTGGCGGCCAACCACGGCCGATTCCGCCTGACGATCGCCGGCGGCGAGGGGCGCGTCGAGCGGCTGTCCGGCGCGGAGCCGGCCGACCTGACGCTGTCCGCCGCCGCGCTGGCGCCGCTGTACAGCGGCCATCTCGGCCCTGCGGCGTTGCGGCGCACCGGTGGCCTGGACGGCGGCGAGGCGGCGCTCGCCACCGCGGCGCTGGTGTTCGCCGGTCCGCGCCCGTGGATGGCCGACCGGTTCTAGGCGCCTGCTACAAATCTGACATGCGACGTTGCGTCGTGTGCGATACAAGAAATTAAGGAGTATGGTTTCTAATGGTCCGCACCAGGGAATATGGCGGATTCCGGGAGCTTCGGTCCTATGAACATCGGTACGCGCATCGCACTCGGCTTCGCCACGGTGCTGCTGCTCACACTGGCGGTGGCCTTCGTCGGCTGGAACAGCCTGCGCACCTACGCCGGACGGGTCGACGTCGCCTCGCACACGGCTGACCTCGACGCGCGCCTGAAGAACGTCCGCCTGGACGAGGCGCGCTTCGTCATCGACCGCGAGGAGCAGGCGGCGCGCGCCGTGCCCGGCATGCTCGACGCGCTGCGCGCCGAGGCGCAGGACACCCGCATGGCGTTGGACGACGCGGCCGGCCTGTCCCTGGTCGACGACATCCTGTCGGGCATCGAAGGCTACCGCACCGCCTTCGCCAACTTCGTGGCGCAGGACGCCGAGGCGCGCAGCCGGACCCAGAGCATGGCCGGGCGGGCGAACGAGCTGCGCGAGCTGGCCGGGAAGATCGGCAAGCAGCAGGCGGAGCGCTACGACCAGAACATGGTCAGCCTGAACGACGCCAACGCCGCCGCCCGCCACAGCCGCGACACCGCCGCGCGCGCCGACCGCCTGATCCAGGCGGTGATGGAGGCGCGCCGCCTGCAAGGCGAGTTCGCGCGCACCCGCGGCGGCTCCGCCGTCACCGCCACCAACGAGGCGATCCAGGAACTGCTGAGCGTGGCGGAGGCGCTGCAGACCGACGTCGCCGCCACCAACGACGAGGAGCTGGCGGAGCAGATCGTCGTCTCCGTGCGCGCCTACCGCGACACCTTCGCCGAACAGGGCCGCCCCGCCGCCGGCGAGGATTCGGAGACCTTCCAGGCGCGCGTCATCGTGCTGGACCGGCAGGCGCAGGAGATCCAGAAGCTCGCGCAGGAGATGCAGGAGAACCAGGTCAACGTGGCCGCCGCCCTGCAGGAGGCCGCCAGCTTCGCCCAGAGCGAGGTGAACGAGGCCATCCTGCTGCGCAGCCTCGCCATGCGCCTGATCCAGTCGGCGCAGACCGCCATGCTGGGCGAGCGCGACTACCGGCTGAAGGGCGGCGACGCGGCGCGCACGGCCGTGCACGCCGCCGTCAAGGACGCGCAGGCGATCGTCGGCGAGGCCGGCCCGCTGCTGGTCGATGCGGAAGGCAAGGCGCTGGTCGCCGCGATCACCGCCGCCGCCCAGGCCTACGACAAGGAGTTCGGCGCGCTGGTCGCCGCCACCGAGAACCAGCGCACCGCCTCCACCTCCATGGCGAAGGCGGCCGGCGCGGTCAGCGATCAGGTGGCCCGCCTCGTCACCATGCAGCGCGACGACCGCGAGGCCGGGCGCGCACAGGCCGGCCTGTTCATCATGATCGGCGCCGGGGTGGCGCTGGCGCTGGGCGTGGCGCTGGCCTGGGTCATCGACCGCGCCATCACCGTACCGCTGCACGCCATGAGCCGCGCCATGGACCGGCTGGCGGAAGGCGACCTGAGCGTCGACGTCCCCGGTTCCGACCGCAAGGACGAGATGCGCCACATGGCCGAGGCGCTCACCGTGTTCAAGGAGAACGCACTGGAGATGCGGCGGATGGAGGAGGAGCGCGAGGTCATGCGCCGGCAGATCGACGCCGACCGCCGCCGCACCATGAACGAGTTCGCCAACGGCTTCGAACAGGCGGTCAGCGGCGTGGTGCAGACGCTGACCGACGCCGCCGGCCACATGGCGCAGGACGCGCAGGCGATGTCGTCCGACGCCGCGCTGACCTCGGCCAAGTCCGAAGCCGTCGCCTCGGCGTCCGAGCACGCCACCGCCAACGTGCAGACCGTCGCCGCCGCCGCCGAGGAGCTGTCGGCCTCCATCGCCGAGATCTCGCGCCAGCTCACCGCCTCGTCGCAGGCCGCGGTGACCGCCGCCGGCAAGGCGCGGCAAACCAACAACACCGTGGAGGGGCTGGCCGAGGCCGCCCAGCGCATCGGTCAGGTCGTCGTGCTGATCGGCGAGATCGCCGAGCAGACCAACCTGCTGGCGCTCAACGCCACCATCGAGGCCGCCCGCGCGGGCGAGGCCGGCAAGGGCTTCGCCGTGGTGGCCACCGAGGTGAAGAACCTCGCCGGGCAGACCGCCAAGGCCACCGACGAGATCACCGCGCAGATCGCCCAGATCCAGGCGGCGACCGGCGAGACGGTGGACGCCATCCGCAGCATCTCCGACACGGTCGGCACCATCAGCCACACCGTAACGGGCATCGCCGAGGCGATGGAGCAGCAAGGATCGGCGACGCGCGAGATCGCCGCCAACGTCCATCAGGCCGCCTCCGGAACGCAGGAGGTGATGCGCAACATCGCCGAGGTGACCACCGCCGCCGGCAAGACCGGCAGCGCCGCCGACGCCGTGCTGCGCGCATCCCGCGACCTCGCCACCCAGGCCGATCGCCTGCGCGGCGAAGTGCGCGGCTTCCTCGACAAGGTGCGGGCGGCGTAGGCCGCCCCGCCCTTTCCGTCCGCGTTACGGCTTCACGATCTCCGACCCGTCCGCGCGCACGATCCGCTCGGGCTTCATGGCGCCGCGCTTGACGGTGCCGGTGACGGTCACGCGGTCGCCCGCGCCCAGGCCGGACAGGTCCCAGCCCTTGGCGGTGACGTCGATCTGCTGCTGGCCGTCGCTGAGCGCGAACCACGTGCGGCCGACGCGCTTGACGGTGCCGGCGATGGTCCCCTCGCCCATCATCAGGATGCCGACGACCGTTTGCGGGGTCGCCTGCGGCGCCGTGTCGGCGCGCGCGGCGGGTGCGGCAACGGCACTCAGGCCGGCGATCAGAAGGGCGGCGAAGGTCTTGCGCATGGCTCTCTCCGGGGCTGCGGACCCCGGCAGCCTAGCGCGGAGCGACGGGGCGGCTCTTGACCAAAGCCAAGCGCCGCCCCGAACATCCGGTCACTGCGCCGTCCAGGCCCCGTCCATGGGAAGCGCCGCGCCGGTCATCTGCGCCGCCGCGTCGGAGCACAGGAAGACCGCCAGCGCGCCGAGCTGGTCGGGCGTCACGAACTGCCCGGACGGCTGCTTGGCGCCCAGCAGTTCGGCGCGCGCCGCGTCGGCCGACAGGCCGTTCGACGCGGCCAGCGCGTCGATCTGCTTCTGCACCAGCGGCGTCAGCACCCAGCCCGGGCAGATGGCGTTGCAGGTCACGCCCGTGCCGGCCGTCTCCAGCGCCGTGACCTTGGTGAGACCGACGACGCCGTGCTTGGCCGCCACATAGGCCGACTTCTGCGCCGAAGCGACCAGCCCGTGCGCCGAGGCGATGTTGATGACGCGGCCCCAGCCGCGTTCCTTCATGCCGCGCAGCACCAGCCGCGTGCCGTGGAAGACCGCCGTCAGGTTGATGGCGATCACCGCGTCCCAGCGCTCGACCGGGAAATCCTCGATCGACGCGACGTGCTGGATGCCGGCGTTGTTGACCAGGACGTCGACGCGGCCGAGCACCGCCTCGGCGTGCGCCACCAGCGCCTCGATCTCCTCGGGCTTGGACAGGTCCGCGCCGTGATAGGCGGCGCGCACGCCGAACTCGGCCTCCAGCGCGGCGCGCAGACGCTCGATCCCGTCCGCGTCGCCGAAGCCGTTGAGGACGACGTCCGCCCCCTGCCCGGCCAGCGCCCGCGCGATGCCAAGCCCGATGCCGCTCGTCGAGCCAGTGACGATGGCGACCTTGCCCTTCAGCATAACCCCTCCCCGTTCCTCGTTCTTGCGCCCGCCACCCGGCGAAGCCCGTGCAAGATGCCGGGACTTCACACGTTTGTCACCCCGTCACGCGCCTTGCCGCAGGCAACGGGAAGGCTCGGGCTTCCCTCGATAGAATGGACGTCATCCCCGCGAAGGCGGGGATCCATGTTCCCGACGGCCGAACGCTACGGCAAGCGTGGATCCCCGCCTTCGCGGGGATGACGAAATATCTAAAAAACGGTCAGAATCCTTCACCCCATCACGGCCGCTCACCGCGGGCGCAGGCCCTCGATGAGGCCGCGGATCACGTCCTGCGGTGCCGCCGGGCGGGTGCCGCCGGATGTGCCGGGGACGGGAATCGGCAGGTCCGGGATCGCCTGCTTCAGCAGGCCGGCGGCAGCGCGCCGCGCGATGTACTCCTGCACCTCCTGCATCTCGAAGGCGCGCGTCGGCTTGTCGATGGGACCGGTCATGCGCATGGCGACGGGCGGCAGTTCGCCCTTCGCCTGGATGCGCACGCGCAGGTCCATGGTCCGCGCCGGCAGGTCGACCTGCCCCTGCGCCGTCGCCTCCCCGGCCTCCGAGATCAGGCGAAGGTCCTGGGTGGTGGCGACGCCGCGCGCGATCGCGAAGGTGCCGTCCAGGCGCGAGAAGCGCGTCTCGCCGCCCTGAAGGCCGCGCAGCACCGCCTCCAGCGCGTCCTGCGGACGGTCCAGCCGGCCCAGCCGCTCGGCCAGGGCGCCCATGTCGAAGCCGCGCACGGCGCCGTCGCGCCCGGCCAGCCGGGCGGTGCCGGACAGCGCCTGCAGCATGGCGGTCTTGCCGGCACCCGCCGTGCGCAGTTCGGCATCGAGGTCCAGCGTGCCGCTCGCCACGTCCAGCGAGCCGCCGGAGAACGCCTGCGCCAGCTTCGCCTTGACCACCGTAAGGTTCAGCTCCGCCTCCGGCACGCGGCCGGCCGGGGCGGCGAGGCGGCCGGTGGCGCCGATCTGCCCGCCCAGCACGCCGCCGTCGAACTGCTCCAGCGTCAGCACGCCATCGGCCAGGATCACCCGCATGGCCGGGTTGTCGATGCGCGTGCCCTGGGCCACCAGCGCGGCGGAGGTCAGCATCAGCCGCCCGTCGAAGGCGCGCATCCAGCCGAGGTCCAGCGAATCCCCGCCGCCCGGAACGCCGCCGCTCGATGTACCGCCGGCCCCGCCCTTGCCGGCGGCGGCCGGGCCGGCCAGCAGGCGGTCGGCGTCCAGATCGCCGGTCTGCACGTCGGCCTGCACACGCGGCCGGGGGCCGCCCAGATCGACGCGCGCCTTGCCCCGCACCGGCGTGCCGGCGACCGTGCCCTGGATGCCGGCGAGCGACACCACGCGGGGCGTCACCGACACCTCCGAATAGAGGTCCAGCGCGCCCACGTTTCCCGCCTCCGACGCGCCGAACAGGGTGGCGAGTTGCGCCAGTTCCGGGTGCGTGGCGCGCACCTTCAGGTCGGTGGCGACGGTGCCTTGCAGGTTGGCCAGCGTGCCGCCCGCCTCCAGCGTGCCGCCGACGGCGTTCACCGACAGTTCCACCGCCAGCTTGTCGAGGTCGCCGGCAACCCGGCCCTGCGCCTTGACCGCGCCGATCTTCTCCGGTGCCGGCGCGCCGGCCGGCCAGGGCGCGACGCGCGTCAGCCCGGCCAGCGATGCGGCCTCGGCGGACAGCGCCAGATGCGCGTTGCGCAGCGGCGCCAGGCCGCCGACCTGCCCCGAAAGCCGCCCCGCGACGCCGCCCAGGTCGGCCACCTTCACCTCGCGCAGGGTGAGCGCGCCGTTGGCGGCGCTGGCGTCCACGCGCAGCCCCTGCACCGGCACGCCGCGCCACAGAAGAGACCCGACCGCCAGCTCGACCGTGCCGTCGACCTCGCGCAGCAGGCGGGCGACGGCCGGCGGCACCGGCCCATCCTTGCCGCCGTCCGCCTTGCCCGGCGCCGGCGTCCCGGCGTCGCCGGCCGGCGGCAGGTAGGCGTCGAGGTTGAGGTTGTCGACGTCCAGGCGCACGCCGTAGGCCGGCCGGCCACGGTCGACGTAGGCGACGCCGCCGGTGGCGCGCGCGGTGTCGACGCGCAGGTCGATGCCCGTCACCTCCACCCGCTCCGGCCGGCCCTGCACCTGGGCGCGCAGCGACGCCTTGCGCAGGCGGTCGGCCGGTACGGCGCGCACGTCGATCTTCAGCCAGTCGAGCAGGCTGCGCAGGTCGTCGGCGTTGGCCTCCAGCCGCACGTCCAGCGTCGGCTGGCCGTTCGCCGCGCCCAGCGCGCCGGTGGCGACCACGTCGGACCCGCCGGGCAGCAGCGCGCTCACCCGGTCGACGTTGAGTCGGCCGTTGTCGAGCGCCGCTTCCATGCGGCCCTGGCGGATGAGCCCGCCGTTGTAGGTGATGGCGTCCACCGCCAGCTCGAACCGGCCCGTCACGCCGTCGGGCAGCGCGAAGCCGGGGG
>DASWVP010000310.1:0-19424 GCA_036401175.1 Azospirillum sp. | reverse complement strand
AACGGGGCGGGGCCGGGCGGCGTCGTCCTCGCCATGCCCGTGTATCGCGCGCGCGACCCCGCCGGGGCGGGGGCGGCGTGCCCGCAGCTGGTCGGCCAGGTGGTCGTGGCGCTTGCGCTCGACCGGTTGTTCGGCCACAGTTTTTCCGACCTGCGGGCGGCGCGGGCCGACCTCTACCTGCTCGACGCCGACGCGCCGCCGGGCGCGCGGCTGCTGGGCATCTACCCCGGAAACCGGCAGGCGGACGGGCCGCAGGCGCCGTTCGTCCCGCTTCGGGAAGAGGCGCTGGAAGGCGCCGAGGGCGCGGTCGTCCGCCCGCTGGAGGTCGGCGGGCGGAACTGGCGAATGGTGCTGGTGCCGCCGGCCCCGGCCCTGTTCATGCCCGGCGACGGGGCGGCGTGGATCGCGCTGGTTCTCGGTCTGCTGATCACCGTGCTGGTGACCGGCTATCTGCACCGCGAGGAGCGGGCGATGGCCATGTTGCAGACGGAGGCCCGCGCCCGCGCCGCCATGGCCCGCATGCTGCGCGAAAGCGAGGAGCGGTTCCGGCTGGCGCTGCGCCATTCGCGGGTCAGCGTGTTCAGCCAGGACCGGGAGTTGCGCTACATCTGGATGTACAATCCCCAGGTGCCGATCCCGGCCGAACGCTTCATCGGCCGCACCCACGCCGAGCTGTACGGGCCCGACGACGCGGCGAAGCTCGACGGGCTCAAGCGCCGGGTGCTGGAGACCGGGCGCGGCATCCGGCAGGAGGTGTACCTGACCGTCGCCGGGCGCCCGGCGGTCGACGACCTCGTGGTCGAGCCGCTGCGCGACGACGGCGGCGAGATCGTCGGCGTCATCTGCGCGGCCATCGACATCACCGAGAGCACGCAGATCAAGGAGGCGCTGGCCGAGGCGCACGCGGAGGCCGAGCGCGCCAACCGGGCGAAGACCCGCTTCCTGGCCGCCGCCAGCCACGACCTGCGCCAGCCGTTCCAGGCGATGAGCCTGTTCCACCACATCCTGGTGTCCCGGCTGGAGGAGCCCAAACAGCTGGACATCGCCCGCAAGCTGGGCGAGGCGCTGGCCGCCGGCAACGCGCTGCTCGGCGCGCTGCTCGACGCCTCGGCGCTGGAGGCCGGCAACGTCCAGCCGCGCATCGTCGAGTTCGCCTTCCAGGAGGTGGCCGGTCGCCTCGCCAACGAAATCGCCGATCAGGCCGCCGGGAACGGGCTGGAGTTCCGCATGGTCGCCACCAGCGCCGTGGTGCGCAGCGATCCCGTGCTGCTGGAGCGCATCCTGCGCAACCTGCTGGTCAACGCGCTGCGCTACACGCCGTCGGGCGGCATCCTGCTGGGCTGCCGGCGGCGCGGCGAGCGCCTGAGCATCGAGGTGTGGGACACCGGGCCGGGCATCGCCGAGGACCAGCTGCACCGCATCTTCGAGGAGTTCTACCGCTGCGGCGCGGAACAGCAGGACGGCGCGCGAGGCCTTGGCCTCGGCCTGTCGACCGTGCGGCGCATGGCGCAGATGCTCGACCATTCCGTCACCGTGCGGTCGCGCGTCGGGCGCGGCACGGTGTTCGCCGTGACGGTCCCCCTGGTCGGCAGCGCCCGCGGCGACGGTTGCCTGCCCGCCGCCGCCTCGGCCTGAACCTCCACCCATCCACCGTCCATCCACGGGGCGCGGCGACCTGTCGCAGGCCGGGGTGGCGCCCGGCGGTGGCAAGCCATTGATGCTGCGGTGCAAAATGGGGCGGCGCCGGGATCCCGGCCGTCCCCTTCCGAACTCCGCCCCGGCAAATCTCCGCGCAGAGATTGCCCGCGCTGTGAGCAATCTTTCGGAGTACGAAAATGCTTAACGGAACGTAAATACTGGCTCGATCCGGCTGGATTATCCCGCCGAGACTTGACTTTCTATATAGGTCGCCAGTAAAAAGCGTTTCGTCGGGTGGGGTGGTTCGCTGGCATCTGCCGCGGTTCTGCTTCGCACCGGCTGCGCTTCGGCTTGCGTGTGGTGGCGGTGCCGTGCTGCGGCGCACCGCGATTGTCGCGCCGTCACAGGACCGTCATGGCGCCGTCACGCTGTTGCGGTAAGAACCCGCCCACCGCGTGCGTCCCGCCGGCCGTCGCGCGCGGGCCAACCAAGAACGGGCTGCGGCACCCGCCGGCCAGCCGACAGCCTGGAGGGGCCGGCCACGTCTGGACCGGTCCGTCATCCGTATGGAGCAGAGAACAATGGACACCGCCCCCGCCCCCACGGCTCACCCGAACGCCGATGCCAGCCGGAACGGCCCGGTGACGATGATCGAGAACGTCACCTACGACGAGATCCGCGTCGGGCAGTCGGCCAGCCTGTCGCGGCGGCTGACCATGTACGACATCCAGCTTTTCGCCACCGTGTCGGGCGACATCAACCCGGCCCACCTCGACAGCGAATACGCCTCGTCCTCGCGTTTCCACAAGGTGATCGGCCACGGCATGTGGTCGGGCTCGCTGATCTCGGCGGTGCTGGGCACGCTGCTGCCGGGGCCGGGCACCATCTACCTGGGCCAGGACCTGCGCTTCAAGCGCCCGGTCGGCCTGGGCGACATCATCACCGCCACGGTGACCGCCAAGGAAAAGCGCGCCAACAACGTCGTCGTCTTCGAGTGCGTCTGCGTGAACCAGGACGGCCAGCAGGTCGTCTCCGGCAGCGCCGAGGTGCTGGCGCCGACCGAGAAGGTGAACCGCCCCGCGCACGAGCTGCCGCAGGTGCAGGTGATCCACCACGACGGCCACGAGCTGATGCTCAAGCATTGCGAGGACCTGCCGCCGGTGCCCACCGCGGTCGTCCACCCGTGCGACGAAAGCTCGCTGCGCGGCGCGGTGGAGGCGGCCGAGGCCGGGCTGATCGATCCGATCCTGATCGGGCCGGAGGCGAAGATCCGTTCGCTCGCCGACAGCCTCGGGCTGGAGCTGTCGCGCTACCGCATCATCGACGTGCCGCACAGCAACGCCGCGGCGGAAACCGGCGTGCGGCTCGCCCGCGCCGGCGAGGTCGAGGCGGTGATGAAGGGCTCGCTGCACACCGACGAGCTGATGGCCGAGGTGGTCCGCAAGGACACCGGCCTGCGCACCGGCCGCCGCCTCAGCCACGTCTTCGTGATGAACGTGCCGACCTACCCGCGCACGCTGCTGATCACCGACGCGGCGATCAACATCTACCCGACGCTGGAGGACAAGGTCTCCATCGTGCAGAACGCCATCGACCTCGCCAAGGTGCTGGGCGTGGACAAGCCGCGCGTGGCGATCCTGTCGGCGGTGGAGACGGTGAACCCGAAGATCGCCTCGACGCTGGAGGCGGCGGCGCTGTGCAAGATGGCCGACCGCGGCCAGATCAAGGGCGGCATCCTCGACGGCCCGCTCGCCTTCGACAACGCCATCAGCGAGGAGGCGGCGCGCACCAAGGGCATCGTCTCCGACGTCGCCGGCCGCGCCGACATCCTGCTGGTGCCCGACCTGGAGGCCGGCAACATGCTGGCCAAGCAGCTGTCCTTCATGGCCAACGCCGACGCCGCCGGCATCGTGCTGGGCGCCCGCGTGCCGATCATCCTGACCAGCCGCGCCGACAACATCCGCACCCGTCTGGCGTCGTGCGCCGTGGCGGTGCTGATGGCGGCGGCGCGCCGGAAGGCCGCCCTGGTCGCGGCCGAGTGAGGAGCGACACCTTGACGATAGAACCCACCGGCAACGCCATCCTGGTCGTGAACGCCGGGTCGAGCAGCCTGAAGTTCTCGGTCTTCCGCGAGACCGCGCAGGGCGATCCGGCGGTGGCGATCAACGGCCAGATCTCCGGCATCGGCACCGAGCCGACGTTCGAGGCCAAGGATCCCGACCGCCGCCCGCTGGCCGACAGGGCCTGGGTGGCGGGCGAGGCGTCCGACCGCACGGCGCTGCTGCGCTTCCTGCTGGACTGGGTGGAAGACCACCTGGACGGGGCGAAGCTGCTGGCCGCCGGGCACCGCGTGGTGCACGGCGGCGCGCGGTACTCGCACCCCGTGCTGCTGACGCCCGCGGTGATCGAGGAGCTGACGGGCCTCGTGCCGCTGGCGCCGCTGCACCAGCCGCACAACCTCGCCGCCATCCGCGCGCTGGCCGAGGCGCACCCGGAGCTGCCGCAGGTGGCGTGCTTCGACACCGCCTTCCACCGTGGCCAGCCCTGGCAGTCGCAGACCTTCGCGCTGCCCCGCGCGATGACGGAGGAGGGCATCCGCCGCTACGGCTTTCACGGCCTGTCGTACGAGTACATCGCCCGGCGCCTGCCGGAAATGGCGCCGGAGCTGGCGCAGGCGCACGTCGTCGTCTGCCACCTGGGCAGCGGGTCGAGCATGTGCGCCATCCGCGCCGGCAAGAGCGTGGACAGCACCATGGGCTTCACCGCGGTCGACGGCCTGCCCATGGGCACCCGCACCGGCCGCCTGGACCCCGGCGTGCTGATCTACCTCATGCGCGCCAAGGGCATGGGGGCGGACGAGCTGGAGAAGCTGCTGTACAACCAGTCGGGCCTGCTGGGCGTGTCCGGCATCTCCAACGACATGCGCGTCCTGCTGGAGTCGGCCGATCCCCACGCGGCCGAGGCGGTGGAGCTGTACTGCCACGCCGTGGCCAAGGAGACCGGCTCGCTGGCCTCGTCCATGGGCGGGCTGGACGCCATGGTGTTCACGGCGGGCATCGGCGAGCGCTCGGCCCCGGTGCGCGCCCGCGTGGCGGAAAAGCTGGCGTGGCTGGGCGTGAAGCTGGACGAGGCGGCGAACGCCGCCAACGGCCCGAAGATCAGCGCTCCCGACAGCCGCATCCCCGTGTGGGTCATCCCCACCGACGAGGAGCGCATGATCGCCCAGCACACCATGAAGGTGGTCCAAGACGCCGGGCTGCGCTGACCCGCCGGGTGCCCAACAAAAAAGCCTCTCCCGTTCCGGCGGGGGAGGCTTTTTTCGTCTTTCGGCCTTTGGCCCGACCGGGCGGGCGCGGGTCCTACAGCCCCTTCCAGAGCTTCACGTATTCGATGAGCTTGCGCTCGTAGAAGGGCTGGGGGCTCTGGTAGCGGGCGACGAGGCCGACCTGGTCGTCCTGCTTCACCACCATGCCTCGGCAGGCGAACTCCACGGTTTCGTTGTCCAATTGAAAGCTGATCTTGAAGTCGAACTGCTGTTTGGCGATCAGGTCGCCGTCGTAGGGGCGGATGCGGAAGGAGCCCAGCACGAACTCCTCCGGGGTATAGTCGTGCCGGTCGATGACGATGTGCGGCGGCTGCGACGGCCGGTCCTTCGACGCCGTGGCCGCCGCGGCGCCCTTGACCTTACCGCTCAGTTTCGACAACCACGACATGAGGATCCCGCGTCCCGTACACTTGGCCGGAGGCCATTCACCGAATGCAACGTGGGCTGAAGTCTCCGGCGGATTGCGTTTATTAATAGTTAACGTGCATGAGGGCGATGAAATCCGCACGCTTACGCCGTGCCAAGCGGAGGGATTTCGGCGGCTGTCGGGCGGATTTGTCGCATGTTGCACCCGCATGGCAACCATGCCGATCTTTTTGGGCCGGAGTGCTCGTTCACCCTGTGAAAAGCAGATACGCTTTTCTCCACTAGACATCACCGGCCCCTGCAAAGCAGTTCTTCCTTGGTTTTTGCGCTTGCGAGATATTCTTTTGCGACCGCAAAAATCTGACCGTCTCCTGGTCTTGGGAAACTCTGCAAGGGTACGGAAAGACAGGCAAAAGGAAGGAAAGCAGCCATGATGCACCGCAATGTCGGGGATCTGCTCACCAACCGCCGCGTCGTCCATCTGCCGCCCAGCGCCACGGTGCGCGAGGCCGCCTGCCAGATGAAGGCGTCGCACGTCGCCTCCGTCGTGGTCACCGATCACGGCGACGACCACCTGGAAGGCATCTTCACCGAGCGCGACCTGACCGAACGCGTCGTCGCCGCGGGCCTCGATCCGGAGCGCACGCCGCTGTCGGCGGTGATGACGCCGTGCCCGATCACGGTGGACCTCGACACGACCGTCCGCGACGCGATGCGCCACATGTTCTGCAACGGCCTGCGCCACCTGCCGATCGTGCGGGGGGACAAGGTGGTCGGCATCGTCTCCATGCGCGATTTCATGGGCGAGGAGCTGGCGCTTCTCGACCGCGAGAAGGAGTTGATGGAGAGTCTGACCGAAGTGATCTGAACGGGGCGGGGGGACGGGGGCCGCACGCGGCGGCCCCCGGTCTTTGCGCACCGGTCTTCGCGTCCATCGGTTCCGGAGTCAGCGCCCGTAGGCGCCGCGGCGCAGCGCCTCGGCCTCGTCGTTGGTGACGATGCGCGTGCCGACCGGCCACAGCGCCAGCCCGGCCAGCTTCAGGTGCGCCCAGGCGAAGGGCAGGCCGATGATGGTGATCGCCAGACCGACGGCGGTGATCAGATGGCCGAGCGCCAGCCACCAGCCGGCGAACACGAACCACAGGATGTTGCCGACCGCGCCGATCGCGCCCGTGCCCAGGTCCTCGCGCCCGCCGTAGGCGTCGCGGCGCACGGCCGTCTGGCCGAACGGCAGCAGCGTGTACCAGGCGATGGTGAACGCCGAGCGCGCCCAGGGAATGCCGATGATGGTGATGACCATCACCGCCGCGGCGATCAACCAGCCGGCGGCCATCCAAATGCCTCCCGTCACCACCCAGAGAATGTTCAGGATCAGGCTCAGCAACGGCATCGTGGGTCTCCTTTCGGCCTCCCCATATGGGGATGCGCTTCCGGCCCTGCCAGGACTTCCGGCCGATCGGTCCCGCAGGGGCGGGAGCCCGGCGCCTTGAAGCCGCCGCCGCGTCCCATACATGAGAACTTGGGCCACAGGAGCGCACCGCCCCCGGCCCGAGGAGATCGCATGAACGAAGAGCACGCCCCGGACCTGTCCTCCGCCGGCCCGCCGTCGGACAGCCAGGCCCAAACGTTGCCCGTCGTGAACGCCATCATCGCCACGGCGACGTCCGCCGCGCTGAAGCGCGGCAGCGAGGAGGACGTCGGGCTGGGCGTCATCGCCGCGCTGCGCCGCCTGCGCGCCACCGCGCAGGAGGAGGCGGGGCTGACCGTGGTGGCCGCGATCGACACGGTGATCCGCAGCCGCCTGCTGGCCGAGAACCTGACCCACCTGCGCGCCAGCGGCGCCCCGCCCGACGCCATCACGATCCCGGCCGCCGGCCGCGGCACCAACACCGCCGCCGCGATCTTCGAGAGCGCGGCCGATTCCTGCCTTGCCGTCAACGCCCACGCGCCGGACAACGGCCCGCTGGAGCTGGCCGTCTACGCGTTGACCGGGCAACTGGTGCAGCGGTTCGGCGGCACCCCGGCGTGGCCGGCGCTGAAGGACGAGCTGGACCGCCCGCTCGGCGGCCACATCGCCGCCCCCACCTCGGTCCTACCGATCGAGGGCGCGCCGGTGCATTGACCCCTCGGGGGGCAGGCGCTCACATACCGTGGGCGGTCAGCGCCGCCTGGGTCCGGTTGCGGACGCCCAGCAGGCGCAGAATGGCGGTGACGTGGACCTTCACCGTTCCCTCGGTCAGGCCCAGCTCGTGGGCGATCTGCTTGTTCGACTTGCCTTCGCGCAGGCGGGTCAGCACCTCGCGCTGGCGCGGCGTGAGCTGGTCGCCGCCGCCGTGGCCGACGTTGGCCAGGGGGTTGTCGGACAGCCCGTCGGTGCCGGTCACGATGTCGCCGCGGATGGCCTCCGCCGGCACGTAGATGCCGCCGGCCAGGACCAGTTGCAGGGCGCCCAGCAGCACCTTGGCGCTGGAGGATTTCGGGATGTAGCCGGCGGCGCCGTTCTCCAGCGCGGCCATCAGGTCGGCCCGCCGCTCCGAACCGGAGACGACCACCAGAAGGGCGCGCGGCAGCCGCTCGTGGATTTCGCCCAGCGTCGCGAAGCCGGTCCAGCCGGGCATCCCCAGGTCGAGCAGGATCAGGTCGAACGCGGTGCCCCCCGCGCACAAATCACGCACCTCGTCGAAAGTACTTGCCTCGAAAAACGCCATATCCTCCTGGAACTGCACCAGAAGGCGGCGCAACCCATCACGGAAAAGCAGATGGTCGTCGGCAATGAGTACGTTCATCGATGAGCCTTCCGCGCCCGATGGGGACGATGTGTTGCGCGTTGCTGCGGCCGATGCGATCGGTCGGGAGAATTTGAGCGAGTTTCATCAATTAATGCTGCCGTGCGGAATCGGTAAAGGGCGCTTTTGGTATTACGCCGGCCCGTATAAGACGGAAGAGAGGGTTGCGCCGCGACGAAGGGAGCGGGCGGCCTTCCCCCGCGCCGCGCCGGCGGCACGGGGGAAGGCGGTGGATGCCCGCGTCGGGCCCCGCGGCGTCACGCCATGGTGGCGCTGACCCCGCGCGTGTCGGCGGGCTGGTCGCCGATGCCGTTGTTCAGCGCCCAGATGGCCGCCTGCGTGCGGTTGGAGGCGTTGATCTTGCGCAGCAGGCTCTTCAGGTGGACCTTCACCGTCGCCTCGGTGATGTTCAGGTGGTTGGCGATCATCTTGTTGCTGTTGCCGTTCAGCAGGCAGCGCAGGATCTGCACCTCGCGCTGCGACAGCCCCTTGCGACGGGCCGGCACCTCGGCGCCGATCTCCTCGGCGCGGCCGGACACCAGAAGCTCGGCCAGATGGGTGGGGAACACCTTCTCGCCCATCATGACGAGGCGCAGCGACTGCATCAGCGCCTCGCAGGCAATGTCCTTCATCAGATAGCCGTCGGCGCCGGCCCCCAGCGCGCCGGACAGGCGGCGGGTGCACAGGTCGCTGGTCAGGATGACGATACGGATCTCGGGGAACTGCGCGCGCAGCCCGCGCATCGCTTCGACTTCCTCGTCCCCGCCGCTGGCGAGGTCGATGAGGATGAGGCTGGGGCGCACGCCGGCCGACTGGACCGCCGGCACGCCTTCGCGCAGGTTGCCGGCCTCGCCAAGCACCCGGAAGGGCGAGCTTTCGAAGAGGCGCTTCATGCCTTCGCGGAAGAGCTTGTTCGAATCGATGAGGAAAACGTTCACGGGATCCATCGTCTCTACCCGCCTCTGCTGGTTCACATCGTGTGCGTCTTGCGACGCTTCGGGGGTGATCCCGGGCCGTCCGGTGGTGCGCATCGCGCTTGCCCTTCCGAGCCGGGGGAGTACGTTTCGAGAGTGAAAGTAACCCATAATTGAGCGACAGAAAATTTCTCAAAGGTAACAATGCGGAGCTTCTATGGTCATACGCTCAACGACGAGGCCAGACGAAGTTAATGTATGAAGATCCCCTGCCTTCATCTGTGGAGTAAAAACGGCGGAGGCCATAAGGAACGAATGGAAATGTCTTTGCCCTGCTCCGGTTGGCCCGGATGCCGCCGACCGGCTATTTCAATCCCCAGGCGGTAGGCCGTTGGCGCGGGGTGCGCCGATGGATTGTGCGGATGGGGGGTGGCGAAGGGGGCTTCGGCGCGGCCGCGTCCGTGCTATATACGTTCCCCATGTCCGATCCCTATTCCTATGACGATCCGCTGAGCCACGCCGCGCCGCCGCCCCCGGTGTCCCCGGCCGCCGCCGCCCGCTTCGGCTATCTGGACGGCCTGAACCCGACCCAGCGCGAGGCCGTGGAGGCGCTCGACGGCCCGGTGCTGGTGCTGGCCGGCGCCGGCACCGGCAAGACGCGGGTGCTGACCACGCGCCTGGGCCATCTGCTGATGACGCGCCGCGCGGCGCCCTTCCAGATCCTGGCGGTGACCTTCACCAACAAGGCCGCGCGCGAGATGCGCGAGCGGGTGGCCGCACTGGTCGGCGTCGAGCCGGAGGGCTGGTGGCTCGGCACCTTCCACGCGCTGGCCGCCCGCATCCTGCGCCGCCACGCCGAACTGGTGGGGCTGAAGTCCAACTTCACCATCCTCGACACCGACGACCAGATCCGCCTGATCAAGCAACTGCTGGAGGCGGAGAACGTCGACACCAAGAAGTGGCCGGCGCGTCAGGTGCTGGGCGTCATCGAGCGCTGGAAGGACCGCGGCCTGACGCCCGACAAGCTGGCCGACGCCGACGGCGGAGACGTGGCGGGCGGCCGCGTCGTGGCGCTCTACCGCGCGTACCAGGACCGGCTGCGCACGCTGAACGCCTGCGACTTCGGCGACCTGCTGCTGCACAACCTGTCCGTCTTCCAGCAGCATCCCGACGTGCTGGCCGAGTACCACCGCAAATTCCGCTACATCCTGGTTGATGAGTACCAGGATACCAATGTTGCGCAGTACCTGTGGCTTCGTATATTGTCGTCTGCAAGTAAAAATATCTGCTGTGTTGGCGATGAGGACCAGTCGATATACGCCTGGAGAGGCGCCGAGATTGGCAATATACTTCGCTTCGAGCAGGATTTTCCCGGCGCCAAGATCGTAAAGCTGGAGCAGAACTATCGCTCCACCGGGCATATCCTGGCCGCCGCGTCCGGGCTGATCGCCAACAACAAGGGGCGCCTGGGCAAGACGCTGTGGACGCAGGCGGACGGCGGCGACAAGGTGCGCGTCAAGGCCGTGTGGGACGGCGAGGAGGAGGCGCGCTGGGTCGGCGACGAGGTCGAATCACTCCAGCGCCTGGGCGTGCCGCTCGGCCACATGGCGGTGCTGATCCGCGCCGGCTTCCAGACCCGCGAGTTCGAGGAACGCTTCATCACCCTGGGCCTGCCCTACAAGGTGATCGGCGGCCCGCGCTTCTACGAGCGTCAGGAGATCCGCGACGCCATGGCCTATCTGCGCGTCGTGCAGACGCCGGAGGACGATCTGGCGTTCGAGCGCATCATCAACGTGCCCAAGCGCGGCATCGGCCCGGCCGCCATGCAGACGCTCAACCAGTGCGCCCGCGCCCGCGGCATCCCGCTGGCCGAGGCGGGCTGGGCGCTGACCGAGACGGACGAGTTCAAACCCAAGGTGCGCGGCACCATCCGCGGCCTGCTGCAGGACTTCTTCCGCTGGCGCGGGCTGGCGCTGACCATGCCGCACACCGATCTGGCGCGCCTGATCCTGGACGAATCCGGCTACACCCGCATGTGGCAGGAGGACAAGTCGCCCGAGGCGCCCGGCCGGCTGGAGAACCTGAAGGAACTCGTCACCGCCATGGCGGAGTTCGAGAACCTCGGCGGTTTCCTCGAACACGTCAGCCTCGTCATGGAGAACGCCGAGGCTTCGGGGGCCGAGCAGGTCACGCTGATGACGCTGCACGGCGCCAAGGGCCTGGAGTTCGACATCGTCTTCCTGCCCGGCTGGGAGGAGGGCGTGTTCCCCAACCAGCGCGCCCTGGACGAGACCGGCATCGCCGGGCTGGAGGAGGAACGCCGCCTCGCCTACGTCGGGCTGACCCGCGCGCGCAAGCGCGCCTACGTCAGCCACGCCGCCAACCGCCGCCTGTACGGCAGTTGGGTGAGCGCCATCCCCTCGCGCTTCGTCGACGAGCTGCCGCCCGCGGACATCGAGACGGAGGCGGCAAACGGCCTGTTCGCCGGTGCCGGGGGTGGTGCCGGGGGCGGGTACGGCGCCGGCATGCGCGAGGCGCCGTCCTTCTTCAAAAGCCCGCAACGCCAGCCCCCGGCCCCGCGCGGCGTCACGCTGGAGGGCACCGCCTACCACGTCGAGCCGCGCGCCCGCCCGGCGTCCGGCTTCGCCAAGGGCGCGCGCGTCTTCCACCAGAAATTCGGTTACGGCACGGTGGTCGCCACCGACGCCGACAAGCTGGAGATCGAGTTCGACCACGCCGGCCCCAAGAAGGTGATGGACGCCTTCGTCGTCCCGGCCGATCAGGCGGGGTGAGTGCCTGGCTGACTTTGGGCGCCGATGGTTTGCTTTCGCTTTCCCAATTCATCATGCCCGGGACTGGGCCCCGGGCATGATGAACAGGAAAAATGTTGACGGAACGGCGATGTCGGCAGTCAAAGGCTTTTAGTAATCCTGTCTATTTCATCTGTGTCCATCTGTGTCAAAATCCCGTCTCTCGCTGCGTGCCGTTGCCGCAACGGTTTTGTTTGACACAGATGAACACAGATAGACACAGATGGAATGGATGGATGTTATCCTTTCCGTGTTCATCCGTGTCTCCCCTTCCTTCCAACCCGCAATGCCCCCGGAAAAACTGCGGCATTCCGCGCCCCCGTGATGGCCGTCACAGCGAAAACGGTTGATCCCGGGCAATCTCCGGCCGCAGGATTGTTCGACGGCGACGGGATACCGCATCGTGTTCAAGGGCAGCGCATCATTCGAGGTGCAGGTTCGTCAGGAAGGGCGCTGGCGGATCGAGGCGACCTTCACCGAGGAGCAGGCGGCGCTGTCCTGCGCCCGCGCCCAGCTCGTCGGGCACGGCGTCCAGGAGGTCAAGGTCTTCAAGGCGCGCTCGCTGGCCGGGCTGGCGATCCAGACGGCGATCTTCCATCGCAAGGTGCCGGAGGTCAAGGAACGGCCCCTCGGCCTTTCCGGCTCGCCCGAGGGCGCGCCGTTCTGCACCGAGTTGGCGGACCTCTACGGCTTCGACAGCCGCGTCGTCATCGGCCGCATGCTGCGCCAGTTCCTCGACAAGTTCCGCATCACCCAGACCGAGCTGCTGCACGGGTGGAGCTTCGCGCGCAAGCTGGACGAGCAGGGCAGCCTGATCGGCGCCGCCGTCCACGCCGTGGCCCGCCATCACGCCGACCTGGGCAAGGTCAACGCCAACGCCCGCGTGAAGGAGCTGCGCGCGCTGGTCGATCAGGCGATCATCCGGGCGCGCGACTTCGCCGCCGAGCGCAAGCGCCTGCCGGCCTTCGACCCCAAGGACCTGGCCGGGACCAGCCGGCGCATCGAGTACGCGGTCGGCCCGGCCGAGCACGATTACGTCTTCCTCAGCGTTCTCGCGCTGCACCTGTCCGACGCCAATTCGTTGGGCGGCAAGGTGGACATGCTGCTCGACCTGATGGACGAGGGGTTGGAGCCGCGCCTCAACGCGCTGCTGGAAGGCGTCGTCGCCGACGCGCTGGGTTCGGCCGAGCTGGTGAAGGAGTTGCTGGGGGCGCAGGCGAACCTAGCCGACGGTCTGTGCGCGCTGGCCGACGTGCTGCACGGCCGCGCCGCCGATCCGAAACTGGCGCCGGTCGGCCGCTCGCTGGCCCGCATCGGCGGGTTGACCGTCGCCGGGCACGCGCCGTGCTGCCGGCGCGTGCTGGTGGACCGCGTGCGCTCGGCGCTCAACAGCGATCAGCCGCTGGACCGACGCGACCCGATGGCGGAAGCCAGCCTCATCGACGCGGTCGTCGCCCATCTGCGGGGGACGGACGGCGCGCTGCTGGGCGGCGCGGAAACCGAAAAGGCGCTCGCCAAGCGTCTGCTGCGCCACCGTCAGGCGCTGCTGCGCCGCCAGGGCATGCACGACATCGCCGACGGCCTCGCCGCGATCCGGCCCAACTGAAACAGTCCCACTGAGCCAACCTACTGGATCGGCGTCCCTTCGATCTTCCGGCGGGGGGCGGCCTTGACGGCCGGGCCGCCGTTGTCGGTGGGCTTCGGGATCACCGCGGTGGCGCCGCGCGCCGTGGCGGCGACGCGCTCGCCGCGCAGGCGCAGCAGGTCGAGTCGGACGTAGGCGGTGCCGCCCGCGTGGGCGATGGCGATCCAGTCGGTCTTCGGCGCGCGGCCCAGCGCGGTCACCGGCTGGCCGGGCCGCAGCGCGCCGACGATGGCGGAATTGGTGCTGGGCGCGGCGCGCAGGTTCACCGCCTTGTCGGCCTCCCAGTCACCATGCACCTTTTCCAGGCCGGGGCGGCCCTCGGTCTGCGGCAGCGGCGGGGGCGGCGGACGGTCCCGCGTGCCGCAGGCGGCGACGATCAGGCTGAAGGCGAGGGGAAGCGCGAGGGCGAGACGACGGGGGGACATGCGTGGGCCGCGTGGCTGCATCGGGTGACCGACAGATAAGGACGAATGAAGCGCGAACTCAACCGTCGCGTTCGCCGGTCACGCGAATGCTACGGCGCCACTTCGGCGAACTGCAGCAGACGCATGGGCGGCCACAGCGTCAGCTCGCGCGCCGCCTGCATGTTGATGAGCACGGTGAAGCGCGTCAGGCTGGGCGTCGGAAGGTCGCCCGGCGGCTTGCCGGCGAACAGGATCTGCGCCGCCTGATAGCCGGCGATCTGGCCGACGCTGCGCAGCGGGCTGACCAGCCCCAGCAGCGCGCCGCCCCTGCGGAACGGCAGCTCGAACGAGGTGAAGACGGGCAGCTTCTGGTCCAGCGCGGCGCGCGAGAACGCCTCGATGTTGGTCAGGATGAACGACGAGCCGATGTAGTACAGCATCTCCGCCCGCCGGTCGCGCACGCGGGCCATGGCGGGGGCGAAGGCGTCGGCCGCCGGCTTGCCGTCGGGTCCGGCGGGCAGCCGCTCCTCCACCACCTCGACGCCACGGGCGCGGAACTGCTCCAGCGCCGTTTGCGCCTGCACCAGCGCCGCCGGCTCGTCGGCGTTGTAGACGACGCCGACGCGCTTGACCGGGCGGTAGGACAGCATGGTGTTGTACTGCGCCTCGAACGACACGGTGGTGTTGGCGCCGGCCACGTTGGGGCGGCCCGAGGCGGCGGCGGTGCGGGCGATCTTCGCCTCGGTCGGATTGCCGACGAACAGGTAGACGACGGGGATGTCGGTGATGTGCTTCGCCGGGTCGACGGCGTCGTACGGCCCGACGGCGGCCAGTGTCACGCCGGTGCCCCAGGTGACCACCAGATCGGGGCGCGTCGCCTTCGCCTCCGCCACGAAATCGGCGACGCGGGCGAGGCTGCTCTGGGCGTCGCGGATGACGAACTCCACCGGCTCGCCCTGCCGCTCCAGATAGTCGCGGAAGCCCGTGCACACCTCCTCGCAGCCGCGAAAGGTCATGATGTAGACGGTCTTCGGCTTGGCCGTGGCCGCCATGGCGCCGGCACTCGCGCCGGCCAGCAGGAGGGCGCCCAGCAGGACGCGGAATGCCAGGGCCTTCATCGGGCGGTCTCCGGAGCTGTGGAATCGGTGATCGGCAGGGCGGCCATTTGCAGGGCGAACAGCACGGCGCACGCGGCGATGCCGATGCCGGTAACGAGTGCGGTGTCGGCGTACCCCATGCGCGTGATCATCAGCGACATCAGGACCGGCGCCACCATGGCGCCGCAGCGCTCGGCCAGCCGGTAGAAGCCGATGGCGACGGCCGGCGGCACGCCGGCCAGCCGCCCTTCGCCCATGCGCAGCAGCAGGGCGCCCTGCGCCGAGAAGCTGAAGGCCCAGGCGACGCCGATGGCGGCGACGCTGCCGGCGGCGGCCCAGGTGTCGGTCCACACGCCCACGGCGGCGGCGGCGCAGCCGCTGAGCCCCAGGCCGATGATCACCGCCTTGCCGTGCCGCTGCCCGCCGTCCGACCAGCGCGCCAGCACCTCGTTGAAGACGATGACCAGCAGGAAATAGATCATCAGCACGCGTCCGATGACCGCCTGCCGGTTGCCCAGCTCCTGCAACAGCAGCGGCGCGTAGTAGAACAGGAAGCCGGACTGGATGACCTGCATGGGGATGCCGGCGGTCAGCAGCAGGCCAAGGAAGCGCGGCGTCGCCAGCAGGCGCAGCATGCCCGGCCCCTTGGCCTTGCGGGCGGGGGCGGCGTCGCGGCGCGGCGTGGCCGGCGTGAAGATCCACAGGAGAACGGCCGAGCCCAGCGTGAACACCGCCGACAACAGGAACACCGGGGCGAAGCCGATGCGGTCGGCCAGGATGGCGCCGATGGCGGTGCCGCACACGCCGGCCGACACATAGGCGGCCAGATAGGCGGCCATGCCCTGCGCCCGCGTCGTCGGCGTGGTCACGGCCGAGATGTGGTCCAGCGCCGCGATGCTGACGAAGGCGAAGCCCAGCGCGTTGACGGTGCGCCACAGGATCAGCTCGGGCAGGCTGTCGGCCAGGAAGGTCAGGACGTAGCCGACGATGGCCGGCACCACGCCGATGCTGAACAGCGTCCGGCTGCCGCGCGCCGCCGCCAACCGCCCGGCCATCGGCGAGAACAGCGCGATCCCCAGCAGATAGGCCGACAGCGGCAGCGCCACCAGCACCTCCGCCGGGATGGCGGCGTAGGTCTGCGCCAGCCACGCGCCGCCCGGCACCGCGCCCAGCCAGCCGGGCAGGGGGCCGGACGCCGCGTGCAGGTCCTTGGCGAGGATGGGCAGGAACGATCGCGGCAGCTCCGACCCGAAGAAGAACAGGAACAGCGGCAGGCGGATGAACAGCACGCTCTGCGGCGCGAACGGCTCGGCCCCGGCGGCGGGGGCGAAGACGAAGCGGCGCGACAGCTCCGCCCCCCACGCCGCGGCGTCGGCCCCGGCGGCCAGCGCGCGGTCGAGCGCGGCGCGGTACTCGCGGTTGACCCGTTCGATGGCGGCGTTGAAGGCGGCGGTCAGGCGGCCGACCTGATCGTGCGCGCGGTCGTCGACGCGCCGGCTGAAATCGCCGCCGGCCACCCGGTTCATCAGCGTCACCAGCGTGCCCACCGGGATCGTCAGGCTGACGGCGATGAGCACCAGCAGCACCTCCAGGCTGATCAGCGCCGACACCAGCAGCGTCACGCCGACGTCGAAGGCGATGCCGACCAGCCGCTCGTTCAGCGCCGCCGCGTCCACGCCGATCAGAACGGCGCCGGCCGTCACGCCCTTCGCGGTGAGCGGCCAGGACTGCACGCGCACGTCGCCCTGCGCGCGCGGCCGGACCTTGCGGTAGGTTTCCCGCCCGGCGGCGTCGGCCAACGCCACGGAGGCGAACTCCGGCTGGTCCTGGATGATGTCGCCCAGGAACTCCTCCACGCCCACCAGCTGGTCGAACGGCACGCCGAGGTCGAGCGCGCGGCCGACCCGGTTGGCGATCAGGTCGGCCACCGCTGCCGCCTTGCGGTCCAGCTCGGCCGCCGCCTGCCGGTCGAACACGTCGTAGGTGGCGTAGGACAGGCCGGCCAGCGACAGCACCAGAACGGCGATGGCGAAGGCCACGATGCGGATGGACAGGCCGCGGAACAGAGTCTCGTTCGCCATCGCCTACGTCCTGCCCGAAGGGACGGTGCGGATCAGGCCCAGCGCCGTGGCGACGGCCGTGCGGAACGGGCCGTAGCTGGCGGCGATCTCCTCCGGCACCGGCGCCGCCGGCCCGCCTTCGGGCGCTTCCCCGGCGGTGCGCAGCGCCGCTTCCATGCGCCGCATCTCCGCCCAGATCGGCCGCAGCAGCAGCGGCAGCAGCAGCGCGCACAGCAGCGCGGCGACGGCCAGCCCGATGACGGCATGTCGTACCAGCAGGCCGCCGGTGCCGGCCACCTGCGCGTCCACGGCGGTGTGCGAATAGGTCAGCGCCACCCAGCCGACGGTCAGGCCGAAGGCGTTGACCAGCGGCTTGGCGACCGTGGTCGTGTGCTCGTCCTGCTGGCTCCAGGCGCCGTCCCGGCTGCGCCGGCTGGCCTCCAGCCACGCCGGGGGCACGGCCGCGCCGGCGCCGTCGCCGATGCCGAACAGCGTGGTGCCGGCCGGGTCGAAGACGCGGATGACCACGATCTCCGGCCAGCGCTCCTTGGTGCGCTGGATGACGGCCTGGGTGTTGCGGAGCTGGTCGATCGGCAGGCCCAGCGACAGCCCCGCCTCGATCGCCTGTTCCAGGTCGGCGGCGAGGAAGGCGAAGCGGCTGCGCACCAGATCGGCGTAGGCGGTGGCGAACTTGAAATGGTTGAGCAGCGTGAGCAGTCCCGCCGCCCCCGCGATGATCAGCCAGATCGCCAGAAACAGCCGGAGCGTCAGTCGCATGTCCGTCCTTCGCCGTGCCTTCCGCCGATGGGCTCCTCCCCCGCCAGGGGGAAGGGGCCACAGGAAATGCAGAGGAGTGTTCTAACCGTGTGCCGTGGCATCGGCAAGCGCCGCCCCCACCCCCGCCGCCCCCGGCCGGGCGCGGACGGCGAGGCAGGTGATGTCGTCGGCCTGGGCGGCGCCGCGCTCGAACTCCTTGATGGCCTGGAGAAGGGCGTCGGGGATGGCGTGCGTCGGCAGACGGCCGATGCGGGCGGCCATTTCCTGCGTGCGGGCGTCGCCGAACTGGTCGCCGTCGATGTCGAACGCCTCGGTCACGCCGTCGGTGAACAGGATCAGCGTCTCGCCGGGCGTCAGCGTCACCGTGGCGTTGCGGTAGGGGATGCCGTCGGCCACCGCCAGCGCCATGCCGCCGGTGCGCGGCAGCTCGCTCACCGTGCCGTCCGTGCCGACGCGCAGCGGCGGGTTGTGGCCGCCGTTGGCGTAGTTCAGCTCCAACGTTTCCAGGTCGAGGATGCCGTAGAACAGCGTGACGAACATCATCTGCTCGTTGCCGTCGGCCAGCATGTCGTTGAGGCGGGCCAGCACCGTGCCGGGGTCCTCGCCGAACTGCGCGGTGGCGCGCAGCAGCGTGCGCGAGACGGCCATGAAGAAGGCGGCCGGCACGCCCTTGCCCGACACGTCGGCGACGACGATGCCCAGCCGGGTCGGGCTCAGGTGGAAGAAGTCGTAGAAGTCGCCGCCGACCTCCTTGGCCGGGATCATGCAGGCGTGCACCTCCGCCTCCGGCCGCGGCGCGTAGTCGCGCGGCAGGATGGAGAGCTGCATGTTGCGGGCGATCTCCAGCTCCTGCTGCAACGCGATGTACTGCGTCTTGGCGCGCAGCGCCTCGCGCAGTTCGGCCACCAGGATGTCCAGCTTGTGGTACTGCTCGCCGACGCGCGAGATCAGGTTCTGGAAGCCCAGCGCCAGCAGCCCGAACTCGTTGACCAGATGGTCGATGCGGCGGTCGTGCGGGGTCTCCTCGCCGGCGGCCGCGACGGGCGCCGGTTCGCCCTGCATCGCCTTCTCGATCCGGCCGAGGTCGCCCAGCACGGCGTCGCGCGATTCGGTGTCCAGCGTGTTGGCCAACTCGACCATCTGCTGGCGGATGAAGCGGGCCTGCCGGCGCCCCTGCCGCACGCGCGAGCGGCGCAGCTTCTCGTACGCGTCGATGGTCTCGCCCAGCCGGCCCAGCGCGTGGACGAGGTGGCCGACCTCCGGCGCGAAGGGGGCGCGCAATTCCGGCACCGGCCGCCCCTCGGCCAGCGCCGTGAAGGCGTCCACGGTGCCGTTCAGCGGTTCGAAGCCGCGCCGGACCAGCCAGACGGCGAGCAGAGCCAGCCCGGCCAGCGCCGCCGCGCCGGCGGCCCACCACGCGCGTTCGCGCCGTTCGCGGGCGGCCTCGGCATCGCCGACGTCGCTCAGCGTGACCAGTCGGGCGACCGGCAGGCCGGTGACGTCGGTCACCGGCACCGCCGCCGCCCACCACGTGCCCGCCGCGCCCAGCGGCAGCACCGCCGCCGCGCGATCGCCGGGCGTCCAGGCGGCGCGCGCGGCGGC
>DASWVP010000309.1:0-7726 GCA_036401175.1 Azospirillum sp. | reverse complement strand
CCCAGCGTCTCGGCCGCGACGCCGCCCGGCGGCGGCAGGTCGTCGAAGAAGAAGCCGACCGGCACGCCGAGGATGCCGGCCAGCTGCCACAGCCGCGCGGCGCCGATGCCGTTGGCACCGCCCTCGTACTTCTGGATCTGCCGGAAGGTCAGGCCGAGGCGCGCGCCCAGCTCGGTCTGCGACAGGCCGAGCAGCGTGCGGCGGATGCGCACGCGGCTGCCGATGTGCGCGTCCACGCGGTCCAGCCCGCTGCCGGCCCTGGGCGCCCGCCCGCGCCCCCGGTGCATTCGCGTCCCCTCGCCCACGCGCCCCCTCCCCGCCATCGTCGATCACGCGACCCGCGCCGCCCCTTGCGCTCGCGCCGGGTGTGCGCGGGCGGCCGGACACACGCGTGCCCCTCAGAATGTTACTCATAGTCTGTAGACCGATAGGCTGCAAGCGGGTGTGCTGTGCGCCATGGACATCCGCACGCAGGTCGGCCTCAACGTGCAGCGGATCAGGCGCGCGCGCGGCTGGTCGCAGGAGGAGCTTGCCTTCCAGTCCGGCCTGCACCGCACCTACATCAGCGGCATCGAGCGTGGTGCCCGCAACCCGACGGTCAGCGTGCTGAAGGAACTGTCCGACGCGCTGGGCGTGCCGCCGGGCGACCTGCTGAACGGCGCACCGGCCCCGTAACGCCGCGCCGGCCGCCCCACGCGGCCGGCGCGATTTTTGGCGCGGATCGGCCGCCCTCCCGAAGGAGGGCGGCGTCGGGTGCTATTCCGCTGCGGCGGGCAGGCCGGAATCGGGCTCGTCCCCGGTGTCCGCTTCCGGTTCGGGACCGAACCGCATGGCGTCGGGCAGCCAGTCGCGGCCCCTGATCTGCCAGTCCGGCGCGTCGTCCGGCACCTCGGTGGTGCGCGCGAAGTGTTTCGCCAGCGCGGTGACCAGACCGGCCTTCTTGTAGTCCGCCAGCCGCCCCATGGCGGCGGTGGCGCCGCTCTCCACCGCGATGGCGCCGAGCTGGTCGCGGGTGCGCCCGCCCAGGAAGGTTTCGTCGGGCCGCCACCAGTCGCGCATATCGGCGCCGAGGTCGCGCGCCACGCGGTTGAACAGGCTGTCGCCGTGGTCGATCGCGTCCAGGTCGCCCTGGCCGAAGGCAAGGATGGTCAGCAACAGGTGCAGGCCGTCCAGGTCCTCATCGCTGAGCCGCTTGACCCGCTCGTACAGGTCGGCTCCGTCCTTGCGCTCGCCCACCAGCCGTTCCCAGGCGCCCCGGCTGCCCGGCCCGCACACGGGCTCGTCCTCGTCCGGCTCCAGCCCCAGCAGGCGCTCGAAGTACGCCGCCGCCGCTTCGATGGCGTCGTGGCTGCGGGGCCGGCCGTCGCCGCCCGCGAACAGGGCCAGCGCGGGATGCGCCGCCACCGACACCCGGCCATGATGACCGTCGGAACCCCGCATCAGCAGCACCACCGCCACCTCCTTCGCCGTGCGCCGGGCGGCGATCAGCAGCGTCTGCACGGCCAGCGTCTTGTGCGCGGCCATGTGCCGGACCAGCCACGCCGGATACGCGGGCCGCTCCCGCCGCACCGCCAGCGAGCTCTCGCGCGTCTCTGCGGCGACGGCGTGCTGCACCTCATGGCGGACCAGCCCGTCGCGCACCTCGACCCGGCCGGCGGGCGTGTGGTGGATGACAACGCCGCCGCTCTCGCCGTCGTCCGCCGGGCGGTAGTGCCACCACGGCGCGCCGTGGCCGTCGAACACGTCGACGAAGTCGGCCGTCCTCGCCCGCTCGGCCGCCAGCGCCTCGACCGCCTCTTGCTGCAAGGCGTGGAACTGCTCGGCGTCGTCGAACCAAGTGGCTTCCGCCTCGGCGAACAGGTCGGCGGTGAAGGTGCCGCCGTAACGCTCCAGGGGGAACAGCGCCATGGCGACGGACGGCCTTTCCTCGACCAGCCGGGCGCGCACGTCGTCGGCCTCGATCCAGGCGCCGTCCGTGATGTCGGCGAGGACGCGCCGCTGCTGGTCGTGCGTGCCCAGCGTCAGCGCCTCGGCGATGCCGAGCCCGATGGCGCCGTCGCGCACCGCCCGCTTGGCCTCGTCGCACAGCCCGGCCAGCGCCAGCCGGCGCTTCACCGTGGTGGTGCTCAAGCCGGTCTGCGCCGCCACGTCGTCCAGCGTGGCGCCCTTCTGAAGGAGCGCCGCGAAGCCGTCCGCCTCGTCGATGGCGTCCAGGGCCTCGCGCTGCACGTTCTCCACCAGCGCGATGCGCCGGGCCTCGGCGGGCTTCAGCCCGTGGCGCACCTCCACGGGCACCGGGTAGTCGGCGCCGATCTCGCCCCGGCTCTCCAGCAGCTTCAAGGCCCGGTAGCGCCGCTCGCCGGTGACGACGCGGAAGCGGTCGCCCTTGAGGCACGCGACGACGAGGTTCTGCAGCACGCCATCGGTCCGGATGGACGCGGCCAGCCCCTCGATGCCGGCGGGGTCGATGCGCTTGCGCGGGTTGGATGTGGGCGGGAGGAGCTGGGACAGGGGAACGCGCTGGGTGCTCATGGTGTGTCTCCCTCTCGTGAGCTGCGAAGCAGCAGCCTTGCCGCTGCTGCTTCCCGGGGCCGCGCGAGCGGTGGGTGAGTGGGGGGCGAGGGCCGGCGCGCCGGGCCGGGCTGCCCGGGCGAGGGGCACGCCCCCGTGCCCTGAGCCGGCGGCCCTGCCCGGCAACAGGCGGCCCTCGCGGGGGAGAGAGCGGCAACGCCCTCTTTCCCCCGGATCGAGTCGGCGCGCGGCGTCAAGCCGGCGCCGGCTCCGAAGGTTCGGCGACAGCCGTCATCATCCTGCGCGAGGGATCGTCACCCGCATGGGCCGAGACGCGGCTTGGCCGGCGGCTCGGTGGCGCAGCCATAGAGCCCGGTCCGGAGGACGCGCCCATCGGACTTTCCTGGTGCGTCAATGCTGTGGTTCAGGAAGGGCGGGCCGGTTCCAGCAACACGGCCGGAATGGTTGCAGGGTGGTTGCAGGCATCAGGGCGGCGGCAAGGCCCTGGACATGGAAAGGCCCCGAAAGGCGTTACCTTTCAGGGCCTTAGAGTGGTGCCGCAACAGGGATTTGAACCCCGGACCTACTGATTACGAATCAGTTGCTCTACCCCTGAGCTACTGCGGCGTTGGGCGGCGAACATAGCGGCGATGGGCGGCTCTTGCAAGCGTTCCGTGACGTCGCCGCACGGAAAAAATCGCGCAGCCGCCGGCCGCTCAGCTGTACCAGATCTCCAGCATCAGCCGGTCGCGGCGTTGCGGTGGGATGATGCGGTGATAGCACGCCGTGTCCTCGAAGAAGCCGGTGCCGGCCGGCCCCTCGATCGCCCGCACGCGCTCCGCGCCGTAATGGCGGTGGATCGCCGCGTCCGGCGCCTGGGCCGAGCGCAGCAGCAGCGGCAGGGGCTTGGCCCGGTGCGAACCGCACACCAGGGCGTGCGCGCCGTTCTCGCGGTCCACGTCGGTCAGGTAGAAGTTGACCGAGCAGAAACGGAACGCGTGCGCGTCATAGTGCCAGTCGATGCTCTGCCCCTGGCGGCGGCGCACCGCGTCGTCCAGGCCGGCGGCATAGCTCCAGTACAGGCGCGGGTGGATGCGGGTGGGCCGATATCCCAACTGGCGCGTCGCCACGGCGATCAGCACCGGGTCCCGGCACAGCCGGCGGATGGCGTCGCACGCCTGCGGGTCGCACACCTCCGACATGGAGACCTCGGTGCCGTCGGGCAGCCGGCCGTCCGTTACCTCGGCCTTCAGGAAGCGCTTCTCCCAGAAATGGCAGGGTGTGGTCCGGGCGTAGTCGACCAGTTCCTCCACCACCGCCGGCGGCAGGTCGAAGCCGCGCGCGACGGACTCGCGCTTGAGGTCCAGCACCGCCCCGTCCACCAGCGCCGTCAGGAACAGCGACTGTTGCAAGGTGACGGTCCACGACCGGCGCGGCCGGCGCAGCAGGCCCATCACGAAGCCATAGACGCGGCGGATCGTTGCGAAACGCGCAAGGGCATAATGAAGCTCTCCGGCGCCGATGCGCCGGGCGACGCTTGTGATGTCCATGTGGAAAACCGTCACTTGTCGGATGCGAAGCTCGGCTGCAAGGATAAGCGCGAAGGCGGCGGGAAGACGTGGCGCGCAAAAGGCGAGGGGAGCGCGGGAGCGGGGTAGGCCGATGGGCGAGTTGTGCGCCGTGCATACCGGGGAATTGGTGTTACCAATGTCCTTGCCGGCCGGTGGGATCATTTGTTAACGTTTGTTCGCCAATACTAAAGTTGAACGAACAAACAAAAAACACCGTTCAGGGAGGATCCCCAGAGATGACCGACCGGCATTCCGGGACCGGCTCACCGACCCGCCGCTTGGGTGTCCGCGCCAAGCTGCTCCTGGCGTTCGCCGGGATCGCCGGCATGACCGTCGGCGCCAGCTTCGTCGGCCTCTATTCCTATTCCGCCGTCGAGGCGCCGCTCACCCGCATCGTCGGCGTCAGCCTGCCGGAGATGGAACTCGCCAAGCGCCTGTCGGGCGAGAGCGGCGCCATCGCCGCCGCCGCCCCCACGCTGGACGCCGCCGACAGCCAGGCCGTTCGCGGCCAGACCTACGCCCAGGTCATGAGCCGGGGCCGCCAGCTCATGGCGCTGGTGACCGAGTTGGGCGAGCGCCGGCCGGACGACCCCAAGCTGGCCGAGGTGAAGGCCAAGGCGACGGCGCTGATCGCCACGCTGGACACGGCCAACGCCGCCGTCGATCGCCGCCTGACGGCGAGCGGCAAGCGCGAACTGGGGCTGGGCCAACTGGCGCGGGCACGGGAATCCTTCCTCGACACCCTCCAGCCGCTCATCGACAGCGTCGGCGACCAGCTGCGCAGCAAGGGCGAGACGCTGGGCGCCATGACCGATCGCGAGATCGACACGCTGGGCGAAGGCGTCGGCGCGCTGATCAGCATGTACGAGATCCGCGCCGACATCATGAACCTGTCCAAGGCGGCGGCGCGCGCCGCCGCGTCGCCCACCACGCTGCAGGTGACCAACCAGCAGCAGGTCTACCTGGAGGCGGCGGCGCGGCTGGTCGGCGCCACGCTGCACGCCGGCGACCGCCTGACCAGGGAGACGTCCGACGCCATCGACGCCTTCTTCGCGCTGGGCGACGGCGCCGACGGCGTGTTCGACCTGCGCCGCGCGACGCTGGAGGCCGGCGACGCCGAGCGCGCGCCCCTGAACCGGCGCGTCAACGCCAAGCTGGCCGAGGTGCAGCGGGGCGAGCAGGCGCTGCTCGACGCGCTCGATCCCCTCACCATGCGGGCGCGCGCCGACATCAAGATGGCCAGCATCAACATCCGCACGCAGACGCGCGACTCCATGAAGGACGTGCTGGGCAACGGGCTGTCGAGCTTCCGCACCTACCTCGAACTGCAGACCTCCGCCAACCTGCTGACCGGGGCGCTGAACGAGGCCGCGCAGGCGGCCGACGCCGGGCGCCTGGACATGATGCGCACCCGCTTCGACGGCGTGCTGGCGGCGTTGCGCGAGCGGCTGAAGGGCGTCGGCGACAGCGGCGACGACGCCGAGCTGCGCAAGGCGGCCGACGCGCTGGCCGCCTTCGGCATCGGCGAGAACAGCCTGTTCGAGCTGCGCCGCGCCGAACTGGCCGCCATCGCCGAAGGTGCCAAGGTGCTGGCGCAGACCCGCGCCCTCGCCGGGCAGTTCGCCCAGGCGGTGGAGGAGGAAGTGGCCGCCATGAAGGCGGATGCCGACACCGCCGCCGCCGACGCGGCCCAGGCCATCGAGGCCGGGCGGCTGGTGCTGATCCTGTTCGCGGTGGGCAGTCTGGTGGGCGGCGTGGCGCTGGCCTGGTTCACCGTCGGCCGCACCATCGTCGCCCGCATCGGGCGGCTGGCCGAAGCCATGCGCGCCATCGCCGGCGGCAACCTGGAAGCGCCGATCCCGCAGGGCGGCGGCGACGAGATCACCGACATGGCGCTGGCGCTGGTCGTCTTCCGCGACACCGCCCGCGAGGCGGCCGAGGCCACCGCGCGGGCCGAGACGGAGCGGTCCCGCGCCAGCCAGGAACGCCGGCGCGCGATGATCGACATGGCCGAGAACTTCGAAACCAGCGTGCGCGGCATGCTGGATCGCGTCTCCCGTGCCGCCGACGAGATGCACGACGTGGCCGAGCGCATGACCCGCACCGCCGAGCAGACGACCGGCGAGGCGGCGACCGCGGCGGCGACCTCGCAGCAGGCGGCCGGCAGCGTCGAGGCGGTGGCGGCGGCGACCGAGCAGCTCTCCGCCTCGATCCAGGAGATCGGCACGCAGGTCAACGCCTCCAGCCGCATCGCCAAGCAGGCTGCCGTGGACGCCGAACGCACCGACCACACGGTGGAGGGGCTGTCGCACACCGCGCAGAAGATCGGCGAGGTGGTGCAGCTGATCAACGACATCGCATCGCAGACCAACCTGCTGGCGTTGAACGCCACCATCGAGGCGGCGCGGGCGGGGGAGGCCGACAAGGGCTTCGCCGTCGTCGCGTCGGAGGTCAAGAACCTCGCCACCCAGACCGGCAAGGCGACCGAGGAGATTTCCGGCCAGATCGCCGCCATGCAGTCGGTGACGCAGGAGGCGGTGGAGGCGATCCGCTCCATCGCCGGCACCATCCGGTCGATCAACGACATCGCCTCGTCCATCGCCGCCGCGGTGGAGCAGCAGAGCGCGGCGACCCGGGAAATCGCCCGCAACGTCGGTGAGGCCGCCGACGGCACCCGTCACGTGCGCGAGAACATCGACTCGGTGGCCCGCGCGGCGGCGGAGTCCGGCCAGTCCGCGAACCGCGTCCTGGAAGCCTCCAGCACCGTCGCCGACGAAGTCCGCTCGCTGGGCTCCCAGGTCAACAACTTCGTCAGCCGCATGCGGGCGGGGTGAGGGGATTCGAGACACGGATGAGCACGGATGAGCACGGATAAAAAATAAATCTATATTCCTTTCGTCTGTGTTCATCGGTGTCAAAAATCCGCCTGCCGGATAGGCAGCGTCGGGGTGGTTTTTGTTTTTTACACAGATGAACACAGACGATTTGTATTGCCGTGGTGTTCCTGAGTGCCATTGTTCTGGTTTTATTTATTTTCCGTCATCCCCGCGTAGGCGGGGATCCATGTTGCCGACGAGCGAACGTGGCGTGAAGCATGGATCCCCGCCTGCGCGCACGGCTGTCCGGGGAAATGGATCAAGCGCTTGATCGGCCATTATTGTTTTTCTCCGAGTCCCTGCGCGGGCACACACTGTTTCACGGACCCGCCCCCCCAAAAAAAACCGTCATTCCCGCACAGGCGGGAATCCAGCCGGCACACGCGCTTCGTCGGCGAAGTGCTTGGATCCCCGCCTGCGCGGGAATGACGGTTTGGAGAAGTATCCGCCAGACGCAAATGTTTCACCGGACAGCCGTGCGCCTGCGCGGGGATGACGAAACGGAGAAGTGTCCGCCAGACACAAGCGTTTCTCCGGCCAGCCGGGCGCCCCTACGCCACCGCCCCCGTCTGCGGCACTTCGTGCACTTCGACCGGCTGGCTGGTGTGGCGGGCCAGGATCTCCTGGGCGCGGCGCTCGTGGTCGGTGTCGCGCAGGTTGACCCACAGCAGGATGCCACCCTTGTCCAGGTGCTGGCGCAGCGGCTCGCTGCGCTTGTCGGACAGCCAGCCCGCCAGCACCGAGCCCAGGGCGCCGCCGCCCACCCCG
>DASWVP010000308.1:0-17953 GCA_036401175.1 Azospirillum sp. | reverse complement strand
AAGGCGCTGGGCGAGGCGGTGCGGGCCGCCGTGCCGGGCGAGCGCGATCCCGACACGCTGCGCCGCTGGGCCCGGCTGGCCGAGGCGCAGCGCGAAAGCTCCGCCGCGTCGGAGGCGTGGAAGGCGCTGCTGGCGCTGCGGCCCGACGATGCGGACGGGCTGCGCCAGTTGGGCATGCTCGCCTACGACCAGGGCCACCTCGCCGAGGCGGAGGGGGCGTTGCGCCGCTTCCTCAGCCGGGGGGAAGGCGACTACGAGGCCAACTACTTCCTGGGCGAGGCGCTGACCGCGGGCAAGCGGGCCGCCGAGGCCGCCCCCTTCTACCGCACGGCGCTCCGACAGATCGACGCGCTGCCGGCCGGTGCCCGGACCGACGCCGTCAAACAGGCGCAGGCCAACCTGCTGCACCGCGTTGGCCGGGTGGACGAGTCCGTGGCCCTGTTCGAGGAGCTGCGCCGCCGCCGCCCGACCGACCGGCAACTGCGCGCCGACTACGCCGCCATGCTCATCGAGAACCGCCGTCTGAAGGAGGCACAGCATGTGCTCAAGCAGGACTGATCCTCCCGGCCAGCCTTCGGCGGGTCAACGTGTAGGTTGGGTTGAGCCGCAGGCGAAAACCCAACGTCGTCGCCACGCCGGGCGCGTTGGGTTTTCGCTGCGCTCAACCCAACCTACAATCCTCCTCGCCCTGGCACTCCTTCTCGCACCGCCCGCGCTGGCGCAGCCGGCGCCGCCCGCCGTGCGGGTCGAGGCGGCGCGGGAGGATGCCGCCGCGCGGCTGACGCTGTCCTGGCCGCAGCCGGTGACGGTGGAGCGCCAGCAGACGGGGCGCGAGCTGACGCTGCGCTTCAGCCGGCCGATCGGCGACGGCACCGGCATCGCGGGCATTCCCGACCGGCTGTCCGGCTGGGTGGAGAACACGCAGTACGGCTATGACAGCCTGCTGCTGGTGCTCGCCCCGGACGTGGCGGTGAGCGCCGCGCCGCAGCGCACCGGCGTGCGCCTGGACTTCAGCCGCGCCGCCCCCGCCGGCCCACAGGCGGCGCAGCGCGCCGAGGCCGACCGCGCCGCCGACCGCCGGCTCGACTACTACCGCGCGCTGGTCACCCTGGAGGAGGGGGAGGTGCGCGCCGCCCGCGAACGGCTGCGCGGGCTGGTCGCGGCCAACCCGCGCGACCGCGAGATGGTCGAACTGCTGGCCCAGGCCGAGGAGCGGCTGGGCCGCTGGCGCGAGGCGGTGCGGCTGTACGATCGCGCGCTGTTCCTCAGCCCCGACCGGGTGGAGAGCGGCGAGGCCAAGGCGCGCCTGCTGCGCGAGTACGGCGAACAGGCGCGGCTCGACTTCGACCTGTTCCGCGTCAGGAACGCCGACGTGCAGCGCGTCACCCGCCTGTCCGGGAGCAAGGAGCTGGGCGGCGACACCGCCTTCCGCTTCGCGCTGGAGAACCGCATCGTCGATGTCGATCAGGCGCCGCGCGGCAACGGGCCGCCGCAGCCCTTCCACGACCGGCGCTCGCGCGCGGAGCTGAGCGTCGTTCATGATTGGGAGGAGCCGCAGCAGACCCGCGCCACCCTGTTCCTGGCGCAACGCACGGTCGGCGTCGGCGTCGGCCACAGCCTCACCCACGGCAGCGGCGAGACGCGCGCCTACGTGCACCTGCAGGAGCCGGCCTACACCTTCATCGAGGGCATCATCGGCGCCGGCCGGCGCGACCGGGTGCAGTTCGCGCACGACGAGCGGCTGTGGCAGGGCCTCGCGGCGTCGCTCGGCGGGGCGGTCAACCGCTATGGCCTTGTCGGCGACCCGGACCTCGCGCGCTCGGCCTCGGTGGAGGGGTGGCTGCGCTACACCTTCAACGACGAGGGGCCGATCGCCAGCGTCGCCTACGTCCTGGACGCGGAGTACGTGGCCGGGAAAACCAGCCGCATCGACCCGCGCGGCACCATCGTGTCGCCGCTGCCGCTGGTGTCGCGCGAGGTGCACTCGCTCCAGGTGGCCGTCGACCACCCGGTGACCGACTGGTTCCGCTACAACGTGCAGGCCGGCTGGTCGTACGACCGCCGCAACGAAGGGGGGCCGTTCGCCGCCGCGCAACTCGCCTTCGTGCCGCTCACCACGCTGGAATTCGGGCTGCGGGCCAGCCACACCATCAGCACGTCGCGCGGCACCGGCAACACCGTGCGCTCGGCGGGCGGCTACCTGCTGTGGCGGTATTAACCCCTCGGTATCCAAAACCACGCTATCAAGACGCCACGGACCACGGAATCACACGCGATGAGCGCATCCGCCCTCGATCCGGGCACGCAGACGCAGCCACCGGCGGCCGAAGGGCCAGCGGGACCTCCGCGCCTGCTTGGGTTCCGGCGGGTGGCGCTGCTGGAACTGGCGCTGTTCTTCGCCGCGGCGCTGGGCTTCGACTGGCTGAGCACCGGCGGCCTGCGCTTCGACGGCGTGCAGCCGCACCCGTTCTGGATTCCCGTGCTGCTGATCACCGTGCAGTACGGCACCGGCGAGGGGGTGCTGGCCGCCATCGCGGCGACCATGGCGCTGCGCCTGGGCAACATGCCCGACCAGCTTCTCAGCCAGGACTTCTACCAGTACCTCTACGCCGTCAGCCGGGAGCCGATCCTGTGGCTGGTCACGGCCGTGCTGCTGGGCGAGCTGCGCATGCGCCAGCTGCGCGAGCGCGAGGAGATGCGCGCCAGCCTGGACCGCGCGCGCAAGGAATCGGACGCCATCGCGCGCTCCTACCGGCAGCTCAAGTCGGTGAAGGAAAGCCTGGAGACGCGCGTCGCCGGCCAGCTCCGCACCGTCTTCACGCTCTATCAGGCCGCCCGCGCCATCGACAAGCTGGACGAGGGCGAGATCATGCTGGGCGTCGCCGACCTGATCCGCACGGTCATGAAGCCGGAGAAGTTCTCGCTGTTCCTGCTGAACAACGACGTGCTGGAATCCGTGACCAACGAGGGCTGGGACGACGACGACAACTACGCCCGCTGGTTCGACAACTCCTCCGCCATCTTCGAGACGGTGGTCGGGCGCCAGCGCTTCATGTGCGTGGCGCGTATCGAGGACGAGCGCACCCTGCGCGGCGAAGGGCTGATGGCCGGCCCGCTGGTCAGCCCGGACACCGGCGAGATCTTCGGCATGGTGAAGATCGAGAGCGTCGGCTTCATGGACCTGAGCGTCAACAGCGTCGAGAATTTCCGCATCCTGTGCGAATGGATCGGCACGGCGCTCGCCAAGGCCAAGCAGTACCGGCAGGCCAACGAGCAGCGCGTGGTGACCGAGGACGGGTCGCTCTACACCTCCAGCTTCATCGGCCGGCAGGCGGAATTCCTGGCGCACCTGGGCCGGCGCCTGGGCTTCGAGACCAGCATGATCACCATCAAGCCGTCCGGCCTCGCCCGGCTGTCCGTCGCCCAGCGGCACGAGGTGGCGGCGTCCATCGGCAAGGCGGTGCGGGAGTCGCTGCGCGACACCGACCTCGCCTGCGACATCGGGCACAACGGCCTCGTCTACGGCGTCGTTCTGCCGGCCACCGGGGTGGAGCAGGCGCGCATCGTGGCGGCCAAGCTGGAAAGCGCGGTGCGCAAGGCGCTGCCGGCGCGCCTCGCCGCCATCAACATCAGCTTCATCGCCGAGGGCGTGGGCGTGGGTGAGCCGTGACGCACACCCCCGACAAGGACATCGCCGACGCCATGCCGGCCGGCGCGCCCCGCGCGGGCACCGCGGAATTCGCGCTGGTCGGGCTGGCCGCGCTGACGGTGGAGGGGGTGTGCACGGCCGCGCTCCTGGATCTCGCGCCGGTGCCCGGCGGGGCGCTGGCCGCCGCGCTCGGCCATTTCGCGCTGGCGGTGCTGCTGTGGGGCTGGGTGTGGTGGCGGGTGCGGCGCGACCGCGACGCCCGGCTGGCGGGCCTGCTGGCCGTGACCACGCCCTTCCTGGGGCCGCTGGGGCCGGCCTGCACGCTGGCGACCGCCGTGATGCACGCGGTCTTCAGCCGCTACGCCATGGGCTTCCAGGAATGGTACCTGTCGCTGTTCCCGGAAAGCCAGGTCGAGCCGGCGCAGGAGCTGTACGAGCTGATCGTGTCGGGCCGCGAGCAGGCGAGCGTCGCGGCGGCCGAGAGCTTCACCGACGTGATGACCGTCGGCTTGCCGCCGCAGAAGCAGGCGGTGATCGCCCTGGTGGCGCGCCACTTCCGCCCGGCCTTCACGCCGGCGCTGAAGCTGGGGCTGGCCGACGCCGACCCGTCCGTGCGCGTGCAGGCGGCCACCGCCACTGCCCGCGTGGAGCACGAGTTCAACGAGCGCTGGCAGCGGCTCGACGCCGCGGCGCAATCCAACCCGGACGACGCCGAAAGCCGCTTCGCGCTGGCCCGCCACCTGGACGAGTACGCGTTCTGCGGCCTGCTCGACGCCAACCGCGAGCAGGAGGTGCGCGAGCGCGCGCTGGAGGGATACCGCGGCTGTCTGGATCTGGCCCCCGACGACGACGACATCCGCCACGACCTGGGGCGCCTGCTGCTGCGCCTGGGGCTGGTGGCGGAGGCGGCGGACGCGCTGGCCCCGCTGGCCGGGCGCACGGCCGACCGGCGCATCCTGTTCTGGTACGCCGAAAGCCTGTTCCGCCTGCACCGCTTCGACGATTTGCGCGCGCTGTGCCGGCTGCGCGCCGACCATCTCGGCCCCGGCGCCGACCTGCCGGACTCGCTGCGCGACGTTCTGGGCCTGTGGAGCGCCGAGGACCAGCCGGCGCTGGAGGAGGCGGCGTGATGCGGGGCACCGAACCGGCGGACGTCTGCCTTCTCATGGAAGGCTCCTACCCCTACGTGGCGGGAGGCGTGTCGAGCTGGACGCACGACGTGATCCGCGGCTACCCGGACCTGACCTTCCACATCGTGGCGCTGGTCGCCGATCGCGGCACGCGCAAGCTGGCCTACGAGCTGCCGCCCAACGTCACCGGGATGACCCACGTCTATCTGCAGGAGCCCGACGCCGGCTGGCCATGGACGCGCGGCGCGGCCGAGCTGTTCCGCCGCATCGAGGTGCCGCTGCTCCAGCTTCAGCAGGGCGGCGGGCTGGCCGAGGTGGAGGAGGTGGTGCGGCTGCTGGCGCCCCGGCGGCCGCGTCTGGGGCGGCGCGTGCTGCTGAACTCCGAGGACGCCTTCCGCATGGTCGTGCGGCTGTATGAACGCACGCTGCCCGACGCCTCGTTCCTCGAATACTTCTGGGGCCTGCGGGCGCTGATGGGCGGCATGTTCTCGGTCATGCTGGCGCCGATGCCGGCGGCCAGGGTCTACCACGCCATCTCCACCGGCTACGCCGGGCTGTTCGCGGCGCGCGCGCGGCTGGAAACCGGGCGGCCGGCCATCCTGACCGAGCACGGCATCTACACCAACGAACGCCGCATCGAGATCCTGATGGCCGAATGGCTGTTCGAGGGCTCCGACATGAGCCTCGCGGTGGAAAAGAAGAAACGCGACCTGCGCGACCTCTGGCTCGACACCTTCGCCAGCTATTCCAAGGCGTGCTACGACGCCTGCGACCAGATCTTCACGCTGTACGGCGGCAACCAGGAGTTCCAGCGCCGCCAGGGGGCCGACCCGGCCAAGCTGAAGATCATCCCCAACGGCATCGACTACGCCGGCTATTCCAAGGTGGTGCGCGACACCGCCGAACGGCCGCCGACCATCGCGCTGATCGGCCGCGTCGTGCCGATCAAGGACGTCAAGACCTACATCCGCGCCGCCGGCATCCTGCGCGAGGACATCCCCGACCTGAAGGCGATGATCCTCGGCCCGCTGGAGGAAGACCCGCAGTATGTCGAGGAGTGCCGCACCATCGTCCGCCACCTGGATCTGGAGGACACCGTCATCTTCGCCGGCCGCGTCAAGCTGACCGACTGGCTGGGCCGGGTGGACGCCATCGCGCTGACCTCGGTGTCGGAGGCGCAGCCGCTGGTCATCCTGGAGGCCGGGGCGGCGGGCGTGCCGACGGTGGCGACCGACGTCGGCTCCTGCGCCGAACTGATCCTCGGCCGCGCCGACGAGGAGCCGGCCATCGGCCCCGGCGGCGCCATCACGCCGCTGGCCTCGCCGCTGGACACCGCGCGCGAGCTGCGCGAGCTGCTGCTCGACCCGGTGTGGCGGGAGCGCTGCGGCGCGGCGATCAAGGAACGCGTGCGCCGCTGCTACGACAAGGTGGAGATCGACCGCATCTATCGCGGCGTCTACGAAACCTACCGCGCCATGCCGGACCGGCCGGCGCTGTTCGGGAAGGCGGCCTGACATGGCGGGCATCGGCTTTGCCCTGCGCCGGCTGGCGCGCCGGGACGACCTGCTGGGCGTGCTGCAGGGCTACGCGCATTCGGCCTTCATCTCGTCGGGGGCGTGGATGTTCACCATCCTGGCGCTGGCCGGGATCAACATCATCGGCAAGGACCTCGCCGCGCCGGAGGAGCTGAACCTCTTCCGCGTCGTCGTCATCTACAACTTCTGCTTCTCGGTGGTGCTGACCGGGCCGCTGGTGCTAGTCGCCACCCGCTACCTCGCCGACGCCATCTATCTGAAGCAGGTGGACACGGCGCCCGGCATGCTGCTGGCGACGCTGGCCATCGCCTACGCCCTGGCGGCGCTGACCGCCGGGCCGTTCTACGCGCTGCTCAGCGGCCTGCCGGTGCCGGTGATGCTGGCGGCGCTGGTCAACTTCTTCCTGGTGTGCGGCATCTGGGTGGTGTCGATCTTCCTGTCGGCGCTCAAGGACTATGTCGCGGTCACCACGGCGTTCGGCATCGGCATGCTTCTGGCCATGATCGGCGGCATCGGCGGCGGCATCGCCGGCGGGCCGGCCGGCATGGTGTGGGGGTTCAGCGCCGGCCTCGCCACCATCCAGTTCGGCCTGATCGCGCGCGTCTTCGCCGAATACCCGTACCGCATCGCCCGCGTCTTCGCCTTCCTGGGCTATTTCCGCCGCTATTGGGACCTGGCGCTGATCGGGCTGGTCGGCAACCTCGCGGTGTGGGCCGACAAGTGGATCATGTGGTTCGTGCCGGAGCGCGAGGTGGTCTCCGGCGCCATGGTCATCTATTCGGCCTACGACAGCGCCATGTTCGTGGCATACCTGACGATCGTGCCGGCGCTGACCATCTTCACCGTCAACATCGAGACGCGCTTCTTCGAGCGTTACCAAGCCTTCTACCGCGACATCCAGGCGCACGCGACCTTCGCCCAGATCACCCGCAACCACCGCGCCATCATCCAGGCGCTGCTGGAGAGCGCGCGCAACCTGATCATCCTCCAGGGCGCGGTGTGCGCGGTGTCCATCTTCATGGCGCCCAGCCTCGTCGGCTGGCTGGGGCTGACCTACACACAGATCGGCATCTTCCGATTCGGCGCGCTGGGCGCCTTTTTCCAGGTGATGTTCCTGTTCTGCACGGTGATCCTGTCGTACTTCGACCTGCGGCGGCGCAACCTGCTGGCCCAGGCGCTGTACCTCGCCATCAACGTGGGCTGCACGCTGGTGTTCAGCGAGATGGGCTTCGTCTGGTACGGCTACGGCTACTTCCTGGCGTCGCTGATCGCCTTCGTCATCGCCTATCTGATGGTGGCCGACGCGGTGAAGCGGCTGCCCTACATCGCCTTTGTCGCCAATAACCCCTCGGTGCACTGAGTGTTACAGTGTGGTAACATGCCATCACGCGGGAGGATGGCATGGTCGCGCGGATTTGGGTGGTTCTGGCTGTTCTGGTGCTGGCGGCGAGCCCGGCGGCGGCCGAGATGCTGCGCATGGAGCAGACCCGGCCGGACCACCTGCGCGGCTTCAACCGGCCGCTGATCCAGCCGGAGCGGGTCGTGCCCCGTGTCCAGCACATCCGCAGCCAGGTGGTCTACCGCCTGCCCGGCGCCGTGCACGAACTGGCGAGCCTGGACCCGGCGCTCTCCCACCTCTGCCGGATGGGCGCCTTCACGCAGGAGACGCCGGGCTTCTACTGGGCGCGCACGCCGCAGCGCTCCTACGGCGTGGCCTTCTCCGGCGGCGCCAACCTGGACGATCCGCAGAACAGGCGCACCCCCGGCAAGGTCTATTTCTTCGAGGACCAGGACAGCCGCTGCACCGTCTACGTCGGCGATCAGGCCAAGCTGATGAAGAGCTACGTCGGGCCGCTGCCGGGGGATTGACGGCTCCCTTTGGCGGAAATGACACACTCCTTCGGGTGTATGCGGGCGGCGATCGCGGGAGGGATCCGGTGCGCTTGAACCCCCGTGTCCAAGGTGTTATATCCCAACCGTCCGCCACTGGTATGAGCATGGGCCATGCCCCGTCTCCACGCCTTCCGTCTACGACGACGTTGCTTCGCCGCGCTTCGCGCGGGTGCGGCCGTCATCGGATCGCGTGCGGACGCCCAGGGGCCGAACCGGACTTGAACCGGCCCCTCCCGGCGAAGGCGCGATCCGCACCTTCACACAGCACCGCCGGGAGATCTGAACGATGATCATCACCACCGAAGAGGCGCGGCACGCGCCGATGATCGAGTCTCTGCTGGACACCGCGTTCGGCGCCGGGCGTCACGGCAAGACTGCCTATCGGTTGCGCGACGGCGTCGACCCGATCGCCGACCTGTGCCTTGTGGCGCTCGACCGCGACGAACAGGGCAACGAGACGCTGGAAGGCACCATCCGCTATTGGCCGGTGGTGATCGGCAACGGCACCCCGGCGCTGCTGCTGGGCCCGATCGCGGTGTCGCCGCGCTGGCAGGGCGGCGGGCTGGGCAGCAAGCTGATCCGCATGTCGCTGAACAAGGCAGCCGCGGCGGGGCACCGCATCGTGCTGCTGGTGGGCGACGCGCCGTACTACGCGCGTTTCGGCTTCAGCCGGCAGGCGACGCTTGGCCTGCAAATGCCCGGTCCGGTCGACCTCGACCGCTTCCTGGGGCTGGAACTGGTGCCCGGCGCCCTCGACGGCGTGACGGGTCTGCTGGGTCGCTGGCCGGTTCAGGACCGGGCGCCGGAATTGCCCCTGGCGCCGCCTTCCGAGCGCCGGACGGAGAGCCACGATTGGCTTGCCCGAACCGCTTGAATCGGGCGCGCGGGTCGCCTATAAACGGTGTGACGCGGGTGTAGCTCAATGGTAGAGCAGAAGCTTCCCAAGCTTACGACGAGGGTTCGATTCCCTTCACCCGCTCCAACACCCCAGCCATTTTCGTGACACGGTCCGACACGCCCTCCGCCATGGAGGGTGTCGCATGGTTGCGGCCACGGCGCCGGACGCTTCGCCTGTCGGGAGCGGGGGGGGAGCCGTGTTCTGTCTCTTCCATTGTCCGGGCGGTCCGGCTATGCCAGGGGGCATCGGCTGATCGAAGGGTGACGCATTCCCATGACCAACTGTCCCTGCGGCTCCGGCCACGTGTACGAGGAGTGCTGCGGCCCCATTCTCGCCGGGGCGCCGGCGGCGACGGCCGAGGCGCTGATGCGCTCGCGCTACACCGCCTTCGTGCGGGGCGACCTGGACCATGTCGAGCGCACCCACGCCCCGGAAATCCGTGACGACTTCAACCGCGCCGAGGCCGATCGCAACGCCCAGGAAACCGAATGGCGGAGCCTGGACATCCTGAAGGCGTCCGAGGAGGGCGACGGCGCCACGGTCGAGTTCCGCATCCGCTTCCGCCAGAACGGCCAGGACCTGCGCCACCACGAACGGGCGCACTTCCGCCGCGAGGACGGGCGCTGGCTGTACGTGAGCGGCGACGTCAACCCCAAGGAACCGCCCCGGCGCGTCGTCAAGGTCGGGCGCAACGACCCCTGTCCGTGCGGGTCGGGACGCAAGTTCAAGGCCTGTTGCGGCGCCTGATACGGACGGCGCCTGAAGGCGTCGCCCGTATCACCCTTTCGATCAATGCTATGGCATTGATCTGTCGGGTTTTACCGGCGGCCCTCGATGGAAGCAATCAAGCGCCGCCGGTATGAGCGGCCCGCCAACCGCGAGACCCGTCATGGAACCGCGCTTTTCCTGCACCGCCTGCGGCAAATGCTGCCACGGCCTGCTGCCGCTGACGCTCGATGACGCCATCGCCCACGCCCATCGCTTTCCGCTGGCGATGGTCTGGACGACGGTGCGGGCGGGGGCGCGGTCTTTCGATCTGGCCAGCCGCCTGGGCACCACGGTGCGGTTGCCCACCCGCAAGACGGTGGCGGTCCAGATCGCGCCGACCGCCTTCCTGCCGCCGACCTTCCCGTGCCCGGCGCTGACGGCCGACGCTCTGTGCGGCATCCACGCGGAAAAGCCGTCGCGGTGCCGCACCATGCCTTTCTACCCCTACCGCGAGGAACGCGATCAGGCCGACCTGCTGGTGCCGCGCAAGGGCTGGCGGTGCGACACCTCCGCCGCCGCCCCGGTCGTCTACCGCAACCACGCGATCGCCGAGCGCGCCGACTTCGACCGCGAGCGCGCGGCGCTGGTCGAACAGGCGCCGGTGATGCGGGCCTACGCCGACTACGCCCAGAAGTACATGCCGTGGATTGCCGACCGACTCGCCGCCGCGGCGGCGAAGCCGGCCGGCGGCATCCTGGTCACCAGCCTGTCGTCCTTCCTCACCGCCACGCGCCGTCCGGACGCGGCGGCGCTGGCCGCGGCCCAGGCCCCGCTGTTCCACGATCTGGCCGAACGGACGCGGGACGATCCGGCACTCGCCGAATTCCACCACAACTACAGCGCCTGGGCCAAGGAGATGGACAGTCTGGTCAGGCGCGCGGCGGCAACGCCGGCGCCGTGACCCCGGCGCGTCACTTCGCCATGAACCTTGCGATCTCCTCGCCGGCCTTGGCGATGTGCACGACGCCGTCGAGGTGGCCCATGTTGGTGGTGATCGCCTCGGTGTAGGAAACCTCCTTGCCGGCCTTGGCGAGCTTGTCCTTCAGCGCGCCCATGGCCTGCGCGGGCGGGAAGACCAGATCGTCGGCCGACGGGATCAGCAGCACCGGGGCCTTGATCTTGGCGATCCCCTCGTCCAGCGAGCCGCCGTTGCCGGCCACGAAGGTCTGGTTGGCCTTGATCAGGTAGAGGAAATGGTTGGCGTCGCTGGTCGCGGCGCGGCCGGCGGCCGCCTTGTCCAGGAAGGCTTCCACCGCGTACTGGTTGGCCATGGCGGCGCGCGGGTCCTTGCCCTCCTCCGCCGGCTTGCGGCCGAACTGCGGATCGTAGAACTTCCAGGAGTTGGCGTGCAGCGTCACCACCTTCAGCGACTCGGCCAGCCCCTTCACCGGCTCGGCCTTGCCGTAGTAGTCGCCGTTGTTCCAGTTGGGGTCCAGCTTGATGGGGGCGGCCCAGACGTTCAGCCAGCCGATCAGGAAGGCGTTGGTCTCGCCGCCGCCGATCACCGCGGCGACGCGCTTGACCATGTCGGGGTAGGCCGCACCCCATTCCAGCGCCTGGAGCGAGCCCATGGAGGCGCCCATCACCGCGTGCAGCGATGTGATGCCCAGGCTGTCCAGCAGCGCCTTCTGCACGTTGACGAAGTCGCGGATGGTGACCACCGGGAAGCTCATGCCGTAGGGCTTGCCGGTGTCGGGGTTGACGCTGGCCGGGCCGGTGGTGACCACGTTCGGGTCCTTGGCGCCCAGGTTCACCAGCGTGTCGGAGCTGATGACGTAGTACTTGTCGGTGTCCAGCGGCTTGCCGGAGCCGATGATCGAATCCCAGTAGCCCGGCGCCTTGTCGTCCGCCTTGTACTTGCCGGCGGCGTGCGACGTGCCGGAGAAGAAATGCGTGACGAGGATGACGTTGTCCTTGGCCTCGTTCAGCTTGCCGTAGGCTTCCCAGCCGACGCGGACCTGCTTGATGGTCTCGCCGCCGGTCGTGGTGTAGCTCGGCATCTCGAAGGTCTTCTTCTCGACGATGCCGTCATAGGCGAAGGCCGGCGCCGCCAGCGCCACGCCGGCCGCCAGAACGAAACCGCCGAAGCCCAATGCGAACGTACGCATGCACACTCCTCCCTGCCCGAAGGCGTTGCCCGAAGGCGTTGCCCGAAGGCGTTGGTTGTTTTGCAGGAAGTGTACGGGTGCAATCGGCCTTGTCCAGCCGGGCGAACGGCCAGGCGTCCGGGGGCGTTGGGTTTCAACCCAACCTGCGACGCGACCGCAGGTTGGGTTGAGCGCAGCGAAAACCCAACGTCGGCAGGGGCCGCCGCCGTGGGTCAGCCCAGGCGCACGGCGGTGCCGTTGATCGACACCATGAGCATGCCGTTCTCCTTGCCCAGCACCTCGTAATCGATGTCGACGGCGACCACGGCGTTGGCGCCCACGGCGCGCGCGGCCTCGGCCAGATCGGCGAAGGCGGCCTCGCGTGCCTCGCGCAGCGCGTTCTGGTAACCGCCGGCGCGCCCGCCGACGATGTCGCGGATGCCGGAGAACAGGTCGCGGAAGATGTTGACGCCGACGATCGCCTCGCCGGCGACGACGCCCAGGTGTTCGACGATCCGGTGGCCTTCGACGGCGTCGGTGGTGGTGATCAGCATGGTGGGGCTCCGCGGTTGTGGTGTCCCGGCAAGATGGCGCAGGCGTGGCCGGGGTGCAAGGTGGCGGGGACCGCCGCGAACGGCGTGGCGGCCGGTGACGGGGGCCGGTGAATGGCATCGCCAAACGGGGCGAAGGGCGCTATGGTAGCGAGGCAAAACCGCTTTCCTTGCCATCCCACCTTGATGCCGCGCCCAGCCACCATGTCCCTGCGCCACACCGATTCCTTCGGCTATGTCGTCAACTACCTCGGGCGGCTGTTTGCGCGGGCGCTGGAGCGGCGCATCCAGCGCTATGGGCTGCATCCCGGCCAGTTCCCGGCGCTGCTGGCGCTGTGGGAACGCGAGGGGATCAGCCAGGCCGAGCTGTGCCGCCTCGTGCAGGTCGAGCAGCCGACCATGGCGAACACGCTGAACCGCATGGAGCGCGACAACCTCATCCGCCGCGAGCCGGACCCGAACGACCGGCGGCGCGCGCTGGTCTTCCTGACGGAGCGGGCGCGGGCGCTGGAGGTGGACGTGACGGCCGAGGCCCGCGGCATCAACGGCGTGGCCATAGGCACCCTGACCCCGGAGGAGCGGGCCGAGCTGCTGCGCCTGCTCAACAAGATGACCGGCAACCTCGAACGGGAACTTGGCCTCTGATTGGGAGGTACCCGTGCGGTTTCGCAGCCCCGGACGCCGTGTTCGCGCGTTGTTCCCCATGATGCCCATGATATCCGTTGCGGGAATGCAGGGCCGGGGAGTGCGCCGGGAATGGACGACACGCGACGCGCGCTGATGCGGTGGATGACCGGCGTGATGGAGGCGCGGGGCTGGAGCGCCGGGGCCTGGGCCCGCGCCGCCGGGGTGACGCCCACCAACCTGACGCGCTTCCTGCGCGATCCGGCGCGGGGCAGCATGCCGGGGGCGGACACGCTGGGCCGGCTGGCCCGCGCCGCCGGGTCGGAGCCGCGCTTCCTCGATGACGGCGCCCGCGCGCCGGTCAGCCGCGTGCCGGTGCTGACCCTCGATCAGGTGGCGATCCTGCGCGACCTGGGCCGGCGCGCCGCCGAATCCTTCCTCGCCACGGTGCTGCGCCAGGGCGGCGACAGCGTCGCGGTGGACCGCCCGGCGTCGCCGCGGTCCTTCGCGTTGCGCATCGGCTCGCGCAGCCTGAACGCGGCGGGCGTGCTGCCCGACGACCGCGTGGTGCTGGAGCCGCTGGACGTGCTGCCGCCCCGGCCGGGCGACGTGGTGGTGGCCGTGCACGACCACAGCGTCTGCGGCTACCGCTTCTTTCCGCCGCACCTGCTGCCGGTTTCCACCGATCCCGATTGCGGGCCGACGCCGATCACCGACGCCAGCGTGGCCGGGGTGGCGGTGCACATCGTCCGCCCGCTGCATCGCTGACGCGACCATTTACCGGAGGTTTACGAAAAGGCGGCACGCTGGTCTCCAGGACAACCGGCGAGCGCAGGTCATGGATGTGAAAGCCGTCGGCGGCACGGCCGCCTTCACCCTCCCGTCGTTTCCCGTCCGCCCGGCGGTGCCGGGGGGCGCACCGGAAGCCGGGTCGGCCGGCGAGTCGGCGGCCGGCGACCGGGTGACCCTCTCGGCCGGCGCCCGGCTGCTGGTGGACGGCGGCGCCCCGCCGGATCTGGCCCTGCGGATGGTGGACCGCGACGCGACGGGGATGGCGGCGGCCATGGCGGCCGCGGAGGCGCAGCGCGCGGCCGAGGCGAAATACCACGAGCGCTTCATCGGCTTCGTGCGCGACACGCTGGGGGTGGGCAAGGACGTGGGCATCGGCCTCAGCGGCAAGGTCATCGACGTGCTGAAGAAGATGGCCGAGAAGCTCGGCATCGAGGAGCCGGGGGCCAGGAACCGCACGACCGCCGCCACGCCGTCCGACCCCAACCTCGATCCGGTGTACGAGGACACCTCCGTCATCACGCTCACCTTCCCGAAGGACAAGGGGGGCGGATCGGTGTCGATGCTGATCGACAACGAGGCCTTCGCGATGCTGGGCGACGTGGCGCCCGGCGACCTCGACAAGGGGCTGGTCGACATGCTCGACCGCAAGGGCAAGGGCGACCTGATGCGCAAGGCGATGGAGTCCGGCCTGTTCGGCGACCTCATGGCGAAGGAAATCGTTGGCCACCCGGACTGGAAGAATCCCAAGGCGCAGTACGGCTTCTCGATGCTGGGGGCGGACTCGCCGCCGGCCTTCACCATCCAGTCGCACGACCGGCCGGACTACGTGCAGACCAACGTCAAGGACCTCGCCCGCTCGCTGCTGCGCATCGCCAAGGCGGCGGGGGCGTAGACGGGGCAATCGAGTGATACGGCCCAGCAAAAATACGGACACATCCCCAATTCGTCATGCCCGGCACAAGGCCGGGCATGACGGTGGAAAAGTTCTGGTAGATCGCGATGTGTCAATATTTGCGCTCGATGGTATGAAGGGTTTCTGATCGCTTTATATGAAAATTCGTCATCCCCGCGAAGGCGGGGATCCACGTTTTCCGTAACGTTCAGTCGCTGGGGGCATGGATCCCCGCCTTCGCGGGGATGACGGTCTTCCTATTTGAGGAAAATTCAACCCTTCGCCCGATGGGAGCGGGGGCGTAGAGTCGCCGGCACGTTGAGCGAAGCAGACGGTTTCGCTTTTTCTCAAGGTTACCCCACGGTCACGCTTCCGTTTCTTGAACGTTGCGAAGCTTCGATCCTTCGGATCTTACGGCTACGCTACAGGTTCCCTTTTTGTTCTTGAATCGTGCGAGAAAGCAGCCATATTTAGGCTCGGGCTTATGGTTAACGCCGGTGCGCTGCGAAAGCGCACGGCACGGGCACTCGGGCGGCTTGGGGCATGGCGATCAGTGAGGATCAAAGGGCTTTGCGGGCCGGCCGGCTCGGCTCGTCCGACGCCGGGCGCGTGATGGCGGGCGACTGGCTGGCGCTGTGGCGCGAGAAGACCGGCCGGGCGGAGCGGCCGAACCTCGACCTCGTCGCGGCGGTGCAGATCGGCATCGCCACCGAACACCTGCACCCGCGCTTCGTCGAGCACGCCACCGGCGTGCCCTGCGTCGCCGCCGGCGAGACGCGCGTGCACGCCGAGCACGAGTGGCTGGTGGCGCACCCCGACTTCTACACTTGGGATGATGCCCACGTGGGAAGCCCCGACGTGATCGTCGAGGCGAAGTTCTCCGGCGGCTTCCAGTCCGACACCGAACTGGCGCAGCGCTACCACTGGCAGGTGCAGCACCAGTTCCTGGTCACGGGCATGGAGCGCGGGATGCTGTCGATCCTGCGCCCCAACGGCCACGCGCTGGTGCGTGTCGGGCGGGTGGAGGCGGACTGCGACCGGCTGCTCGCCACGGCGGAGGCGTTCTGGTGGCACGTCGCCAACGACGTGGAGCCCTGCGACCCGCTGCCGATCGAGGCACCGATGATGGAGACGCTGCGCGTCGTCGACATGGCCCGCCACAACCGCTTCGCCGCCCTGGCGGCGGTGCTGGTGGAGCAGCGGCCGGCGGCGCTGGCGGCGCGCGAGGCGGAGGCGGCGCTGAAGGCGCTGATGCCGGAGGACGCGCGGCTGGCCTTCGCCGGCGGCCTGTTCCTGGCGCGCGACCGCGAGGGGCGACTCAGCCTGCGCTATGGCGAACCGCCGCGGCGCGCGCGCGACCGGGCCGAGCCGTGGACGCCCGTCTCCCCTGACCCGAACCTGTCCGCCATCCTTGGCGGGGGCTGGGGTGGGGGGAGTGAAGAAACGCTAGTCTGGAAGGACCTGACCGATGGGACGAATGAGCAAGGCGGACACCGTCGCCGACGCCGAGAAGGTTGAAACCAAGACCGACGCCCTCCAAAGCGGCCGGGCCGAGGTGAAGGTCGGCGCGACGGCGCCGCGTTTCGACAATCTGCACCTGTGGAACCAGCTCAAGCGCACGGACCCGAAGGCGACCAAGCCGTTCACCCGCGGCGGCGGCTTCCGCGGCACGCAGATCGACCCGACGTGGCGGCTGCAGATGATGACCGAGACGTTCGGCCCCATCGGCAAGGGCTGGGGCTACGAGCAGGTCGACTGGACCATCGCCGAGCGCATGGTGTTCATCTGCGCGCGCGTCTGGTACCTGGACCCGGAAACCGGCGAGAAGTGCTGGACCGGCCCGCAGTGGGGCGGCACCGAGATGGTGCGCCGGCGCAACGGCATCGAGGCGCCGGACGACGAATGCTTCAAGATGTCGATGACCGACGCGGTGGGCAAATGCCTGCTCCAGCTCGGTCTGGCCGCCGACATCTATATGGGCCAGTTCGACGACTCCAAATATCGGGAGGAGTCGGAGGCGTACTACGCCGCCAAGGCCAACCCCGACCTGCAGCCCGCCGCCATCGAGGCGTTCGAGGCGGAGGTCCGGCGGCGGCTCAACGCCTGCCTCGATCTGGATGACCTGGAGGAGGTCTGGCGGGCCGGCGTCGGCAACCGCCTGCGCGAGATCGGCGGTGTCGACCGCGCGGCGCAGCACCGCATCACCGGGCTGTTCGCGCAGAAGAAGGCCGAGATCCTGAAGCGCGAAGAGGGGGACGGCCGCGAGGCCGCGTAAGCGATGGCCGGTGAACGCTCCCCCAGCGGCCTGTACCGCATGAGCGCCTGGGAGGGCGAGATGGAGCGCGCACACCCCCGGCTGCCCGCCTGGTACTGGCGGGAGGCCGACCGGCGGCGCGCCTTCGCCCGCTGGGTGGAGGCGGAGGCCGGGACGATGGCGCTCCAGCTCGGCCGGCTGCTGCGCCCGGACACGGCGCCGGACGCGGCTTCCACCACCCGCGCGATGATCGACCTTCTGGCCCGCGACGCCGACTGGGGGTGCCGCGAGGCCCAGCGGTCCTATGAGGAGGCCGCCTGACATGAGAGGACGCAAAGCGATGACCATCGAGGAGGTCCAGGCCCGGATCCGCGCGGCGCACGCCCGCATCGGGCGGGAGGGCCGCTTCGCCCTTACCCTCACGCTCGACGGCGCCGAGGACTGCTACATCACCCACTGGTTCCGCCCCGACCCGCACGCCTTCGAGGATTGCCGGGCGGTCGGTTCGGGCACCATCGCGGAGTGTCTGGCGGCGCTCGACCGCTACGCCGCCGCCTACCGCCGCCGTCCGACGCAGGAGGAGATCGGCCGCACCCTCGGCCTTGTTCCTTCGGAGGAACAGCCGCGCTTCCTCGCCGCGGCGGAATGACGGCGTCACCCTGACGGACTCCATCCTGGCCCCTCGTCCGGACCTTCGGGCGGGGGGTTCTTTTTGCTTCCCGCGGCGGCGTTTCCCGTGCTTGAACCCGGCCCCATGGAGCCGTCCGTCACCCACCACGTCGCCGCCGCCCGCACCCTGATCGCCTCCGCCCGCACCGGCCGGCGCGAGCACGCGCGCATCCTCGGCCACCTGCGCCACGCGCTGGCGCGCGACCCGGCC
>DASWVP010000307.1:0-3900 GCA_036401175.1 Azospirillum sp. | reverse complement strand
GCCAGCAGCAGCCCCGCCGCCCCGGCGTACGCCGTGCCCAGCGCGAAGGTGGCGAGCACCATCGCCGTCACCGGCACGCCGCAGGCGCGCGCCATCTCCGGGTCCTGCGCCGTGGCGCGCAGCCGCCGGCCGACCTGCGTGCGGGCGAACACCCACTGCTGCGCGCCGATCAGCAGCGCCGCCACGGCGACGATCGCCAGCGACTGTTCCGCCACCACCAGCTCGCCCAGCCGCACCGTGCCGCCGCCCAGCAGCGGCGGCGCGGCGCGCGGCTCCGGCCCCAGCAGCACGGTGACGCCGTTCTGCAGGACGATGCCGACGGCGATGGTGCTGATGAACACCCCAACCGGCGGCCGCCCGCGCAGCGGCAGGTACGCCGCCGCCGACACCAGCAGCCCCAGCCCCGCCATCAGCACCAGCACCACCGGCAGCAGAACGATTCCCGGCGCCGGAACCAGCGGCGCCAGCGCCACCGCCAGCATCCCGCCGGCCATGACGAGGTCGCCCTGCGCGAAGTTCACCGCCCCCGTGGCGTTCAGCACCAGCACGAAGCCCAGCGCCACCAGCGCATAGGCGGCACCCAGCGCCACGCCGTTGAGGAGGAGTTGGGCGACGGTCAGCACGTGACGGCGCTCACTTCACCGCGCCCGTCACGTTGTCGTACCGCTTCACCACCGCCGGCACGCGGCTGGCGCCGTCGTAGCAGACGATGACCGCGGAGTGCGCCATGTTGCCCTTGCCGTCGGAGGCGTAGGTCATCGCCAGCCCCTCGTGCCGGCCGGATGAGAGCGCCTTGCGCACGTCCTCGGCCGTCCGCGCGCCGGCCCGCACCGCCGCCAGCACCATCGTCATGCCGTCGTACTGGCCCAGCGCGAAGGCGTCCGGCTCGGCGCCGAAAGCGGCGCGGTAGTCGGCCGTGAATTTGTCCACATCCGGGGAGCCGCCGGACACCGGCGAGGCCGCCGTCTCCGCGCACACGCCCTTCAGCTCCTTCGGGTCGAGCAGCGCCGCCGTGCTGGGCTGGTGCATGGCCGATCCGGCGACCACCGGCACCGTCACCCCATGCGCCGCCGCCTGCCGCACGAACAGCGCCGTCGGGCCGGAATGCAGGTGCAGCACCAGCACGTCGGGGTTGGCTGCCAGCGCCTTGGTCAGCACCGGCAGCAGGTCCTTGGCGGCGGTGTCCACCCCTTCCTCGAACACCACTTCGGCGCCCAGCCGCTGGAACTGCGCCATCAGGTGCGCCTTGCCCGACTGGCCGTAGGCGGTGGTCTGATAGATCAGCGCCGGGCGCTTCTTCCCCAATTCCTCCACCACATAGCGGGCGTGCGCCTCCTTGGTCACGGCGTCGCCGGGGAAGAAGCGGAAGATCCACGGGTTGCCCTGTTCGGTCACCGCCGCCGTTCCCGACACGGTGACCAGCGGCACCTTGTATTCCGCCGCCAGCGGCAGCATGGCCAGCAGTTGCGTGCCCAGCATGCTCGCCACCACGGCGGTGGCCGTGCCGTTGCCGACCGCGCGCTCCAGCGCCGTCACCGCCGCCTCCGGCGAGGTGCCGGTGTCGGTGACCGCCGAGGTGACCTTGACCCCGGCCGGCGCCTCCTTCAGCGCCAGCAGGGCGCCGTTGCGCTGGCTGGTGCCCTCCAGCGACAGAAAGCCGGTGACCGGCACCAGGATGGGAATGTCGAGCGTCTGCGCGCCCGCCGCGCACGGGGTGCCCAGCGTCGCCGCAAGACAAAGGGAAAGAACGGTCCGCCGCATGGATGTCGCCTCCTCGCCGGCGGGGAAGTGCCGCTCGCGGGCGGTGCATGGCGCACCGGTCCCCGGACGGTCGGCTCCCTTCGCTGGCATGACCCAGATCAGGTTCGATGGGTGTGTCTCAGCCCGTTTCACGAAAAACAGGCACCCCAGCCGTATCGCGACGAACACTTGCCCCGCCGCCCCCGCCCTGTCAAGGACCGGGCCACGAAGAGCCGGGCGATCGCACGCGGAAACAGTTCTCCTTGTACAGAAAATCCGTCATCCCCGCGCAGGCGGGGATCCACGTTTTCCGGTGCGTCCGGTCGTCGGGAACATGGATCCCCGCCTCTCGCGCTGGCGCAGCCAGCGCTGACGGCGTCAGGCAGATCGAAGATCCGCTGAGAGCCTGCGCGGGGATGACGGTGTCCCTATTTATGGAGATTGGTTTCCGTGTGCGATTTCCCGGCCGCCCTTCGTTCATGGAAGACGCGGGGCGGGCAGCGTTCGGCGAAGGTGCCGTCGCTCAGATACTCGATCGGGTAGTCGGCGCAGATCTCCCGCAGGTCGGGCAGGAAACCGGCGCCGTGCCCGGCGTGGTAGGTGCGCGCGAAGGTGGCGAAGTCCTGTGGGAACGCCTTGGACTTGAAGGGCACGGCGGCGTTCTCGGCGTCGCTCACCGGCACCGCCAGGATGCGGGCGTCCGGCAGCAGTTCGCACCGCCCGCCGGCCCGCCAGACGCGCAGGCCCAGGTCGGGGTCGGCGAAGTGCGCGGTGAAGGCGCGCGAGAACCAGCCCCCCGCCGCCTCGATGCTGCGCCGCGACATCACCGGGAAGTACGGGTAGTACAAGCCGTACGCCGCGCCGAAATGCGGGCAGTTCGGCCGCGCCAGCCCGCCGGCGAACGGAAAGAACCGGCTCTCGCGCTCGGCCACGGTGTCGGCCAGCCCGTCGAGCCAGCCCGGCACCGCCCGGTGGTCGTCGGACATGGCGATGACGATGTCGCCGCTCGACGCTTCGTAGCCCAGCGCGTGCGCGGCGCAGTTGCCCCGCGGCTCGCCCTCCGGCACGTGGCGGACGAACGGCCCCTCCACCTCGAAGGGCGAGACGACGACGATCTCCAGTTCGTGGCCGACCGACGCGGCGTAGAGGCTCTGGATCGTGTCGATAAGCATCCGCGCCCGCAGGCTCGGCAGCGTGATGGAAATCTTCGGCATGCCTCGACCATAGCCGAAGCATCGGCCTAATGTCGCGCCTCCCGGCGCAGCAGGTAAAGACCGCTGCCGATGACCACGGCGGCGCCCGCCAGCAGCGTCGGCCCCGGCCAGTCGCCGAAGAACAGCACCCCGTACAGCACGCCCCACAGCATCTGCGTGTACTGGAACGGCGCCACCACCGCCGCCGGCGCGATGCGGAACGCCCCCAGCAGGCACAACAGCGCCGCGCCCCCGCACAGCCCGCACGCCGCCATCAGCGCGAACCCCGCCGCGTCCGGCATGACGAAGACCGGCGCCATCAGCGGCAGCAGCACCGACAGCGCCAGCAGGTTTCCGTAGAACGGGTAGGACGCCGCCGTCTCCGTCCGCCCATAGCGGCGCACGATCAGCCCCGACACCGCGAAGCAGAAGGCGCTGGCCATGGCGCCCAGCGCGCCGGGATCGATGATGCCCGCCCCCGGCCGCAGCATCAGCAGCACGCCCGAGAAGCCCACCAGGATGGCGATCCACTGCGCCGGCCGCACCCGTTCCCCCAGGAAGACCCGCGACAGCCCGGTGATGATCAGCGGCGAGGTGAACAGGATGGCGTAGACGTCGGCGATGGGCATGCGCGTGTAGCCGTAGAACGCCCCCAGCCCGGCGCCAATGCCGAAGCACGAGCGCGTCAGGTGCACCAGCGGCCGTTGCGTCGCCAGCGTGCGCAGGCCGCCGCGCGCCAGCGCGAAGCCGACGATCGGCACCAGCGCGAACAGCGCGTTGAAGAAGAACGCCTCGAACAGCGGATAGGTGCGGGTGACGTGCTTCATCAGCGCGTCGGTGACGGAAAACAGCGCGAAGGCGACGGAGATCAGCACGATTCCCGTCAGGTTGCTCCGCCGCTCGGCCGTTCCCAGCGTTCGTGATGCGTGCATCCGCTCAGATCCGCGCCGCCACCGGCGGCTCCGGC
>DASWVP010000306.1:0-2953 GCA_036401175.1 Azospirillum sp. | reverse complement strand
CGGCGCAGCACCGGCCGGAACCGCTCGTGCGCCAGTTGCGCGCCTTCGATCGAGGTGCCGATCTCGACCGCCTTGAAGCCGTACTCGCGCACCACCCGCTCCAGTTCGGCGACGGCCGCGTCGGGATGCTGCATCGGCACGGTCGCCATCCCGCGCAGCCGCGCCGGGTCGTGCGCGACCATGTCGGCGGCCCCGTCGTTGACCAGGCCGGCCACCTTCAACGCCAGGTCCGCGTCGGCCCAGTAATAGAACATCGGCGGCGCCGGCGAGATCACCGACACGTCGATGCCCTTGCGGTCCATGGCCTCGAGCTTGGCGGCGGGATTGGAGAACTCGTCGAACAACGGATAGGCGTAGCCCTGGTCGTGGACCATGCGCCGCGCGGCGCCGCTGCCTTCGGCGCGAGCGGCGAACGTGGCGGGGTCGGCGGCGATCGCGTCGATGACGCGGCGCGGGATGACGTGGCTGTGCAGGTCGATGCGCATGGTTTCCTTGGCTGGTTCAATGGGGAAGCGCGGACTCGATAGCGGCCACGCAGGTGGCGAGGCGCTTGTCCACCTCGCGCTGCCGCAGCTCCGTCATCCGGCTCTTGATCGAGGCGACGAAGACGGCGCCGACCGGTGAGCCGCCGCAGTCGCGGATCGCGCGTCCCACGGCCGTGACGTCCAGGGCGGCGCTGCCTTCGTCGACGGCGCTGCCGCGCTCGCGGGTCAGGTCGATGCGCTCGCGCAGCATCCGCTCGGTCAGGCGGTAGCGGCGCAGCTGCGGCGCGATGGCCTTCATGACGATCTTCACCTCGCCGTCGGCGAGCGCCGCCAGCACGGCCAGGCCGCCGGCGCCCACGCCGAGCGGATGGCGGTCGCCCACGCCCTGGGTCATGGTCTGGATGGCGAAGTTGCCCGCGATGCGGTCCAGGCAGACCGTCTCGAAGCCGCTGCGCACGACAAGGAAGGCCATGTCGCCGGTGCCTTGGGCCAGGGCGTGCAAGGCCGGTTGCGACAGCTCGCGCAGATTGGTTTCGGGCAGTGCCGCCAATCCCAGTTCGTACAGCAGCGGGCCCAGCCGGTAGCCGCGCATGCCCGGGTCGCGGGCCAGCATGCGTTCCTGCACCAGCCGCTGCAGCAGGCGGTGCGCGGTGGACTTGTCGAGGCTGGCCATTTCGGCGATGTCGACCAGCCGCAGGTTGCGCGACTGGCTCGAGGCGACCAGCCGCAACAGCTGGATCGCGCGGCCGACGGTCTGGGCGGAGGCGGGGGCGGCAGTCAGGGTGAAATTCCCAAATAGCGAAACATTGTAGGTCGGCGCGGAGGCGGGTCCAACTCGGCCATTGGTGCCGCCCTTAGGGTGGTGCGGGTTTCTACCGATCCGCGTTCCCACTATTCGGGACGCCATGCAAATTCCTTTGACACCCGCTTTTGGCCGCTCCTAGCATTTGTTCGCAAGCGGGTCGCGGGTGCGGTTCGCGGTGTTTCGTCCGGAGCAGGAATTTCGATGAACGACAACGAGGTCGGAGGCAGCGTGCGACAGCGCGTCTCCTACGAGCCGATCCACCGCCGCCCGCCGCTGAAGTTGCCGGGCGACGCGCGGGTGGCCGTCTGGACCATCGTCAACGTGGAGAACTGGAGCCCGCAGGCGCCCATGCCGCGCGCGGTGCTGCCGCCGCCGATGGGCCAGCCGATGCTGCCGGACGTCCCCAACTGGGCGTGGCACGAGTACGGCATGCGGGTGGGCTTCTGGCGTTTCCTCGAGACGCTGCAGGCGCGCTCGCTCAAGGCGACGTTCGCCGTCAACGGCTCGGCCTGTTCCGTCTATCGCGAAGCCTGCGCCGCCGCCCGCGACGCCGGCTGGGAGTTCATGGGCCACGGGTTCGTGCAGCGTCCGATGCACAAGGTGGCCGACCAGGCGGCGGCGATCGCCGACACCATCAAGGCGATCAGCGATTTCACCGGCAAGCGTCCGCGCGGCTGGGAAAGCCCGGGGCTGACCGAAACCGACGAGACCATCGACCTGCTGGCCGAAGCCGGCATCGAGTACGTCGCCGACTGGGTGCTGGACGAGCAGCCGGTGCCGATCCGCACGCGGGCCGGCGAGATGATCTCGGTGCCGTACACGGTGGAGATCAACGACGTCGTGATGAGTGCGGTGCAGCAGCAACCGTCCGACGAGATCTTCCGGCGTGGCCGCGACCAGTTCGACCGCCTCTGGCTGGACGGCGCCAAGGCGCCGCGCGTCATGGCGATTTCCATCCACCCGTATCTCACCGGCGTGCCGCACCGGATCAAGTACCTCGAGGCACTGTACGACCACATCCTGGGCCACGAAGGCGTGGTGATGTGGACCGGCGAGGAGATTCTCGACTGGTATCGCACGCAGACCGCGGCGCGCGCCTGAACCGCCGCCGGCCCCCAAGTTCCTGGAGACGACGCATGCCTGAAATCACCGCCTATTCGTCCAGCTACTACTCGATGACCTGGCTCGGGCCGAAGGGCTATCCGGAGAACGCCAACGCGGGCCGTTGCTACTTCACCGGCCTGCTGGGACAGTTACGCCACTTCGGCGAGGACGACGTGCTGTTCGCCGACGGCATCAGCGGCGACGGCTTCTCCTTCCGCTGGTGCCCGTCCTGGGGCGCCCCGGCGTTCAATGGCGGCAAAGGCCCGTTCCACGAGATCTGGGAGTACACGCCGCGCATCCTCGGCTACCGGAGCCATTGGGAAGAGGATCCCGAAGGCGGCTTCGCCGAAGCGTTCGAGAAGCTGCGCAGCCTCGTCGACCGCGGCATCCCTGTGCAGGTGGGGCTTCACTACAGCCTGCTGCTGCCGTACGGCGCGATGAGTTCGCCGCGCCTGAAGTTCCAGAAGGAGACGATGAAGGACAGCGGCTTCGGACACCACGTGGTCGTGGCGGGGTACGACCTGCAACGCCAGGTGGTGGTGATCTGGGAGCCGAACGA
>DASWVP010000305.1:0-8550 GCA_036401175.1 Azospirillum sp. | reverse complement strand
CCCCGCAGCCCGCGCCCTCGGCCAGCGGCGCGCCGGCCCCCGCCCCCATGCCGCCGATGCCGGCGGTGACCGACCTGCAAGGGCTGTTTGCCGGCGCCGGCTTCGCCGTGCGCGTCGACGACACCGCCTTCACCGACCCCGACGACGGCACGCGATTCGGCTGGCGGCAGATGCGGGTGCAGGGCGGCGTGGAGGATCTGGACAAGCCGCTGTCGCGCGCCAGCCTGGCCTTCTCGCAGGACGGGCTGACCCTGGACCCGCCGCCGGGACCGGGCGACTTCATGCCGCGGAGCATGGATCTGGCGATGAGCATCGGCAAGGTGCCGACGGCGGCGCTGTCGCAGGCGTTCTCCTCGTCCTCCGTGCCCGGCCTGGACATCGCCACGGCCGGCGCCATGGCCGGGTTCCAGTTCCTGGGCGCCCTCGGGCAGGCGGGCAGCGAGATCAAGCTCGACCGGCTGTCCGTCGTCACCGCCGCCGCCGCCGGCACGCTGAACGGTCAGGCGACCTTCACGCAGAACGCCACCTTCGGCGCGGTCGGCGCCTTCTCGCTGGTGATGCGCGGGCTCGACACCGCCATCAAGGTGTTGCAGCCCAAGCGCGGCGCCAAGCCCGACCCGGACACGCAGGGCAGCATCCAGGCGCTGACCATGATCCAGGCGCTGGGCCAGCAGAGCAAGGACGAGCGGGGCCAGGAGCTGCGCACCTACCGCATCGACCTGACGCCGGAGGGCAAGCTGCTGCTCAACGGCACCGACCTTGTGCCGCTGCTCGGCGGCGGTAACGAGGCCGAACCGGAACCGGAGCCGAAGCCGGAGCCGGCGAGGAAGGGTGCGAAGCGGACGTAGGGATGCCGATGTTGGGTTTTCGCTGGTGCTCAACCCAACCTACGACTGACCTGTAGGTTGGGTTGAGGCGGAGCCGAAAACCCAACGTTGCTCCCACCCGACACGATCCGCACGGCGGCAATGCACGCGGGCCTTGCACGGCGGGGCCCGCTCGCTCACATATGCGCCGGATTTGTTCCACCCGACCAACGAACCAAGAAGATGGTGATACCCATGACCGAGGAACGGCTCAGTTTTCAGGCCGAGGTCAGCCGCCTGCTCGACATCGTCGCGCACTCGCTCTACAGCGAGAAGGAGGTCTTCCTGCGCGAGCTTGTCTCGAACGCCTCCGACGCCTGCGACCGGCTGCGCTACGCCGCGCTGACGCAGCCGGAGCTGTCGGCCGAGGACCCGAACCTCAAGGTCCGCCTGATCGCGGACAAGGACGCGCGCACGCTCACCGTTGTCGACAACGGCATCGGCATGAACCGTGAGGACCTCGTCGAGAACCTGGGCACCATCGCCCGGTCCGGCACCGCCGCCTTCATGCGCCAGCTCACTGGCGACTCCAGGAAGGACGTCAGCCTGATCGGCCAGTTCGGCGTCGGCTTCTACTCCGCCTTCATGGTGGCCGAGCGCGTCGAGGTGCTGACCCGCAAGGCCGGCGAGGAGCAGGGCTGGCGCTGGGAATCCGACGGCAAGGGCGAATTCACCATCGCCGAAGCGGAAACTGTCGCGCGCGGCACCCGCGTGGTCCTGCACCTGCGCGAAGGCGACGACGAGTACCTGGAGGAGCACCGCCTGGGCGCCATCGTGCGCAAGTACTCCGACCATATCGCCATCCCCATCCTGTTCGGGGACGGTGACGAGGCCAAGTCGCTGAACAGCGCGTCGGCCCTGTGGATGCGCTCGAAGACCGAGATCACGGCCGAGCAGTACAAGGAATTCTACCACCACGTCGGCCACAGCTTCGATGATCCGTGGCTGACCCTGCACTGGCGGGCCGAAGGGGCGATCGAGTACACCAACCTGCTGTTCGTGCCGACATCCAAGCCCTTCGACCTGTTCGACCCCAAGCGCGCGCACCGCGTGAAGCTGTACGTCAAGCGCGTGTTCATCACGGAAGGCACGGAGGGGCTGGTGCCGCCCTACCTGCGCTTCCTCAAGGGTGTGGTGGACACCGAGGACCTGCCGCTCAACATCAGCCGCGAAATGCTCCAGCACAACCCGATGCTGGCGAAGATCCGCGCCGGCATCACCCGGCGCGTGCTGGGCGAGCTGAACAAAAAGGCGGCCGACGCCGAAACCGCCGAGGCCTACACGACCTTCTGGGAGAACTTCGGCGCCGTGCTGAAGGAGGGCCTGTACGAGGACTTCGAGCACCGCGACGACCTCATGAAGCTGCTGCGCTTCCGCACCACCGCCGGTGACGGCTGGGTGTCGCTGGAGGATTATGTCGGCCGCATGAAGGAGGGGCAGGACACCATCTTCACCATCGCCGGCGACGACGTGGACGGCCTGCTCAAGAGCCCGCAGCTCGAAGGCTTCCGCGCCAAGGGTGTGGAGGTTCTGCTGCTGACCGACCCGGTGGACGAGTTCTGGGTGCAGGCCGTCGCCCAGTACAAGGACAAGCCGTTCAAGTCGGTCACCCGCGGCGGCGCCGACCTGGGCAAGATCCAGGGCGGCGAGGACAAGCCGGACGCCGACAAGGTGCCGGAAGGCGACCTCGCCAGCCTGATCGCGCTGTTCAAGCTGACGCTGGGCGACATGGTGAAGGACGTCCGTTCGTCCGAACGCCTGACCGACAGCCCGGTCTGCCTCGTCGCCGACGACAACGACATGGACATGCACCTGGAACGCCTGCTCAAGCAGCACAAGCAGCTGGGCATGGGCGAATCCAAGCGCATCCTGGAGCTGAACCCCGGCCACCCGCTGATCAAGCGCCTGACCGAGCGGGCCAAGACCGGCGGCGCCGGCGGCGATCTGGACGAGATGGCGTGGCTGTTGCTCGATCAGGCGCGCATCGTCGAGGGCGACCCGCTCCCCGACCCGGCCGCCTTCGCGCGCCGGCTGTCGTCGATGCTGGCCAAGGGGCTGGCGGCGTGAATTGAAAAACGCGCGCGCCGCGCGTATATTGCCGGAGGTGGCCGGTGGGTGTTCCCGCACCCACCGGCTCGTTCCAGGGCTTAGCGGCGGGGACGGCTGATCGTGATCAGCCAACCACGCCATTGAAGCACCAGGAGAAAGGGCATCTTCCTCATGCCTTCTTTCCTCCTTCGAATGCGGCGGGTGGGCCATCCACCCGCCGTCTTCGTTATAAGCCCGACCATCGCTCAACCACACGGATGCATGACGCGGCACACCGTCGCGGCGCCTCCATCATAGCGGATTGGGCCACAGCCTGGATTTCGTAGGTTGGGTTGAGCCCTTGCGAAAACCCAACCTACGAGCGGCCCACCGACCGGCAACCCGCTTGAAAAAAGACCCACCGCCACGCTGTGGTTTGAGAATGCCCCCCTGGCGCATTATCTTCCTGGGCAAAGGGAGGCGAGCATGCCGACGCGCATCGAAGACCTGTGCCACCAGAAGGGGCTGAAGATGACCGACCAGCGGCGGGTGATCTCCCGCGTGCTGTCGGAATCGAACGACCACCCCGACGTCGAGGAGGTGCACCGCCGCGCCACCGCCATCGACCCGCGCATCTCCATCGCCACGGTGTACCGCACCATGCGCCTGTTCGAGGAGGCGCAGGTGATCGAACGGCTCGACTTCGGCGACGGCCGCGCCCGCTATGAGGAGAAGCGTGACGAGCACCACGACCACCTGATCAATTTGCAGACGGGCGAGGTGCTGGAGTTCACCAACGAGGAGTTGGAGCGCCTGAAGGAGATGATCGCGCGCGAACTCGGCTACCGGCTCATCGGCCATCGGCTGGAGCTGTACGGCGTGCCCATCGGCCGTTCGGGAGCCGAGGCAGGCTGAAAAGCCGGCCTGTTTTCCTGGCCCGCCGCCCCGGACGCGCCCCAAGGGCACTCCATTTGGCGGTGGTGCGGAGGCCCCGCGTCGCTTGCGGGGTGCAACGGCTGCGGGGCTGGGCGTTGCGGCGCGGCAACGCCAGCTTAGAATCCCATCAACAGCGATCGCGAGTCGGCCCGAGCCCATGAGCACACATGAAGACGCCCTCCTCGCCCGCCTCGACCGCCTGACCGAGCTGCTGAACAAGCGGTTCGACGCCGTCGACGCCCGGCTCGACGGGATGGAGCAGGATACGGCCGAGATCCTCGGCTTCCTCATCGCCCTGAAGGCCGGAATCGAGGGCATGGCCGGCGACATCGGCGAGGAAGACCCCGACCCGCAGTTCCCCGAAACCTCGCTGCACTGATCCGGCGAACGCCGACCTGTCGCGGGGCGGCGGGAATCTGCTACTCTGCCGGGCATGCAGACACGTGGCGTTGCCTTCTTCGACTTCGACGGAACGCTCATCCACGGCGACAGCCTCCTGCTGTTCATCGCCGAGGTGATCGGCCGGCGCCGCACGCATCTGGCGTTCGCCGACGCCATCCGCTCCGCCGGCCATCGCCACGTGCGCGGCCGCGGCCCCGGCGTGGATTTCCGCGGCTCGGTCAAGTCGATCCTGCTGAAACGCACGCTGAACGGCCTGCCGCTGGCCGAGGCGGCGGCGGCGGCAGAACGGCTGGCGGCGAAGCTGCGCTGGTACGAACCGACGCTGGAGGCGTTGCACACCCACCGCGCCGCCGGGCGGCGGGTGGTGGTCGCCACCGGCGCGCTGGACGTCTACATGCCGGCGCTGCTGTCCGGGCTGCCGGTGGACGACGTGCTGGCGACCGGCATGGAGGTGGCGGACGGCCGCCTCACCGGGCGGCTCGCCACCGGCAACTGCGTGCGCGCCGACAAGGCCGAACGCGTCGGCGCCTGGCTGGCGCAACACGGTCCCTTCACCGAAACCTGGGGCTACGGCAACCGGCCCAGCGACCTTCCCATGCTGGCGCTGCTGCACCGGAAGATCGTCGTCCGCATCCGCTGACGCTCAGACCTCCACCGCCACCGGCACGCCGACCGCGAGGCCCAGGTCGTCGTCGGCGCGGCCGCGGTTGACGGCGATTTCCGCCAGCCCGTTCGAATTCTCGTACCACAGCGCCTCGCCCGTCGGCACGTCGGCGAAGGTGCGGCCGCGCGGCACCACCACGTCCCCCACCACCAGCACCGCCTCGTCGGGCAGCGCCGAGGCGCGCAGGCCGGTCATGGCGTTGCCGTAGACGTCGACGTAGACGACCACGGGAAGGTCGTCCGGCCAGTCCGGCCGGGCGATCTCCTCCGGGGCAAGCGTCGTGGCGAGCGGCTGCCGGTTCAGCGCCAGCCGCGCCGCCACCGGGGCGAACAGGTCGCGGCCGTGGAAGGTGGCCGACAGCCGGGCCGGCCGCCAGTCGATGGCGGCGGCGCTCACGTCGATGGCACGGCGGCGGACCAGCTCGAACAGGCCGTTGTCGGGGCCGATGAAGCGCCGCCCATCGGCCTCCACCACCAGCGGCCGGCGCTCCGTGCCGACGCCGGGATCGACCACGCACAGAAAGACGGTGCCGGCCGGGAACTCGTGCGCGTAGGCCGCCAGCAGGTAGGCGGAGAGTTGCGGGTCCCACACGGGGGCGTCGGCGAACAGGTCGATGACGGGCACGCCCGGCGCCTCCCGCGCCAGGACCGCCTTGACCTGCCCGGTGTACGGCCCGTTGAGGCCGAAGTCGGTGAACAGCACGATCATGCCCGCCAGTATAGCCCAGCCGGCGGATTCCCGTAACCCGTCACGGCGATCGGTGCTCGCCTTGCCGTCGTTCCAAAGGGCTTCATATATTCTGTGGAACGCAAGACCATCGGCGACGGTTTATTTTCGACCGGATGGGATAGTCTGAAAGACGAAGAATATGAATATATGTTCAGCTTCCGCCATGAATCGCACGGCCACCGCATTGCTTGGCGGGTGGCGGCGGGTGGCGCTGCTGATGCTGATCGTCGCACCCGTGCTGCTGGCCGCCGGACCGGCGGCGGCGAAGCGGCTGGGCGTGGTCGCCACCACCGGCATGGTCGCCGACCTCGCGCGCGCCGTGGCCGGCGACCGGGCGGAGGTGTCGGCGCTGATGGGCGAGGGCGTCGACCCGCACCTTTACAAGCCGACGCGCTCGGACATGGCACGCCTGCTGCGCGCCGACGTGGTGCTGATCAACGGCCTGCGCCTGGAAGGCACCATGAGCGACGCGTTCGAGCGCCTGTCGGCGGCCGGCAAGCCGGTGATCGCCGTGGCCGAGGGGGTGGACGAGGCCCGCCTGATCGCCCCGCCGGAGTTCGCCGGGCATTACGACCCGCACGTCTGGATGGACGTGGCGCTGTGGATGCAGGCGCTGGAGGCGACGCGCGGCGCGCTGTCGTCCGCCGACCCAGAGGGCGCCGGCACGTACGCCCGCAACGCCGACACGTACGGGGCGCAACTGCGGGAGCTGGACGCGTACGCCCGGCGGGTCATGGCGTCGATCCCGGCGAGCGCGCGGGTGCTGGTCACCGCGCACGACGCCTTCACCTACATGGGCCGCGCCTACGGCGTCGAGGTGCGCGGCATCCAGGGCATCAGCACCGAATCCGAAGCCGGCCTGAAGACCATCGAGGAGCTGGTGGCGCTGCTGGCCGACCGCAAGCTCCCCGCCGTGTTCCCCGAGACCAGCGTGTCGGAGCGCAACGTCCTGGCGCTGGTCGCGGGGGCGGCGGCGCGCGGCCACGCGGTGGCGCTGGGCGGCGCCCTGTTCTCCGACGCCATGGGCGCGCCCGGCACGTACGAGGGCACGTACATCGGCATGATCGACCACAACGTGACGACCATCGCCCGGTCGCTGGGCGGCACGGCGCCGGCCGGCGGCTTCCAGGGCAAGCTGCGCCTGGCCGCACATTCAGAGGCGGCGCGCTGAAAGGAACGGCGATGCAGTACATGTGGCGCAAACCGGGCACCGGCAGCGACGCCGATGACCCGAACGAATCCCTGGTGGAGCCGAGCCCGCTGGCGATCCGTGGCCTGACCGTCGCCTACCACCGCAAGCCGGTGCTGTGGGATGTGACCTACACCGCCCCGCCGCGCGGCCTGATCGCCGTGGTCGGGCCGAACGGGGCGGGCAAGTCGACGCTGATCAAGGCGGCGCTTGGGCTGGTGCCCACGGTGTCCGGCCGGGTGGAGGTGTTCGGCGCGCCTTTGGCGAAGCAGCGCCGGCTGGTCGGCTACGTGCCGCAGCGGGAAAGCGTGGACTGGGACTTCCCCGTCTCAGCGCGCGACGTGGTGGCGATGGGGCGCTACGGCATGATCGGCTGGTTCCGCCGCGTCTCGCGCGCCCACCGGGACGCCGTCATGGCGGCGCTGGAGCGCGTCGGCATGGCCGGCTTCGCCGACCGGCCGATCGGCCAGCTTTCCGGCGGGCAGCAGCAGCGCGTGTTCCTCGCCCGCGCGCTGGCGCAGGAGGCGCGGCTCTACCTGATGGACGAGCCGTTCGCCGGCGTCGACGCCGCCACCGAGCGCGCCGTGCTGGACGTGCTGCGCGACCTGGACGCCGCCGGGCGCACGGTGATCTGCGTGCACCATGATCTGCAGACGGTGGCCGACACCTTCGACCACGTCCTGCTGCTCAACACCCGCGTCGTCGCGGCGGGGCCGGTGAGCCAGGTTCTGACACGGGACAACCTCGCCCACACCTACGGCGCCGGGCGGCTGATGGCCGGGCCGGAGGCACCCCGGTGATCGCCGAGGCGTTGCGCGTCCTCACCCTCCAGGCCGGCTTCAACACCGCCGTGGTGGTCGCCGGCACGGCGGCGCTGGGGCTGGCGGCGGGCATGGTCGGCACCTTCCTGCTGCTGCGCCGCCGCGCGCTGATCAGCGACGCGCTCAGCCACGCCACGCTGCCGGGCATCGCCGCCGCGTTCCTGCTGGGCGTGGCGCTGGAGATGCCGGGCCGCTCGCTGCCGCTGCTGCTGGCCGGGGCGGTGACCAGCGGCCTGATCGGCGTGCTGACGGTGCAGGCCATCGTCCGCTTCACCCGCCTGACCGAGGACGCCGCCATCGGCATCGTGCTGTCGGTGTTCTTCGGCCTGGGCGTGGTGCTGCTCAGCCACATCCAGGCGCTGGAGGTGGGCGGGCAGGCGGGGATCAAGGGCTTCATCCTCGGCCAGACGGCGGCCATGAGCCGCGGCGAGGCGATCGGCATGGGCGTGCTGGCGCTGGCCGCGGCGGCGGCGGTGACGCTGCTGTTCAAGGAACTCCGTCTGATCGCCTTCGACCCCGGCTTTGCAGGTGGGCAGGGCTGGCCGGTGGCGCGGCTGGACATCGCGCTGATGGGGCTGGCGACGCTGGTCACGGTGATCGGATTGCAGACGGTAGGGCTGGTGCTGATCGTGGCGCTGCTGATCATCCCGCCGGCGGCGGCGCGCTTCTGGACCGAGCGGCTGGGCGCCATGACGCTGATCGCCGCGCTCGTCGGCGCGCTCAGCGGCTGGCTCGGCGCCGCGCTGTCGGCGCTGTTCCCCAACCTGCCGGCGGGCGCCGTGATCGTGCTGGTGGCGGGGGCGCTGTTCCTGTTCAGCTTCCTGTTCGCCCCGGCGCGCGGTCTGGTCGCCACGGCGGCGCGCGCCGCGCACCTGCGCCTCGTGGTGGCCGAGGGCAACGCGCTGCGCCGCCTGC